>JAKMEW010000171.1 GCA_022425745.1 Rubripirellula sp.
AACGATCGCTGCCTCGTAATGTGGACGCGGATCCCGATTAACAGCATACGCGGAACTCCGAGCGAATGACTCAGAAATGAGACGGAGTTGATCGTGATTCGCTGGTCCTGCGTGAGCGTACAACAGATAACGCCAGGTCACCGCCCGTTCTCGATGCAAAAGGACTGGCTGTCGGCGACAAACCGAAGCTCCCATCCAACCGTCATCCCGTACATGCCATTGGCTTGGATAGGTGAGATTATCGGGGTGGTCAAAATAGGTTATCCCTTCGGTTATCCCCTTATCGACCTCTCCGCTATAGTCCACCCAAGAAAGCGACTGACCAAACAGTGATGCTTCTCCACTTAGACCATTTGACCCAGTGAGAACACCAGAACCGAAGACAGCCGAAATCGACTTCGCAACTCGAACCGCAAGCAATCCAAAATTAGTCACGCCCAACTCTAACTGCTCAGCCACACTTCTTAGCGAAGTCTGTATTTCAAGAAAGCATTCACCATTCTCGCGAGGGCGCACCGCCGCGATCAACTCTTGCTCAATCAATGGTTCCGGGTTATGACCATCGTACCATGCAAGATCGACCGCCATCCTCGCTTCTTCATCTCCATCCTCGTATGCCTTCCACGCTCGCTGCCGGATAAATGCAGTCGATTGGTCTGACCAGAAATCAATCCCGAGGACTTGATGATGGGCGAACCAAATTGATCGATGGTGATCGTGATTGGGCGCACCGGGATGACCCATCCGCGTCAGGGGCAAACCAGAAGGACCGGTGAATGGAAAAAAATAAGGACGCGGGCTGCGGTTCGATGCATGCCAACGAAGTCGCTCGACGCCATCAATCGAAAAAGCCACTTGCTGGTCTGCCAAGGGAATGACCTGACAACGAGGCTGATTTGAATACACAGGATGGTTCTCCCGAGACGAACTGGAGCAAAGCGAGTGATAAAGACACAAAGATCAGCACGATAAGGTAGCGAAACCTCTCAGAGAAAGCGAATTTTTCAGTCTGTGACCTAACGTGTCCGCCTGATCTGGCACCTTGAGCCTTCTTATCAACTCCGCATACAGATTGAGGACAAGAATGAATGATTCATCCGCTCAACAACCCTTGCTGCCTGCAACTCATCTACTCATTTTTGACCCAAAACACCGCGAAAAAAAAGAACCGAGTGTCGAAGGCAGATTAAATCAGCAACGACACCCCAATCACTCCCCACATCGTGCTGCTCGCGACCAATGCAGTCAATCAACCGAAAGACAAACTCAACATTGGTACATCGAGGGACCACATCGACTTGAACGAACGAAGGATCGGAAACTTGTAAAACATCGGCAGTTCTTGCAAATTGCAACTGGCCAATGGACCTCACCTCAGTACGCCACACGCTTTCCTCTTCGCAAAACCGCAACTCTCTATGCCCGAGAATACAGCTTTCTGCCCAGCCAAGAGGTCCGTGTGATTTCCATGCTTACCGAAAGCAATTGATTTGCAGGTTACCCCGACCGACAATTCGGAGCGGGGGAGGCTAAACGGGTGTGATCCAATTACAATGATCCGTTTTCCGACCGAGCACCCCAGTTATTCACTGCAATGCCTCAGCTAAAAATCAAAACTTCGTTAAGCATCCGCACACGATTCGTCTTCGTGGCTTGTATCTCCACGCAAGTCCTTTTTATGACGACTGCACCGTCAGCGGAAAAGCAGGATTCGCCAGAATCAGATGTTACGGCGGAATCGACGGATCCTTTAGCGGGGCATAGCTATCACGGCGAAGCATTTAATGAGGGTCCGCGTCAGGCAGCCATTTTGATGCCCAACCTGGGTTCCATTAGCTTTCCTAGCTCGGCAAAGAAAACGGATACCCAACTCTTTATTGAGCAGGGAATTCTCCAGTTGCACGGATTCTGGTACCTCGAAGCAGAACGATCTTTTCGTCAAGCATCGATGCTGGAACCCGATCTAGCAATTCCTTATTGGGGAATGGCGATGGCAAATCAAAATAATACGGAGCGTGCTAGAGGCTTTATTGACCAAGCACTCAGCCGCATCTCAGAAGGAGCTGATGATCGAGAGGAACTTTACGTTAAGGCGCTCGATCAGCTGATTCCCAAAAAACGAGATGAGGCAGAGGCTGAAAAGAAAAAAGATGTGGATGAAAAGGAAGAGAAAAAACAGCGTGCCGAACGATACATCGCGGCCATGGAAAAAATCTTAGACCACTCACCTGACGACATCGAAGCGAAAGCATTCATTGCGGTGCAAATGTGGATGGCTAATGGATATGGCGTAAAGATCACCAGTCGATACGCGGTTGATGCATTATTGGCAGAAGTGTTCAAAGCCAACCCCGCTCACCCCGCTCATCATTATCGAATTCACTTATGGGATCGCAATCGGCCAGAGAACGCCTTAGCTGCCGCAGCTCAGTGTGGCCCCGCTAGCCCAGGCATCGCACATATGTGGCACATGCCTGGCCACATCTACTCAAAACTAAAGCGATACCAAGATGCTGCTTGGCAACAGGAAGCATCTGCTCGCGTTGATCACGCCCACATGATCAAAACACATCTCATGCCCGACGAGATCCACAATTTTGCCCACAACAATGAATGGCTTGTTCGTAATTTGGTTTTTGTTGGACGCGTGAACGAAGCGATTACACTTGCAAAAAATCTAATCTCCTTGCCGCAACATCCGCGGTACAACAGCTTAGAAAAAAGAGGAAGTCAGAAATTTGGTCGTCAGCGTCTTATTCAGGTTCTGACTGAATACGAACTATGGGAACAATTGCTAGAAGAATCAAATGGCCCCTTCCTCATAGAAACGGGAAACGAGGAATTCGATCGAGAACGCTCCGCTTGGATCGCCGTTGCTCACTATCTTGTGGGTGACAAAGAACAGGGTGAAGCAATCTTTGCACCACTCGAAGCTGAACTGAAAGAGACTGAAACAAAAATTGATTTGAAAAACGAACAGGACAAGAAGGCGGAGGAAACCTCTGCTGAAAACACGAATGACCCAGAACCATCTGACGCTAGTTCGAATCAACCCACCAAAGAAGAACTCCAAAAGAAAAAACAAGCTTTGGAACCCTTAGTAGCACGTATCCGGTGCGCCAAATCTGTTTCCGAAGGCGATATCGAGTCGTTCAAGGATTCAGAAAAAAAAGCAAAACTCGAAACAATCTTGAAAGCACGTTGGCTCGCTCGGCTTGGTGACCATAAGCAAGCAATCGAAATAACAAAGAAGCAGGCCAACAATGACAAGGCTCAGGTAAAGCCGTTGGCCACCCTCACTCAGTTGCTTTGGGATACTGGCGAAAAAAAGGAAGCCATCAAAAACTTCCGAATACTGCGCGAGGTTGCGGCATATGCCGACTTGGATACACCGATACTTGCAGCTCTCAATCCGGTTGCTAGATCGATTAACAGTCCCGACGATTGGCGTCTTGCACCAGAACCGGCAAAAGACCTCGGGAAACGTCCACCCCTGCACGAATTAGGACCGTTTCGCTGGGAGCCATACCAGGCTCCCGCTTGGAATGCCGTTACCCCCGAAGGCGTGGTAGTCAGCAGGGAAGATCACCAAGGTAAGCCAACCATCATGATTTTTTACCTGGGTTTTGGTTGCCTTCACTGTGTCGAACAACTGCACACATTCTCACCGTTACTTGAGAAATTCCAAGCAGCCGGCGTCAATGTAATCGCGGTTAGCACCGAGACGATTGATGAGCTGAAACACGGAATCAAAAACTTCGACAAACCCATTAGCATCCCGTTACACGCGAACGCTGAACAAGATGCATTCAAGAGCTATCGGTGCTGGGACGATTTCGAAAATCAACCGCTCCACGGCACCTTTCTCATCGACGCTGACGGTCGAGTTCGCTGGCAAGATATCAGCTACGAACCGTTCAACGAACCGGATTTCTTATTGAAAGAAGCAAAGCGATTACTGAATCTTACATCGAACAACGAGCTGCAATAGCGGCTCATTAAGTTGTCAAAGTACCCATGAGTTGAGTGGTTAAAATTAACTCTTGTAACCCGACTCAACCGTCGCATTTTTAATGACAATTGAAATACCGTCACGAATCTGAACGGCCTCATCTTCTCCTTGATTGTCAATCGCTGCTTGGTTGGTGATTGTGACGTTCTCGCCAATGCGACAATTTTTATCGAGGATCGTCCCGCAGATGGTCGTTCCGCTACCAATCCCAACGGGAACCCTTCCCGCGGGCAACTGGTCGGATATCTCGATGTAATCTGCTCCCATCACCACACTGTCTTTGATCGTGACGTTATCTCCGATGACTGTGCGAAGCCCAATCACACTGTTCTCGATCTTAACGTTGTCTCCGATACGACAACCGTCTGCGATCAAGCTGTTGCTGATTTTTGCATCACCAATGATGGTCGGCGGAAGGAATCGAGGCCGACTGAAAATCGGAGAATCAGGGTTTCGCAATTCAAATGGAGGTGCTTTACCTGCGAGCGAAAGATTAGCCTCATAGAAAGCTCGAATCGTCCCAATATCTTCCCAGTATCCATCAAACAGATGCACCTGAACCTTGTGGGAGTTAATCGCTTCGGGGAACACTTCTTTACCGAAATCTTCGTGAGCCGTTGATCGCAAGAGATCAACCATCACGTCTTTGTTGAAGATGTATAGCCCCATACTTGCCAAGCAGTCTCGTCCTTGGCTCGGGATCCCGCGATCATCGATCCAACTCGGATCCATGCGAACCGTTGCCAGTTCTTCTTCGCTTTGTGGCTTTTCCACAAAACCCCGAACCTGACCTTCGTTGTCAACCTGCATGATACCCAGCGAACTAGCATCCTTCCTCGAGACTGGAATTCCAGCAATCGTTGCGTGAGCCCCCGATTCAACATGAGTTCGCATCATCTCTCGAAAGTCCATCCGATAGAGTTGATCGCCGGAGAGAATCAAAACATGTTCAATCCAATCTTCTTCCAGATGGATGAGATTCTTCCTGACAGCATCTGCGGTTCCCTGATACCAATCAGTCCCCGCATTCACGGTTTCCTGTGCCGCGAGTACTTCGACAAACCCACCGCTAAAGTGGTCGAACGAGTACGTTTGACGCAAATGTCGATGAAGACTCTCAGAGAGAAATTGAGTCAGCACATAGGCTCGATTTAGACCACTGTTGATGCAGTTGCTAATCGGGATATCGATCAATCGATACTTTGCTGCCAGTGGCACTGCAGGCTTTGCTCTGATCTTTGTCAATGGGAAGAGCCGTGTGCCGCGTCCGCCACCAAGAATTAAAGCAATCGTTTTGGAGAGATCCATTGAAGAACCTATGAGTGTGTCAAAACCTATTGATTGATGCAGGTTGTAACCAGCGAGCAGACGTTTCGGTAGGTTGTTCGCATCAGCGATTACCAATACTTTTCGAAACGAACCAATCCCGGCCCTTGCAGGTCGCTACCGTCCTTAAATCCAGCATCCCGCAAGATCGAAAGCATCCCCGGAGACGATAATGGCTGGCCTCCTGGGGGGACATATCCAATCATGGCTGGATTACCGCATAGAAAAACATGTGTATTTTCTGGCACAAATTCAACTCCAGCTGCTTCAGCCAACTTGCCGGTCTGAAAAAGATCTTGCAGGTACTGTTTTCCCACATACTCGGGATGAGACGGATCCAAGTTAATGGGATCGCGAGTGGTATAGGGTAAGTAGCGATACTGAGAAAATTGATGCATCAATGCATCGTGTTCGCGAATATATCCTAGATCTTCTGTGTAACGCACACTCGTCACGTTCACCACGCGGCCTTGGTGCCCACGATCCAAAAGCGTAGCCGCCATTGCGTTGTGGGGCGCTTCGCCTGTGCCGGTACCGAGCATGAGGACTGTTTCGTGCGGCTTAACATCTCCCAAGACGTATTGCCCCGTGATTTTCTTTTGAACCTCGATTCGATCTCCATCACCGAGGCAAAACAGCCGCGGTGTCAAAACGGGTGGCTTGTTCTCCGGAGAACTCGCCTGCCGAACCAGAGTGATATAAAACTCGAGGTAGTCGATTGAATTGACTGGCGTGAGCTTCTGCTCTGCATCGAGAAGCGGGCAAGAAATTGAATAAGCTCGTCGGGTCAGTTTTCGCAACCTCTTCTCAGGTAACTCTTCAGGCTGAGTATCTGCGAGTCGAGGCTCCCAGTTCCCCAACCCCAACGCCACGTATTGACCCGGCTCAAATGCCTGAAAAGGAACGTCCGGTCGGATTCGGAATTTGGCCAAATCAGGATTGATATCAATCCGTTCTATGATCGTTGCGTTGTAGAACCTATCTCGCAGTTCCGTCGTCTCGCTCCCGCTCAACTTGAACATCTCGGTTGCTTTACTCAACGTATCCGTCTCCCGCCACGAAACCAAACCTTGCAGGAACCTTTTCGGTCGAGACCAACTTGATGGCATTTGCCGGTCATGTGAGCCAAATGCGCCGCAAAAACAGGCTGGTTTCTCGTTTTTTCTATTCCTCACACGTGCTTATAGTTCAATATAATACTTCATCGGAATAGCTCTCGCGTCTGTGAAATTGATTTCTCAACCAATGGCAGTACTAAAACGCGGTACTAAAACGCGGTACAAAAACCCAATGGTTCGGAGAACTCGAACGCCTGAGTGGGGCTTCCTCAACACCGCAGGCTTGTTTCACGATCGGGAAAAAGGGAACCGACGACCCGAAATCAACTACCTCGTCAACACGTTGTAATTGAAGGTCTGACTTAGACCGTTCATTGAAACAAGCTAATTCTTTCATCCAAAATCGCTCAAACATCTGCTGGCATGCTTACTCAAAACCCCATCGTTCGCTACTTCGTCCCTCCAGCCTTTCTGTTTTCGTTTCTGTTCATCGGGCTCACCTCGAACGAGACCCAAGCCGAAACTTGGACGAGTCTGCGTGGCACGTTTTCTGTAGAAGCCAAAATGCTGGGACTCTGGGGTGATTCTGTTATTCTCCAGCTGGATGATGGTCGCAGGGTTTCAGTGAACCAACTGGATCTTAAGGCTGAGAGCCGTATTCAGGCGACAAAAATCGCTGAGAGACTCGCAGAAGAACGTATGGCTCGCATCGACGAGCTGAAAGTCCAAGCCACAGAGTTGGCTGCCCCCGCCCCC
>JAKMEW010000186.1 GCA_022425745.1 Rubripirellula sp.
TGACAAGCTCCTGCTTACCTACGACGGAGCGCCCGGTAAGATGAAATATCCGCCAACCAGCGCCGAACCTCAGCTCTTCAATCTGAAGAACGATCCGAGCGAAACTAGGAATCTCGCGGCCGCTAACCCAGAGCTTGTCGAGGAGCTGAGCTCATTACTCCGTGAATGGTATGTGCCGAATCAGCGTCATTCGGGCAAGTTCACTCCAGCGGATCCCCAAGCCAACAAAAAGCCTAAGCAACATCAAGCTACAGCGGAAACCAAATAGATAATTAAGGATCTTCGATAGATTAAGATGCTTTTGACTTTGTCCTTCAATTCAATCGTGATTCTTGGGGAGTCACGATTCGGCGTCGGCAGCAAAAACAGGTAACCAGAAATGAAAGAAACGCTCCTGACTTATGTTTCAGTGCGATTTGCCGCGGCCTTTGTTTTGGCTACAGGGCTGTGTGCATCCTTCAGTCAGGGATCCGATTTACCGCAACCACTCACCAAGCTCTTCAACGACCACTGCGTGGAATGTCACGACGACGCGGAGGCCGAAGGTGGATTAAATCTCCCGGCGCTCGAATGGAATCTTGAGGACCCTCATGTCACTGGTATGTGGGTGAAGATTCACGACCGACTAAGTTCTGGGGAAATGCCGCCAAAGGAAGACAACCGTTTGAGCGAAGGCGAACGCGCCACGGCAGTCATGGAACTTGCGAGCCTTATCGTCGAATTCCAAGAGAATAGATACGCTCAACATGGGCGTGCCGTTTCGCGACGGGTGAATCGTTTTGAATACGAATACATTCTGCGAGACCTATTGCATGATCCAGCGCTCAAGGTCGCAGACCAACTTCCCTTGGATGGGGAGGTCCAAGGATTTGCGAAAGTTGGGACTGCCCTCGATGTATCGCATGTGCAGGTGGATGCCTACTTAAACGTTGCAGAGTTTGCCCTTCGTCGAGCTCTTGAGTTTTCCGCCAAGAAGCCAGATTCCACCAAGCGGCGATATTACGCCCGCGAACAAGGAAGGATGTGGGCTGGCACGGGGAATAGCGGATGGGCGCGATTCTCCCTGGCGCTGGACGGGCTAGACATCAACGACAAGAATTCCTTTAGCAAAAGAGGCTTCGATCTGGGTAAGCAATCCCAAGCTTTGGGGATCACCGTCGACGATCCTGACGCGGAACGCACTGGGCCCTGGCGAGAATCGACTCGTCGCTCCAACCATGTCGGGACACACTACCTAGCTGACGATAACAAAAATACGGGAGCCTACGCGATCACTTGGAGAGCCAAGTTACCGAAACCAGGGATGTACGAAGTGCGCGTCAGTTTTGGCGGGGGAGAAGGTTTGGCCAACACCGCCCAATATCAGGTTCGCCACGCCGAGGGTGAAACTCGCCTGAATATCAATCAAAGCCAGGAACCCACGATCGAAGGTCTGTGGTTTCCGCTTGGACGTTTCAAATTTGACCGGGCCGCGGAGGTGTCGCTGAGCAACAAGGACGCCGGAGGATGGGTTATCGCCGATGCCGTTCAGTTCGTTCACGTTAATGATTTGAACGAAAACAAGGATGGAAACGCGAAACGCGATCTCGAGACATCGAAATCCCGTTCGAATGCGACAGAATCCCTCGCTGAACCGTTGGGTTACGAAGAGAGTTACATCGAGGACGCATCGACCGCCATCTTTCGCGGAGCTTACACGCCGTTTTACTACGGTTTCGACAAATTCAAAGCCCCGGTCCGTGGCGACTACAAGCTTCGCCTGAAGGCACGATCGGTGCTTCGCCAGACGGACTACGTCGATTGGGAAGGCGAGGAGAATCCGCGTTTCTATCCCAACTTGGTTCTAGATGCCACACGACGCTATCCGACCCCGGTGAACGACCGTGTCTCTGCCGGAAAGCGGAGTGAACCGGTGAAGGTGTATTCGTCCACACTGGACGAGCCGAATACCCAAAGCATGCTGCCAATCGGAGTCTTCGAAGCGCCACCCAAGATACCCGAGGTGTTCGAACTAGAAGCCTTTATGGAAAAGGGGGCAATGGTGAAGCTTGATTGCATGCGTTTACCCAGCCCAATGGTTCCGGCGATGCCACATACCATCCAAAAAACCGATGGCGGATATCCTGGGGTCGCTTTTCACTGGCTCGAGGTCGAAGGCCCCATCGTTGAGGAATGGCCACCCGCGTCCTATCGGGCACTATTTGGCGACGTCCCATTCAAGCAGGCAGACGGCCATGTCGAGGCAGTCTCGGAACGACCGTTGAAGGATGCGAGCATTTTGCTGGCTTCATTCATGAAGCGAGTGTACCGGCGGCCGGTTACCCAAGCCGAGTTCAACCGATTCTACGAATATGCCAAGCATTTGCTGGAGACGGATGAGACGTTCACGGAAGCAATGATCGCCACCTATTCGGCGGTACTGGCTTCGCCCGAGTTTCTGTTCCACTGCGGTGGTCCGGGAGAACTGGATGACTTTGCCCTCGCCGAGCGACTCGCATTTTTCTTGGGTGAATCCATGCCGGATCAGCGACTGAGGGCTTTGGCTCGAGAAGGAAAGCTTCGTGAAACCGAAACGCTTCGAGCGGAAGTTGATCGCCTGCTGGATAGGCCTGAAGCGAAGCGTTTTGTGAATGAGTTCCTTAATTCTTGGCTCAAGCTCGACGAGATCAACGACACCGATCCCGACCGGGAACTCTATCCGGAGTACGCCGGAGACTGGTGGCTCGTGAACTCGATGGTCGAGGAGTCACGTCTCTTTTTTGCCGATCTTATCGCGGGCAATCGGCCGTCTCGAAACGTCATCGATGCCGATTACACCTTTCTCGACGAGCGTTTAGCAAGACATTACGACGTCCCCGGTGTCTTCGGTCCTTCGTTCCAGCGGAAGCCACTTCCGAAGAAAAGCCCTTACGGTGGTATTCTCACCCAAGCTTCCGTGCTCAAGGTAACAGCGAACGGGACGTCCACCTCACCCGTTCTACGCGGCGTCTATGTGATGGAACGACTCTTGGGCGATCCTCCCTCTCCACCACCACCATCCATACCCGCTGTCGAACCGGATATTCGTGGTGCGGCGACAATTCGAGAACTGCTTAAGAAGCATCGTGCGGATGCTTCTTGTGCCAGTTGCCATAACACGATCGATCCTCCTGGGTTCGCTCTTGAAAGCTTCGACGTGATGGGTCGCTGGAGGGAGAACTATCGATCACTTACGCAGGGATCAGAGCGTATCGAAGGAGTAGGGCGAAGCGGTAACGAATTCGTTCACTACATTGGAAAGGAAATTGATGCCTCCGGTGTGACGCTGAGGGGCGAGCACTTTGAAGATATTCTCCAATTCAAGAAACTCTTGCTGCAGGACGAAGAAGCGATTGCACGCAATTTGACCGAACAGCTTTTGGTGTATGCAACAGGAGCGCCAGTTAGTTTTGCGGATCGCGATGAAGTTCAAGCGATTCTCGAAAAGAGTCGAGCGTCGGCATTTGGCGTTCGGACGATCATTCATGAAATCATTCAAAGTCCATTGTTCCTGCGGAAATGAGCTGATGAAAACATCCCGTCGTATTCTGCTACGTGCTGCTGGAATTGGCTTGAGTCTGCCCGTCCTTGAATCCTTCGGGGACGCTCCTTCTAAAGCCTCACCGAAGCGAATGATTGCCATCAATCAGGATCTCGGCTTCATTCCCAAGCTGTTCTTTCCGAAAACTTCGGGCAGAAATTATGAGCTGTCTCCTTACCTCAAAAAAATTTCTGCACACCGAGAGCAGTTCACCGTGTTCAGTGGACTCTCTCATCCCGGGGTCGACGGGGGACACCGCGCCGACAAAACATTTTTAACCGCGGCGCCACATCCCGGGTGAGCGAGTTTTCGCAATAGCATTTCGCTCGACCAGGTGATGGCCAATCAAATCGGCCATGAGACACGCTTTCGATCGCTTGCACTGGGGATCAACGACTCGAGGAGCCTGTCTTATACACAGGCGGGTGTTGAGATTCCCACCATTCAAAGCGCCGCAGAGCTCTACAAAAAGATGTTTCTTCAGGGTGATCGCAAAGCGATGGAGGCACAGCTCATTCGACTACAAAAGAAGAGAAGTATTCTGGATGTGGTGATGGGTCAGAGCTCGGATCTTGGTAAACGAGTGAACGCTTCGGACCGCGAGCGGATCGATCAGTTTCAGACCGCTGTCCGCAGTCTCGAGCAGCGGCTCACCGAGGCGGAAGCCTGGGAAACCCGCGCCAAGCCCACGGTGGAACAAGCCGTACCCGATTACCCAACAGACAAGAAAGAGTTCTTCGAAATGGTGCGCATGATGAATGACATGTGTCGGCTTGCCTTCCAGACGGATTCCACGCGTGTGATCACGTTGTTTCTGGGCGGACAACGCACCCCAGGAGTAAAATTCGAAGGCGGCAGATCGGTCGGCGGATACCATAACCTGTCCCATCACGGTAAAGATGAAGCGAAGTTGAATCAGCTGGAAGAGATCGAATTGGCACAAATGGAGTTGTTCGGAGAATTACTCCGCGATCTCAAAGAGGTTGAAGAAGCCGATGGCAGCCTACTGGACAACACCATGGTGCTCTATGGTTGTCACATGGGGGATGCCAACATCCACAACAATAAAAATCTTCCGGTCATTCTCGCGGGAGGTGGATTCCGTCATGGACAGCATCTAGCGTTCAACCCAGACAACAACAGGCCGCTGTGCAATGTCTTCGTCAACATGCTGCAGAAGATGGACATCGAAGCAGATCAATTTGCAAGTAGCACCGGAACGCTGACGGGGCTGGTGTGACATTGTCCTCATCTCGTTCAACAACCACGACTCTTAACCTTATCCTGCTATGCCTCGTAGCAGGTTTGTGCATCATCCCCGTTCTGGCTTCGGGTGCCGAGCAAACAGAACGTCCTAGCGTCCTGTTTCTAAATGTTGATGACTGGAACGACTGGAATAGCGTGCTCAACGGGCACCCTCAGGCGGTCACACCGAATATCAAGCGACTTGCTGAGCGAGGTGTAGTCTTTTCCAATGCGATCTGTTCCTCACCCACATGCTTTCCTTCACGCAGCGCCATCTTCACCGGGATTCATCCTGCACGCTCAGGCAACATCATCAACGACAACGCAATTCACCCATGGCGTTTCTACGCTCAAAAGGCCATCACCCTTCCTAAGCATCTTTCCAACCATGGCTGGCAGAGCGTCGGCATTGGGAAAAACTTTCACAACAGAGATGACGAGGAGTTCGATGAATACATCAGCAGGAACAAGCCATCGAGACAGAAGTCTGGGAGCGGGATCAATCTAAATCCTTCAGGCCGCTGGGGAATCGCCGCTGTACCGACCACACAGATGCCGGATTACATCTCAGTCAGCCACGGTATCGAGAAGCTGACAACTATCAACGATCCTTTATTTCTTTCAGTAGGTATCTATCGCCCGCACGTGCCATGGATCGTGCCGCAGAAGTATTTTGATCTCTACCCACTCGACGAGGTCGAGTTCCCGGAGCGCCGTGCCAATGATCTTGATGACTTGACTGAGCGGTTCAAGTTACTGGCTCACCTCGAGGCAAAATTCGGCCGAGGCTACAACCGAATGCTGGGAGAAAAAGGATATGACAAACAGTTCGTTCGAGCCTATCTCGCATGCGTGACCTTTGCCGATGAGCAGGTTGGACGAATTCTGGATGCATGGGATTCCAGCGTACACGGCAGGAACAGCTTCATCATCTTGTGGAGTGATCACGGATACAACCTGAGCGAGAAAGAGGCCTGGTCCAAAATGAAACCTTGGTACGATTCCGCCCACTGCAACCTGATCATCGCTGGTCCCGGAATCCCGACTGGTAAAGTTTGCAATAAGGCGGTTTCTCTTCAGGATCTCTACCCAACGCTAATCGACTTGCTGAAGGTTGAACCACCCGATCAATCGATCGATGGCAACAGTCTCACCCCATTACTGAAAAAACCGAATACCGATTGGAACAAGCCTGTCGTCATGTCGAGCGAATCAGATGGCATCCGCTGGGATGTGGTTTTGGGCAACGACTATCGAATGACCCGACTTATCACCGGCGAAACAGAACTCTACCGACTCAGTAAAGATCCACACGAATTCAACAATCTGGCAACGGATGCAAAGTATACCTCGGTCATCGAACGTCTCTCCCAGCACCTGACATTTAGCTATCCGGAGATCCGTGGGGACGGATGGATTGAGGCCGAGGCCACGCCGCGTCAAACCTCATCCGACTACCAGCTCCGCGGCAATTGCCATTTCCCTCAACGGTTTCCGGAAGCCTCTCGCGGCCAGATCATCTGCGCCGACCTCAATGCTGGAAGAGGTAGCTACTTAGATTTTGTTGTAAAGGTGACAACACCCGGGACCTACTCACTGGGCGCGACGCTATCGGTGGGAGACTCTTGCTCGGTCTTCGTCGACGATGTGAAAGACGAAGCTGCCCAAGCAGACACCGGATATTCAATGACCAAGGTCGGTATGATTTCATCGGGTAGCGATAAGCTCGAAGATATTTCGATCGGGAAGATTACATTTGATCGGCCCGGGCTCAAAATTATCCGAATCCAGTCCAACGCTCCAAAACAACGAATAAAGATCGACCGAATTCAACTTCGAAAGCAATCGTCATGAACAAAAAAGCGGATGGAAGAGATCGCCGAGAATTTCTGCAAAGTGGATTTTTGGGAACTGCAGCAGCAAGCCTTGCCATCACTTCGACCTCGCATGTGATAGCTCAATCGGTTCCAAATGCTACCGAGCCGGAAGTGACCAACGAAGTGGATGTGCTTGTGGTGGGCGGCGGAACGGCTGGCCATGTCGCGGCGATTCAGGCGGGCAGAGCTGGAGCGAAGACACTTATCGTCGAAAGAGGCAGCCAGCTTGGCGGAACGACAACCACAGGCGGGGTTGCTTTTCCTGGTTTATTCGATGCCTGGGGCAAGCAGGTGATTGCCGGGATCGGCTGGGAACTTGTAAGGGAGAGCGTAGAACTTGACGGCGGAAAACTTCCAAACTTCGCAAAGGTTCCACAGCGTCACTGGCAGAATCAGGTTTATACCAACCAGTTTCTTTATGCGATCCTCGCCGAAGAAAAGTGTGCTCAAGCAGGAGTCGAGATTGCTTATTACGAATTTCCGCAATCCGTGACAAAAGTCGACAACGGTTGGCAGGTTGATTGTGTAGGGTTTGGCACGCAACGACGAGTACGTTGCAAACAGATCATCGACTGCACTGGGGGAGCTGAAGTCGTCGGCATGTTGGGCTTTGAGCGACTGCGAGAGGAAGAGCGGCAACCGGGTTCGTATCTGTTCATGCTGGGGAAAGAACACGAGCCAGGTAGAAATCAGATTCATCGCCTCTACGTCCACGGAGCTGATTCAACGAACTCGCGCACCGCAACGAGAGCGAACATGACAGGACGACAGTCGATACTCGACCGCGTTCGCAAGGAGAATAAACGGTTGATGCACTTGCAGCCAGAAACTGGATTCCGCGAAAGCTTCCGGATTCAAGGCGAGACTTTAATCACGGTTAACGACTACACGTCTGGTCGCATATTCGACGATGCCATCAGCTATGCCTTTTACCCCGTTGACCTTCACACCAAAACAGGAGTAAAGCCGAAGCCACTTAAGCCTGGCAAAGTACCAACCATCCCACTGAGCGCACTGATCCCCAAGGGCAGCCGCAACATCATCGTAGCCGGCCGATGTGTCAGTAGTGATCGGCTTGCAAACTCTGGCCTCAGAGTTCAGGCTTCGTGCATGGGTATGGGGCAGGCGGCTGGAGTTGCGGCAACCTTGGCTGCGAAATCTGACACAACACCGCTCGAAGTTCCGCTGGAAGAAATTCATGCGCTGCTTCGCGACCATGGACAGATCATTCCCGAAAAGGCGTGATAAACAAACGAAAACTTTATCAACACAAAAAGCGACGAAGTCGCTACAGCGGGTACCCAATCTTTGCCTCATTGTTTGAGCTTATGAATCGCTTACCTGCCACATGCTCATGAAGAAATATAATCGCAGCTTTGTTTCGCTTCTGACCGCATCGAGCTTCGTGGTTCTCGCCGTGACGGGAGTCTTGGCATTTGTGCAGCCATTCTCCATCGGAGTCGTCGGTCTACACGCGCTAATGGGATTTGTGTTCATTAGTTTGATCGCTTTGCATGTGACGAACAACTTCAGCAATCTGTCGCGATACGTCCGCAGTCAAGTTCTATGGCTAACTCTCGCAATCACCGCCGGTCTGACCGGACTGTTTCTTTGGCAACCGAGTCCGATTCGCAGCGTCTTGGAGTTAAGTCAGAATCTGGGACCAACCATTGACCAATTCGAGATGAAGGAGGACGGGCTCGTTTATCATTACAGTCCAGCCGAGCACTATAAGATGACCCTTAGTATCCGCGCTGGAAAAACATTCGACCTCAAAACGCCACCGCACGTAGCCATCTGGCTTGAAAACGCATCCTTCTTTCACATCAAAACACTTCACGAACCCAGCGACATCAAAGCGGGTCGGAACGTGTTGCCTTACTGGGACTTCAAAGTTCGCGGCTGGGAAGAGGCGCAGCAAAAAGCGGTAGAGTCTGGTAAGGATTTACGCGAACAGGAGGAAGTCGATGGTGTCTCCGACGCGACGCTGAATAGTTCATTCGATCCGGCCGACTACGTTCTGCCTGCAGATCCCGACAATCCAATGCCCTATCAGATGCTCATCGAGATCGACCAGCCTAATGACGATCAGCCGTCGCTAGTGTATTCCGTCGAAATCGATAACACTGACCCTCGAGCATTTCAGTTGCTAGATCTGATCGGATACCCGAAGCGAGAAGAGAGCGACGAAAACGGCAAGGAAGCGTGGAGTTTGTATTTCGTGGATGAGCGATTCGATTCGGCCCTTGAATTAATCGACAGCGCGTTGTTAACCATTGATCGTACGTGAAAGCAGTGAAAGAGCGGAGTCTAAGGCAGTTTTGGAGAATTTCTCGAAATCCCTAGTTTTCCGCGTAAAATCCGACATGGATCGGCAGCATAAAGCTGTGCTAGCGTTGATAAGACTGCTGCAAAGGGCATAGAGTGGGTTGCGATTTACTTTCGGAGTTCATGAAATGAAAAAACAAGTCAATCGTCGCCATGTTCTTCGCGGAACGGGTGCACTGATCGCGCTGCCAGCTTTGGAATCCATCGGTTTTCGTCGTTTTGCCTCAGCTGCTGTACCTCCTGCCTCTCCACCAAAACGCATGGTCTGCTTGGGTATCGGCTTTGGCGTGACAAAGGAAACTTGGTTTCCGGATTTGGCGGACGTTGGCTCATCCTACAAGCTCCCAGAAGGGCTCTCTCCGCTGGCACGCCACAAATCGGATTTCACCGTCATTCAAGGCTGCGAGAACAAGTTCAGCAACGAAGCCCATTGGGGCAGCACCTTTTGGCTCACCGGAGCGAATCGCTATTCCGTTCCCGGTCAGAATATGGCCAATAGTATTTCGGTCGACCAAGTGGTGGCCCAGCATCTTGGGCAAGACACACGATTTTCCTCGATGTCACTAGCCAGTACGGACAACCAAGGGCATGGGCCCGGACTTTCGCTCGCGTGGAACGCCCGTGGTAAGCCGGTCGCCGGCATTAATGATCCGATGAAGGTGTTCCACAAACTCTTCTCTGCTGAAGAGATGCCATTGGAACAACGTCAGGCCGCAATCGCGGAGAATCGCAGTGTGTTGGATGCGGTCTTAACGGATGCTCGACAGGTACAGCGTGGCCTTTCCAAAACCGATACTGAGAAACTGGACGAGTATTTCCAGAGCATCCGTGATATCGAAACTCGTTTAAGCAAAGATGAGGACTGGCTAGACGTTCCTAAGGCAAAGGCACCAATCGCCGAGCCTGAACCTGGTCTAAAGGGAAAAGACGAGATCGAGATGATGTACCGTCTGATCGTCGCAGCATTGCTGACAGATAGCACGCGAGCTATGACCTACCGCATGCCTGGTCAGTCGCTGCTGGATAGTCTGGACTTGGGCACAAATGCTAGTGCCCACAACGTGAGTCACTATTCCCCCGGTCCGCGGATGGATGCATCGAAAGCAAGGGACAGAGCACACAGCGAGTTGCTAGCCGGATTGATCGATAAGCTAAAGGCGACCAAAGAGAACGACGGATCGAGCCTCTTCGATCATGTCGCGTTGGCCTTCGGATCGAATATCAGCTCCATCCATTATCTGACCAATTGCCCAACGGTTCTAACCGGCTGTGGCGCCAAGGTGAAACTTGGCCAGCATCTCGTACTTCCCGAAGAAACACCACTGTGCAATGTCTGGCTCACGATGCTGCAGGGCATGGGCATCAATGTTGAACGACATGGTGATAGCACGGGCGTGATCGGGGAACTGCGAGCATGATGTTTTCAAACAAAGGCACGAAGACACGCACAGCGACACTCTCAGCCTGCTTACTGACTCTATGGCTTTGTGATCTCTCGAGCGCTAGTCCTCCTGAAGTACTATTTCCCGACAAACACCGGTCATTCTTCAAAGCCCACTGCCTCGATTGTCACGACTCCGCGACGCAGGAAGGCAAAGTCGATCTGGAAACACTGTCCTTCAAGATCACTAGCGTTGAGCAGGCCGAAATCTGGCAGAAAGTTCTCAACACGCTTAACTCCGGTGAGATGCCGCCTGAAGATTCTGAGCAGCCAGGCAATACCGAGAAGGCGGATTTCCTTGATGCACTAGCTCGAACAATGGTCACTGCCCGTCAGGCATTGTCCGATTCGGGAGGAAAGATCACGATGCGACGGCTCAACAGACGAGAATATCGCAACACCATTAAGCAGTTGACTGGTGTCAACGTCGATGTTGGCTCACTACCCGCGGATGGCGGCTCAGGAACGTTTGACACCGTGGGATCATCTCAATTCATCTCCAGCGATCAATTCGAGCAATATCTCAAGCTGGGGCGACAGGCGATCGATGATGCGTTCAAGCAACTGGGGACAAGGAAGCAACCATCCCAAGTCTTTCACATCGAGCCCGAAGATACGGTCAACATCAAAAACCTAGAAATCATCAAGAGACTCGAAGACAACTACGAAGAGAAATGGCTCGCCTATAAAAACGCAGTCGATAAGGTAGCCGAAGCTGATGAGAACAAAGAAATTGTGGCTGCGCTTCGCAAAATGCACCCAGATTATGACTCCGATCCGTTACTCAAGTATCGAAAGGCTGATCTTCTTCAAGGAGCACCTGATCCTCGCGACTATGGCGGCAGCGATCCAATCAATGCTATTGCCGCTTTGTACAGCCCCTATCGGAGATATCACAACTACCTCAAGCACTACGCAGAGCTTCCTCATAATGATCGGGGTGCTTACCTGCAACTTTCACGAGGGATTCAACGCTTTGATCTTCAACCCGACCCAGAAGAGGTCCCGCCGGGAACCTACAAGCTTAGGATTCGGGCTGGCACGGTAAAGGGCTCTGATCCTTCGCGACATTTCATCGAAATTGGTCATCCCCAAAAATCGAATGGAACGTCACCCGGCTTCGCTAAACTGCTTAGCACGCAACCGATATCCGGCACCATTGAGAACCCGGAGATCATCGAGGTCAAGATCGAAATTGGGGAACGCACGCCGCGCGTCATTGGTATTCAGGAACGCCAACCCTCATCGGTAAAACTCATCAGACAGGAGTTTGACCGACACAAGCAAAAAAACGGGTACGGCACGCCGCCCGCCATTTGGGTTGACTGGATGGAATTGGAAGGTCCAATCAGTGAGGCTGCAGCGGCAGAACGCACGATCGTCCACGTGGAGCCTGAGAAGACGATCAATCGTGACAACGAAAAGCAAATCGCGCAAATCGAAGATGAGTACAAACGTTTTACACAATGGCAGGTTGGAGTCGACATGGCTGCCGCTACGCCGGAGAACAAAGCAAAGATTGCCGAGCTTCGCAAAACTGAGCCGAAGATCAATCACCCACAGTGGTTCTACAGTTTTGCCGACCGGCTCGAAGGCACGCCCGACCCCAGAGACTTTGGTTTCCGCGACTCACAGAAAGCCGCCGCCGGCTATCCGCCGGGAGACCGCAACAACTTGGCTTATCACAAGCACTACGCCGAACTGCCGCATCGGGATCAAGGAACCTACCTGAAGCTCGCACACGGGACCGGGCGCGTCATTGTCTCACCAAAGAACCTGCCATCGGGCAGCTATGTCATGCGCGTCCGAGTCGGAGCTGTTCAAGGTACACCTGTAGAGCGGCGTTTCATTCAGGTCGGACATCCTCAGCGTCAGATCGAGAGCAGGAACTGGGGTCTCGAAGGTCGAGCTATCAGCACTCATCAAGTCACCGGAACGATCGAGAACCCAGAAACGATCGAGATTCCCCTGGAGGTCACCTCCGAAACGATTCGCGAGTTCGCAGTACAGGAAAAGCAGCCCAACAACGGAAATCTCAAAGCACTATGGGATGCGCACAACCAGTGGAAGAAAGAAAACGGCTACGGCCACCCGCCTGCTATCTGGATCGACTGGGTGGAGCTCGAAGGACCCTATTCGGCATCCTCGACGAAGACGCAGTCTCCGTTACAACTTGTTCTAAGCAAGAACCAAACCTTGACGGAGCCGAAAAGAGCTCATGCGATTCTCACCGACTTTGCCAATGCTGCATTTCGAAGTGTGAAACCAAAAGCTGAATTCATCGATAAGCTCGTTGCCATTTACGAAACACGTCGCAAGTCTGGTGACTCTTTTGACGAGGCGATTCGCACGCCGCTGAGTGTCATTCTTGCTTCGCCAGGCTTCCTCTATCTCTTTGAACCTAGTGACGAATCTGAACGACGGCAACTCAATGATCGTGAACTCGCAGTACGACTTGCCTATTTCCTTTGGAGCGGCCCGCCCGATGCAGAACTGCTCCAGCTCGCTGAAGAGAATAAACTGCATTTTCCCGAAGTGCTTCGACAGCAAGTGAATCGACTGATTTCCGATCCGCGTTCAGATGACTTCGTTGAAGGTTTTGTTCATCAATGGCTGGACATGGAACGTCTGGACCTCTTCCAGTTCGATGTCAAGCTCTACCGCGACTTCGACGAAAGCACTCGCGCGGCTTGCCGCCGTGAGGTTTACGAATCTTTTGCGTACCTGCTTCGCCATTCGACGCACGGTCATCTGGGGAAACTGCTGAAGAGCGACTACGTTTTCGTCAATGGCCTTCTCGCTACCTACTACGGCATCGATGGTGTCACAGGTGACGAGTTCCGCAAGATTAATTTGCCTGCCGATTCGCCTCGCGGTGGACTCCTTGGTATGGCCGCAATCCACGCGATGGGCAGCGATGGCATTGTCAGCAGCCCCGTCGAACGCGGAGCTTGGGTTCTGCGACATCTGTTAAACGATCCTCCACCTCCGGCACCACCGAACGTGCCGCAAATCTCGCGCCTCGAAGGTCAAATCCTGACCACAAGAGAACGTCTGTTGGTACATCAGGAAGAAGCCCAGTGCGCGAGCTGTCATCGCAAAATTGACCCCATCGGCTTTGGCCTAGAAAACTTCAATGCTGCTGGAAAATGGCGAACCGAAGATAGTTATCAAGCGAGAGACGAGAGAGGACGAGGAGTCGGCAAGCTCAAGACTTGGACGATCGACGCCTCCGGAGCGTTCCACAAAGGACCAGTATTCAACGACTATACCGAACTGCGCGACCTCATCGCTGAGCGCGACGAAGACTTTGCCCGTGGCTTCACCGAGCACTTGATTGAATACGCCTTGGGTCGCCCGTTCGGCTTCACGGATGAGGAGCTTGCAAGTGAAGTAATCGGTTGGGCCAAGAGTAAAGAATTCGCTGTAAGTGAATTTGTTCACGCCCTAGTGCAAAGTAGTTCATTCAGCACGAAGTAAACCGTTCATCAAGTTACCGATGTTGCTTCGCGCGATTGAAAGAAGCAAAAAGCAATGCGAAGGGATCACTATGAATATCAAGACGATTAGAAAATCGATAATCATTGGATTGACGTGCGTCCTCATGGCAGCTTTTGCGGCAACCTCTCATTCGGAAACACTGCTCCCTGAATTGTCCAAGTTGATTCTGGGAGAATTTCCCAGAGCAGATCGCAACGGTGACGGGAAACTAGCAGGGCGTGAATGGGAACAAGTGCAAAAGGTCATTCTGCGAAGGTATCCCAACGCAGATGCTGATGGCGATGGATTGCTCACTCATGCCGAGCAGACATCACTCATCAGAGCACTCAGTGGTGGAAGGACTTCCTCGAAGACGAAACTACCTCAGAGGTCACCTGAACAACTCGCAGAGTGGCTGAAGCAGTTCCCAGAATCAGATGCCGACGGAGACGGAAAACTTACTCAGGAAGAAGCGTTAGCGTACGGAAAAGCTCTACAAAATAGCCGAGGCAAAATAGCGGGTCGAGCTAAGGATTTCGTTCCGGATCCCGGTTGGAAAGAGGAGAGGTTTCCCGACCACGCCGTTTGCTATCTCACTCCGGAAGAAATGAAGAAGCGGTATGACGGATCTTTTCCGGACCTTCCTAAATCCGCTGATGGAGTCATGCGAGTGGTGGGTACGGGCCACAGTTTTATGATGCCTGGCTATCGAACATTGCCCAACATTTGCGAGGCTGCGGGCTTCTCACAACCGCTTTTTTTACATACCAGCGGCGGGATGACCGGTAGCACTCGTTACAAATGGGAACAAGAAAACGGCATCTTCGGCTTCGACAGAAAGCCGAAACCCAAGTTGCTGCCCGCGATCGCAAACGCCGGCTGGGACGCAATGATGTGGGGACCGTACGGCGAGGATCAACCTGAGTACTACACTTGCTGGATCGATTATTGCCTGAAGTACAACCCCGAAATGAAGTTCTATCTTTCCGATGCGTGGATACGGCTGTGGCCGTACGATGGTGGAAAGCCACCGAAGGATGAATCGCAGTACACTCCCGAAGTTCTTAATAACCTCGAAGCCGAGAAGCACCAAATCTTCAAAACTTTTATTAATGGTATGCAACAACGATACCCCGACAAAGTTTTCATCGCACCAACTTCGTTGGCAGTCACCAAGGCGGCTGTCCTTCAGGTGAAGGGTGAACTACCCGGTGTCGATAGTTTGCACCAAATGGTAACTGGTAAAGACCGTTCAATTTGGAGGGATCACCGTGGACATCTCGGACCGGGATTTGATCGACTGGAAGGCTACGTCTTCTATGCAACGCTCTACAAGAAATCTCCCGAACTGATCAAGAACTCGATCAGCTTTCAGAGCGAGAACCGAGACTACCCAAGCCCTGCGTTGGATAAAGTTATGCGAAAGATCGCGTGGCAGGCAGTGATCGAAAATCCACTCAGCGGAGTCGTCGATAAAAATCATGACGGCATTGGTGATTAATGCTCGAGCAACATAAACGCTCAACAAGAAGGTAATTCGTTCACCGAGATAAACACAGCCTATGTCCAGCGCGCGTTCCAAACGATCCTCGGTGCTGTTGAGCAAAGACTTGCAGCAAGAAACAGGACAGTGCGCTTTTTGTGATCAACCCTCAAGTCAACTAAACTGGTTCTCGGTTTCTTGCATTGAAGAATCGTCACTCACCTACCGCTGGACGAGATGGATCACAAAAGACCCAAAAAAACTGAAGTTATGTTTCGCTTTGTCCAGCTCGATTCCCGCTGCAATTTTTTGTTGGGCCATCTTTGTGACGGATGATCAGTCGCGATTGTTTTTTCTATTACCCGGACTTGTTTTCTTCTCTCTCTTTTTTCTTCAACCCTTGTCAGGTTGGACGGAGATGGCAGTTCCGCTACCTCATTGTGGCAAGCACCGCGGGATCCTGAAAACTGAGAATGAATTACCGGAGCAAAAATCGCGAGCCAGATGGTTGTTAGAAAACAAGCATCTTCAAGCACTGATCTTTGGAAGTTTTTTAACGTACATGGTTCTTATTCTCATCTACGGTCTCTTTGTGGCAAATGAGGGTAAGTTCATAGTGACTTACTTCCTCGTGCCTTTTCTCTTGTTGGGCTTGTTAGTCGCACTAATCACGACTCTTATTCGCCTAGTGATTGACTTTAGGCGATTCATCCTCTCGCCCTACGGAATTACCTCATCAGGTGAAGTGCGAGAAATTTGGCATCTGCATGACGATCATTGCCAAAGAGCGAAAGAATTATCCGGCGCAAGAGAAGTCATCACTGAAAGCTGCCAAGTCATCGATGTTTGCATCGACCCTAACGAATAAGATCGCCAGGAAGTGACACGAGAAAACCATTAGTTGGGTGTGAACACCGCTCACTCAACAGCAAAAATACTCCACGCAGTCTCCGCCATCTATTTGAGGAACGCTGACTAAAACAGAAGAGACCAGAACTCTTGAGGTCTAGTCAGTCGCCTCCATCTGAGTAGTCATCCCAACCTGAGTCATCACCCCAACTTGGATTTCTTTTGCGGTTGGACGACCGAAAAATTAACTTCCACCACCAAGTGCGGCCATATTTTTCCTCGCAAAGAGAAAAAAGATAAGAGATAGCGATACACACCAAAAGCAATGGTGCAAGGTAGAGCAGCCCTATCAAAGTCTTTTGCGAGCCAAGCGTAGACTTGAACGCAGAAAATATCTCCCAAAGCGGATCCAAAAACGGTAACGCGATCACACTTGCGATGGCGAAGACGATTAACCACTCCACCAAAATCTGATTCCTGCTCTTTCCTGAGCGAGGAGTGACCTGATCACCATACAAAGGCTTATCGTCCAGCGGGATGTCATCCCAAACTTGGTCATCGGTGAATGATTTTGAATCTTCTTGGTCTGCCAACTTAACCTTCGACAGTTGTGCTTACCTCTTGCGAGAGTCTGTTCTCTTGGAGGAACACCAGCCAACTTTGAAATCAACCACCGCCACCGTTAATCTCCATCATCATTCGGTACACCATGGTCGTAGTGAGCTGCTCCCATTTTCTGATGCATCTGTTGTGAGAGAATCAGATCTTTATCTGGCTAGGCTAGCCTGGCCAAATAAAGCGAATTCTTTGGGGGCCAGATTTCCAAAGCGCTGTGGGGTCGATGTTCGTTGTAATCTTGTCGCCGAGATTCTATCTTCTCTTTGGCATCGTCCAAAGACAAGAACCAATTCTCGTTCAAGCATTCGGCTCGAACACTTCCATTAAATGATTCGATCAACGCGTTATCAGTTGGTTTTCCAGGTCGACTGAAGTCCAACGTCACTCCGTTCTCGTAAGCCCAGCGATGCATCGCCTTCGATGTAAATTCGGTTCCATTATCCACTCGGATCGTTTTCGGTAGCGATCGGCTCGCTCCTAAGTGGTCAAGAGCCTTGACCACATCGCCGGACGGGAACCGCTGACCGACGGCTATCGCAAGACACTCACGAGTAAAGTGATCCACTATCGTTAATAGACGGATTCGATGCCCGTCAAAGAGTTCATTGTACGTGAAATCCATGGCCCAGCAGTCGTTAATGCAAGTCACATCAGGCCGCTCAATCGACTTTATCGTCGATCGAACCAGCAATGGTCGATCACTGAAGATCCTATCGTTAATCGACGAGTACACCCGAGAGTGCATCGCCTTGGAGGTCTCTCGACGCTTCACAGGCGATGACCTTGTGGACCTACTGGTGGACGTGTTCTCCATCCGAGGAGTACCCGAGT
>JAKMEW010000276.1 GCA_022425745.1 Rubripirellula sp.
GCACCGGCGAATGTACTGCCGGACTAGATCAAAAATCGTCTCATCATCAATCAACTCACGGCACTGATCGATCAGGATCTCATGATCCATCGAAGCGTAATAGCGTTTGACATCACTCTTGAAGACAAACCGAGCAGCCGTTTGATTCGAACCGCTTTCTGGGGAGGTTGAGACAGGATGGATCTTATCGAGGACTTCTCGCACCGCAGCCTTCGATCCACCACGACCTGTCAGATGGAAGCATCGCTTAGACAGTAAGCCATGCCACTGCCGACTGAGCACGATCGAGACGGCTTTAAGGACCAAGGAATCCGTCGAGCACCAGACTTCAAAGGCTTCACCATCGATCCTGACCATCCGAGTGGGACTTAGACGGTAAGTTCCTTCACGGAGCTGCTTTAGGAGTTGAGGTCGGAATTGATCCCAGTTCCAACGCAGATGCCAGACGCAATGATTGTGATGAGCCTGACGACGCTGCTTACATAGCCAATCGTAGGCAAGATTAAGAATTTCAGGAGTGATCATCGGTCGTAGGTTCAACTCCCAAAGTTAACCTCGCAGTCCGCCTCTAATCCCCCTGCCTTTGGGGATAGTGAACGTTTCGAACGAGCCGTTTTGCGGGTCTTGTGCGTCTAAACCTGCTTGTTTCAACCTCTTTGCAGTTGGAAATGCGACCAGCTCGTGTATTCTGTCTCGTCTTCGCATTTTAGCGATTGTGACGGTTGTGATCTTTAGCACACCGTCTTTGGGGGTATGCACTGGGGTTAGCCATGAGCTGTAAAGATCGCTCAGGCCGCGCGCATTGGGCTCGACGTGTGGTCTGTCTGTTTGTCGTTTCGGCGTTGATTCTTGCGTCATCAGCACCTTCCGCATCGGCAGGTTTGATCACCTGGAATGTGAATTTTGCTGACGTCACCAACAACACCGGAGTCGGCTTTGACGATGCCACCGAAGGTGCTGCACGCCGGCAGACGTTCTTGGAAGTGCTGGACTATTTAGGAAGTGTTCTGGATGAGACCGGAACCGTTGATCTGGATATCCTCGCTTCTCAAACCGATGGCTCAGGCTTCCTCGCCTCGGCCGGTCCGTATTTCTTCACCGGTCCAGCCGGATTCCGAAACGGCTTTGTTTACGACCATTTAAAAAATGGTTCGGATCCCACGTCCGCGGTGCCTGATGCAACGGTCACGTTCGACTTTGGTTACACCTGGAATTCAGAGACCGACACGCCCACGGGGAGTGAGTTTGATCTCTACACCGTAGCGCTCCACGAGATGTCACACGCGATTGGTTACATGTCACTGATTAAACCCGATGGAACCAGTGATAGCAGCGGTGGTGATCCGGGCGTGTATTCGGTGTACGACAGTTTTCTGGAACTGGGAGACGGAACCGATCTGTTTGGTGCAGGAGGAGATTTTCTTGGATCGGCTTCGGATCTGACCAGTGGCAACGTCTACTTCAACGGTGCCAATGCTGCACTCGCTTACGGAGGACCCGTACCAGTTTACGCACCGTCCACGTTTCAAAGTGGATCGAGTATCGCTCACTTGGCCAATTCGGTGACCAGCCTGATGAATTACAGTGTGGCACCGGGTGTCTCCAAGCGACTGTATTCTTCTGTGGATCTAGGAGTCTTGAAAGATATCGGCTGGAATATTTCAACGGTGCCGGAACCATCCACAATGTGTTTGATTCTGTGTATGGCCGGAGGCTGGTTTGCGGCGCCGATTCGACGGCGCAGCTTGGCGATGACGGTTTGATCTTCGCGAAAGGGGTCTGACCCCTTATCATGCGCTGACCCCTTATCATGCGCTGACCCTGTTTCCACATGGCTTCGTTAGCTATTCTTAATGTGATTGCAACGCGTGATCGGTCTTGATTCCCTCTCGATATAGGAGCAGACGCTGGTGACTCACTCTCGATCGGTTTTCGGTTGATAAGCCTTTCAGCGATAACGACCTGTTAACCGGAAGGTCGGCGTTAGCAGAAATCAACCAGCCCGACCCCGATCCCAACGCTGCTGTTAAACATAACGGCTAGCCTCGTCAGAGAGCGCGAGAGTCTTGGGGCAGTCAGGCCGAAACCTGATCGCACGTTTTTACTCCAGAGAAAAACCGAGAACGTTCTCTGGAAGTCGCCGGTTTCTAAAAGACTGCAAAACACGGCCCATAAAACGACAAAAGCCGAGGCGTGAAACCTCGGCTTCTAGTGATTGTCTTGCAAGCGTTG
>JAKMEW010000209.1 GCA_022425745.1 Rubripirellula sp.
GGCACGGAGAGTTTCACTTATATTCTACGAGACTCGGGTGGTGGTTCTGCAACCGGGACCGTGACCTTTGAAATTCAAGCGGTCAACGATGCTCCACCCGTTGCCAACCTCACACTCAGTCGTAATCGAGGCGGCGTGAACCAGAACGTTCTCAGCCTGAGCGACTTGCCGGAAAATCCTGATGCGGGTGAATCCCTGAGCGTAACCGTTATTACACCGACACAAGCGGGAGGAATCGCGGAGGTTGATACTTTGACTCAAGCGATTCTGTACACGCCGCCGGCTGGATTTGTTGGTACAGATACCATCAGTTACACCGTATCAGACGGTTCCGATCTAACCGCTTCAGGGACGATCACGATCAACGTCACCGACTACGAATCTCGCCAAATCAAGCTGACACTTCCGAAGCCAATCAGCGATATGAATATCTCTGGCATCACACTCTCGGGAACGGATCTAGCGGGCAACACGATTCAGAAATCAATCGCCTACAACGCAGAACAAGCGGAATTCAATGATGTTCTGCCGGGCGAATACACCATTCAGATACCGGCGATCCCATTTATGCAGAATGCGGAATCACCACGTGAAATTCTGATCTCCAGTGGAGCTGATGATGGTGACACAACCGTCGAATCTGGCGTTGGACGTTTACGGGCAGAATATGTTTCGATGCGAGACTGGCTAAGGTCCACACCCAAAAATCGATTGCTGGTTGCGATTGCTCCAGGTGAATCACACCGGTTGGTTTCAGAATCTTCTCAAGCAGATTTCGAATCACCCGAAGTGAGTCTTGATGGTAGTGGTGCACTCCTCACCATCCAGCACACGGAAATCACAACCGATGATAGCGGGAATGCGATCAGCGAAAGGGTTCAGGCCACCATCGATGCAACCAACCCAAACCTCGCTCAGCAACGTGGTGAAGCCGATGGCATGTTGCTTTATCGGATTGCCACGGACCAACTCAGTTTTACACCGGTCCTTGATACCAATGATCAGGGTGAAGGTGAGCAAATCTCCGTCAACCCACTTTCCACTAATACTTCTGCAGAAGGTGAATCCATCGCCCCGCTGCAAAACGATGTGACTGATCGGCTCTTAAGTAATCCCGAACTGGTTTCATCAATGGCCTCATCGACAATCGTCGGCTCTGCCGCAACGGTTGCCGATCTCTTTGTACCTTCGATCGGACAAACATCACAGCCGGACAGTGTGTTGGTGTTACCAACTAACGAAGCAGAAGTATGGCAAACCAACATTGAGAGACGGGTTAGCACAGCACGGCCAATAAGCAGTGGCGACATTACTGCCGCTGGGACAATCGCCCTCTCGCCACTGGCCTCTTCATCGGATGGCCAAGCCGCCACGACGCTGGTTGAGCAATTGGCAAATGATCGTCAAACGAACCTGCAAGCGGTTGACCGAGCCCTGACTGAATCGATTGAGGAATAGCCGGTAGCGATGCGGCACCATCGAAATCCGTTAGGTGCCAAGGGAACGAGCTGGAGCTGTTTTCATTGCAGCTGTTTTCCCGGAATTTCCGGGCGATTTCCGGGCGATTCTGATCACGGCGAAGACGTGATTCGAAGGCCAAAAACGGTCGAGGTCAAATTGCCTCTCCTGAGCCGCGAAATTGCCCGGGAGTGCCATTTATGGCTCTAGATTGGGCTCGAGAGCCGTATTTACCGTAAAAACCGAGGAAAACGTGTACTTTTTTGCCCAAAGCCGGGTTGCAACGATTGGGTAGGGCGCATAACACTTTCGAACACGCAATTTGAATTCAATCTTTCGAGTCGCGTTTCGACCCAAATCACCATTACAAAGGTTCTCACCCATGGCAAAAGCTGCTCCAAAAGCGCCAACCAAAACTCAGATTTTGGCGAACATCGCGGAAGCAACCGAACTTTCCAAGAAAGACGTTGCTGCTGTCTTCGACGCATTGACCAGTGAAATTGAAACTTCACTTTCCAAAGGTGGCCCTGGACAGTTCGCGATCCCAGGTCTTTGCAAAATCGTCTTGAAAGATGTTCCTGCGAAGCCAAAGCGAAAAGGCCGTAACCCAGCTGACGGTAGCGAAATCTGGCTCAAGCCAAAGCCAGCAAGCAAGAAGCTTTCCATCCGTCCTCTCAAGGGCCTCAAGGAAATGATTTAAGTTTGCGTCTGGTTCCTATCTGAATCGTCTCGCAAATCATTGCAGAACACGAAACCACCTGATTGATTCAGGTGGTTTTTTTGTGTCCCGACGTTTGCTGTCCGTTCACCATGTGTCGGAAGTTCACCGATCAAAAAGCAACCGATTCGACCGAGAATCACAGCGGAGCGTACAGAATCACAGCGGAGCGTACAGAATCACAGCGGAGCGTACAGAATCACAGCGGAGCTAAGTGAATCTCAACGAAGCGATCTCGCGCCGAGCAATAAACTACGAGCGTTCATCAGGCTTTTCAATCCAACGCTCGACTTGAACTGCCTTCTTACCCTGATGTGAACCTGGAGTCACTTTAAACTTCGGAACGCCTTGAACGATCAAGTCCATCGCTTCGCTGGGGTTCTTTTCAGTGGTGATGATGTCACCCACTTCGAGTCCTAACAGATCGCTGGTTTTAACCTTTGCGGTTGCGAGTGTTACCGAGAGACGCAACTTGGCCTGCTCAACCCCCGATGTAATGACGCGTTGAGGACCGTGGAGTTGATCTGAGGAATCTAGACGATGATAAGACGGTGATGTGCCAAAACGTTGAATCGCACAGTGAGGAAAGAAAAAGCTCAACTGACCTCGATGCTTTCCAAATTGAACGTTAATCGGAACGAGAACAAACGAAGCTTCCACATCATTACGTCCATCCCACTGCGTCGCTTCCTCGAGTGGCACAATGGTTGGGACACCAACCCAATCTGCATCAATCACCGTCTGAATTTCTGAAGCAAAGTCGCTAACGAAACGCAGCATTAACTTTGATTCGATTGCGGTCATTGGGTGCTTGGACGCGCAATCCAAATTGCTGTCCCCACCTAACATACGGTCAACGATCGCGGCGGACAAACTCGCATCAACTTCGAGGATTAGTTGCTCGGGGAAGCACCCAGAATGCAGTTGATAGAGCGATGCGAACGTTTCCGGATGGTGTAGCTGTTTCCCAAGGCTGTAAAAATCGACCGACACGATCTCACCCGTGCTCATTTTGATATCGGTTTGCAAGAGCTCCGATGCAAACCCCTGACCTCGATGAGAGATGAGCTCGAAGCGTTTCTCAAGCACCTGCAACTCACCGGCGGGCAAAGGCGTGGTGTCCAGCCGCCTATCATCCCCATGCCCCACAAGTTCGGTATCGACTGGAACTTCAGATTGCTCAGATTCCTGATTCTGGGGCGAGCCGTCCTCTGGATTCAAATGTTCAACAGTCGAATCCTCAACCTTTAACAGCTCCATTGCATACTTGAGTGGGTCTGCTTGATCTCTGACCTCTGATTTCTCAGACATTTCATTTTGTCCTTCGTCGAGCCGTTCGCCAAACCAGGCTGTTCCGCGAGAGTACCGGAGACCCGACACTGGAGGCAAGCTCGCTGCAAGCTTCAGTGCCTAACTGCGAGTATGCCCCTGACCGTGCACGATGTACTTGTAAGTCGTTAATTCTCGCAGTCCACACGGCCCACGGGCATGGAATTTATCAGTGGAAATACCGATCTCAGCTCCCAGTCCAAACATTCCACCATCGTTAAAACGCGTGCTCGCGTTGACCATCACTGCTGAGCTGTCGACCAGCTGAGTGAATTGATTAGCCGCTTGCAACGAGTTGGTCACAATCGCTTCAGTGTGCCTCGATCCATATCGATTGATATGCTCGGCAGCAGCTTGCAGTGAATCAACGATCGCAATACTGATTTTGGGTCCCAGATACTCGGTGCCCCAATCTTCGGCAACTGCGGGGAGAGCATCAGGAATGAACTTAGATGCTCGCTCATCCGCTCGCATTTCAATCTGATTTGCACGAAGTCTTTCGGCAATCAGAGGTAGCGCTCGTTCAGCGATGGACTGATGAACCACTAGGGATTCACATGCGTTACAAACCCCCATCCGCTGACACTTCGAATTCTCGACGAGATTCGCTGCCATCGCTGGGTCGGCATCGGCATCAACGTAAACGTGACAGTTGCCGTCAAAATGCTTGATGACCGGCATCGTCGCTTCACTCGCAACTCTGCGAATCAAACCCTCGCCTCCTCGGGGAATGGTGACATCAATCAAATCATCCATTCGCAAAAAATGACCTACCGCGTCTCGGTCGGTTGTATTGACAAGTTGGACTGCGCCAGCGGGCAGGCCGACGCTTTCCGCGGTCCGACTCAGGACGTCTACAATCGCTTGGCTGCTATGAATCGCCTCTTTACCCCCTCGAAGGATGACCGCATTACCGCTTTTCACGCAGATTGCGGCCGCATCAGCGGTGACGTTAGGACGGCTTTCGTAAATGAAAAACACCACGCCCAAGGGAACCCGAGTTTTTTGAATCCGCAAACCACCGGGTCGAGTAAAACCGCTGATTACTTCACCAATCGGATCTGGCAAGGCAACGATTTCCTGCAGCGCAGTTGCGATGCCTTGCAATCGCGTCTCATCAAGCCGAAGTCGATCAACGCTCGCATCCGACAGCCCGTAACCAGGTGCAGCCTCCAAATCCCTGAGATTGGCTTCGAGGATCGCTTTTCGAGAATCCATTAACGCGGCAGCAGATGCTTCCAGCCAACGATTCTTCGCCTCGGTATCCAACATTGAGAGTTGGTAGGACGCCCGACGTGCATTTTCCGCCACGTTGCGGCAGTAGAGCTCGAGTTCACGAAGCTCGGCAGGATCAGTCATGGTTCAGACTTATGTGGGAAAAGGGAGTACTGTTTTCTTGGGGATTGTCGGTAAAGCAACCGAAGGGGTCAACGGTCAGCCAACGCACGGGCGACAAACGTACGAGCAAGCAACGCTTCGAGCCCGCCAAAACGACATCAGAGTCGGACAGGAACATCAGAGCCTAACAGGAACATCAGCCCTGTCATTCCAATCCAAATTGGTAATTACTCCAGCAGACCTAAAAAGCTGTTTTCCGGCGTTGACTCCCATTCAATTTCTGCGAAACTCTCGACTTGCCGGAAGCAATCCAAAACACCTGCGGCCGTGGCGGAACTGGCAGACGCGCTAGGTTGAGGGCCTAGTGGGAGTTAATCCCGTGGAGGTTCGAGTCCTCTCGGCCGCACTGAAAACCCGCTGCAAAGCGGGTTTTTTCGTGGCTTTACCCAATCTCTCAATCGCTGCTCCATCAGAAACGCTTGGAAAATTCACAGAAATTAATTTTTCTATTTACAGGTCACAACTTGCCTTAATCAGCATGAGAGGGCGTGAAAACCCCTACCACGGGTCTTCTAAGGATGAATCTCCGAAACCTTGAGCTTGTCAGCTCCGAATACTCAATAATGCCAACAGACTGACTCTCCCGAGTCTCTGACCGAGGTGTCTAAAACGCCGCCCATTTTTTTTGAGCCCAAGCCGCGTCTGAGCAAGATTCTGCTGAAACGCGGTGAAATGTTGGTTAAGATATTGAGGTGAAATTCAAACCATTGTGCGGCAGGACCGCTGTCTTTGGGGAAAATTTCCGGTCATTGGTATGCGATTGGACATTCAAACTGGTTATAAACACGGGCGTATTTCTATGTCACTAAGTCACATCTTTCGAT
>JAKMEW010000266.1 GCA_022425745.1 Rubripirellula sp.
GTATTACCCGCCTGAAGGCTTCGGAAAGTTTCCCGGATCTCATTCGCACTCTGGGAGGAATCTAGACGGGCTGCCATGATGCCCTTGGCCATTAACGCGTCGCATTGATCTTTCATCAGTGCGATCAAGGGAGAGACAACGACCGTTGTGCCGGGAAGTAGAAGGCTTGGTAATTGGTAGCAGAGGCTCTTTCCTCCACCGGTTGGGAAAACCGCCGCTGCATTTTTACCTTGCAGGATGCGGTGTATGACCGACTTTTGACCCTGTCTGAAATTCGCAAGTCCAAATCGCTCTTGAAGCACATGTAGCGCTTGCGATCTCAAATCATGTTCATTGTTCATTGGGTTCCGCATCTAGCTGATGCATCCGTCGCAGCTTAGCTTGTTTTGATGCCAAGCATTCTGTCGAGTGAATCACCGGTTTGGTAGATCAACGCCTCAGGAAAATGCTGATACGCGTGAAAGTATTCAAATGTTAGATAGCCCTCGTATTGAATCTGCTCGAAGGCATCTAAAACGGCCGGCCAATTCGTGGTTCCATCCAGCAACGGCCTAAAGGTTTCAAGGGAATGATCGGAACCCTTCTTTGTATACTCTTTCAAGTGGACGTTCTGGATTCGTTTTCCAAGGATTGGAATCCAATGTTCAGGAAATTGGTATTCCATGATATTCCCCGTGTCGAAATGTACTTTGACATAGGGGCTATTGAAGTAGTCAACGAAATCAACCATCTCCATCGGGGACATCAGGAACCCATTGAAAAAGATATTTTCCATGTTCATGTGAACACCAAGCTTTTCTGCTTGGGGGAGCAGTTTTTCAACCGACTCTTTTGCTCTTGCAAGGCAAACATCATTGGGGGTGGGGTCATGGTCTTCACGCCATGGCATGTGCACTGCACCTGGTACTACAAGCAGGTTTTTTGTCCCCAAGTCGTGCGCTGCCTGCGTCATTTTTCCGGCGAGCTCTAGTCCTTTTGCCCGCTCTTCGGGATCATTACTGGTCAAAGGATACGGCCAAAATAGAAAAGAGCAGACACCGCTAATCGCAATCCCAATGTCATCGGCCATGCGTCTGATTTTTTCGAAATCTTTGCTACTGGCTTTCGGTGAGAGATCACTTTCTAAGTCGTAGTTTAGTTCGATTCCATCAAATCCGGCTCTCTTCGCAAGCTCCATCGACTCCCGCAGCGACATGCGATCAGGATAAGGAAAAGCCCATAGATTGATAGACTTTTTCATCTTGTATCGACGCCGTGGTTGCTCGAGCGCTTTCTCTTCATTTGACCCACTCGCTGTGGCAGCGAGTGCCGTACTGCTGAAAGCAGCGTAAGCAAGAAGATCACGGCGCTTCAGAGAATCAGTAGGTTTCATGGTTATAGATCCTTACGGGGTTGATCGCCTATTTTGCAGATAATGAATCAGATTTTGCATTTGCGATTGTGATAGAGCATTTTCAAAACCTTCGGGCATCAACGAAATACCTGTATTCTTCATGGTCTCAATTTCATCACGACCAATGTCAAATTGCTTTCCATCTGGAGTTGCAATCTTAATGCTGTTGGATGTTTCATTGATTAGTCTGCCAGTGACAGTCCGTCCATCAAACAGTTGTAGTAAGTATTGATGGTACTGCGGATCCACTGCCCGATTGGGATCCAAAATTGCAACCAGCAGTGTATCAGTATCAACTTTAGAGAGATTTTCTAGGCTAGCACCAATCGGATCTCGTCCTTCGATCGATGAGTGGCACGCCGCGCAGTGTTTTTGGAAAAGCTTCTCGCCCTCAAGATAATTCCTGTCGGCTGGTTGAAGGAGGCTGTAACTTTCAATTAACTCGCCTTTGTTTGAGATGTTTTGTCTGACGTTGATTCGCTGTGCCCTGACTCGCATGGAACGCGATCCGGTGTGTGTTAGCTGTTGTCTGATTGAGGGTGTCAGCGATTGAAACGGTATCGCTCCTGTCTCAAGAGCAGTGAGTAATTGGTCAGCCGTTTTGGTTCGCTCAAGAATGCGACTCGCGCAGTGCGACTGCAGGTCGCTAGTCATGGCGGACCATTTCGCGAGCAGTTGCTCGATGGACGTCTCGCTATGGATAAGAAGGAAGCGATCAACGGCTGCTTGTTGCACCGTGGACGGGCTGGCGGGTTGGACTAAATCCAGTAGCAGTGACGATTCTGTCGCTAAGTCACCGAGTCCGACCCCTGTGAGCTCAAGGGCGACACATCTTGCTCCTTCGGCGTGTTGATCATCTGTTATCAAGGAGATGGCTTTGGAGTAAAGGTCCTGGAGTTGCGGTGTGTTGGATTCAATGTGGTCGATTCCGTCAGAGTTGATGAGTTGAACTGCAAATCTAATTCTCGCTTCAGTCGAGTTTCGCTGGCCGGATAATGTTTGACCGTAGCGTTCCAAAACCCCAGTGCCCTGCTTAGCCGCTGTACGTAGGAGATTGCTAACTAAGTTCGATGAATGTGCTAATTGCTCCAGCGAATGGTTCTCGAGGAGTAAATCAAGAAGTTCATCCGCACGATGATGAACAGAGCATGCGATGGCCTGAGCGATCCATTGATCCAGATCATTCCTAACAGCAATCGCGTGTAGTAAACCAGTTGCCGACGGGTGGTTCCATTCGCTCAGGAACAATGCAAGGCGTAACGCAATTCTCGAGTCGGTGTGGGTTGTGAGGCTCGAGAGAGCTTCAATCGCTGGTTTGCTCGGGCTTAGCTTGCCCTCAGCCACTGATAAAGCTGTCATAACCACTCCTGAATGCTCATCTTTTAATAATTCGATATTTGTGTTTTCGCTCAGCGAGCCGAATTGGTTGAGCAGATGCGTTAGGTGAATTTTTTGATGCGAAGATTTGGTGTTGTGTAATTTTTCTATTAACAGATCGATGACCTCGGGACTCATCGAATCGGCTAGAAGTCGATGAGCCATATCTCGCCGAGAGCCGATGGGGCTTGCAAGATGGTCGATTAAATCCGCGGACTCGCACTTAGCAAGATTAGGAAGTTGTGAATCGAGTTGGTTAGGTCGCACGCGATAGATGCGACCTCGATCCGATCCAGCGTAGAGATCAAGTTGTTTCTGCCAAGATTCAGGAATCCATTCTGGGTGCTCGATCGTTTCGCGATACATGTCAACGATGTATAGACATCCATCAGGCCCGATCGTGACGCGAACCGGGCGGAACCATGGATCACTGGATCGTATGAACTCACTTTCGGATTCAGCTTCTGAGCGAGTTGCGGAGTAAGTGGAGCCGACTGATTGTAGGTGAGTGCGGTGGACGAGGTTGTGCACCGGTTCACAGATAAAACCAATCAGGTTGGGGTCAATTTCGGGCGACCCAAAAAACGGGGTGCGAGCAAGAATTGGACTGCATGCCGAAGTGAATCGGCTAGCGGCAAAGAGGTCGTTAAAGCGTTCACTTGTGCTAGTTAACGGGTAGATTGCTGGTGCAACGGGAGGATCGAAAAGGTTTTGACGATTTGCAGAAAAACGAACATAGGGATTCTTTTTTTGGTATCGATCTTCAATCGGAAAGTGAAATAGCGGTCGAGAGTTATCATTGCCAAACCATTCACCCCAGTCATTCCGGCTGCGCACAAACTGAGAACGGCCTGCGGTCACTTGTATTCTTCCATCATCTGGCCAGATCTGAATATCGCGTCCAGAGGCGTTAACCGTTTCATTCGTGAGCATACTCTTGATTTCACCGAGGTTGTCGCCGCTCGCGAGGTGAACTGAGTGGTCAAGATCGTAGGTGAACCCGTTGATCCGATGTTGTGGGTTTGCGAGTCGGAAGCCCGTGAATAGACGTTCAACAAGATTTGCCACGTTATCCGTATCTGTATCCACCGCGTGCAGGATATCCGGGGCGGCGGAGATCAAAAGTCCATCACGCCATGGCAGCACACCTGTGGGATAGCTCAAGTCATCTAGAAAAAGATGACTTTGGTCATACAGGCCGTCTTGGTCTGTGTCACGCAATCGCTTAACACGCCCGCCTTTTTCCTTTTCAGGATAATCACCCATTTCAACAACCCAGAGATCGCCCGAAGGGTCAAAGGCAATGTTGATTGGATCTTGAATCAGGGGCTCCGATGCAACCAGTTCGACCGTGTAACCATCCAGAACTTCGAGCTGTTGTAGTGATTCGTTAGCAGATATCGGACCGGGTCTTCCACCGTTGAGATAAATATCCACGATCTTATGAACCAACGCATCTTCTGAACCCGAGGCCCAAGGTCCCGGTAATCCGTAGTAGATTCCGCTTCGCAAGTACTCGTATCCTTCTTCCCTGATCATGCGTTCGCTTGCAATATAACCCATGACTTCATTTGCGTAGGCGGTCACCCAAAGTTGCGGTTGGTCGAGTTCTTTGCGCAATCGTTTGGTGTAATCAACGACAACCTCTCCGCCGATAAAAATCATTCCAAGTTGGTTGGCGAATTTCCATGACTGCACAGGTACTGGATAAGTTGCGGGAAGCCTGCCGTGCTGCTCGAGTACCCGCAGTTGCTGCTGTGCATTTCTTTGGGTCTGAGGATCCCCGTCGGCTAGGCGCTCGGTCAGTTCTTCACGGGTTGGTAAGTCAAAAGATAAAGATGCATAATCGAAACTCGCTGCTAAGGGACCGTGCAGTTCGATACTCGGTTGTTTGACAAGGCGTTGGATTTCGTCAGCTAATGTTTGGCCGTGAGAGATTGCGTCCGCTAGTTGACCTCTTGGTTGCGGATTAGCATCGGCTCCGCATCCAATCGTGCAGAGTGAAATGGCTCCCGCAAACTGTTGCTCTAAAATCCTGGATGCATAACCGGCCCAATCACCATTGATTTCGTTGTAATCACCACCCAATGTGGTGCAGTGACACGCGTAATTAAATACAAGTCCGATCACCTTCTGCTCCTTATCCGTTATTTTGATCAACGGAACCTGGTGATCGACGGGTCCGTCTTGCTGAACTCCAAATCCGGCCCATTTTCCATCCGAAAGAACCCGGCGGTTGGCGGCGAACTCAACTCCACCATGGGCGAAAGAAACGGTTGCCGGCTGCATTGAATTAATTGCCTGCTCGGCTGCGGCAAGAGTTCGGCTGATCAAAAAAGATCGATACGCGGTTGCTGCGGATTTTTCTTCTTCATTGAGTGGTTTTTTAAAGATGTTGTTCAGTTGCTTTCCAACTGTTGGAGCACAGTGCGTATGAGTGGAGCATATGACAACTCTTTCTCTAGAAATCTTGTATCGCTGCTCAATCAGCTGCGTGATTTCTTGCGTCATTTCTGCTGGTAGTCCAATGGTTTCAATGGTTATCAGCAGATGCGTTGCGTCGGAGAGGTCTTGGATCGCGAGGCAGCGAGTATGTAGCGGGGTGGCGATGACACTTGTTGCTTCTGTCCTGCTACCGTAACCGGAGAGCCGAACTGCTTGCTGTGGTGTTACGTCAAGCTTTGCAAGTCCAACACGCCAATCCCCTTTCGCAGTCGCATCATGATTTGCGGGTAAAAAGAAACAGACAACGAGTAAGATTGAGCGAGCGATGAAAGGTTTCTGCAATTCATTCATCTCAGATCATCGTAAAAAGGTTTGGTGTGGTATTCTTGGAATCCAGCGATGATTATTGAGGTTCACCGGTAAAGATGTTGGCGACACCAGCAGCCTATCTCAGCTACCGCACGCTTGCCATCGTCAAACATTCCTGCGAAGTGAACGAAGCCGTGAAGATTACCATGGTAGCGTTTGTAACTGGTGGGGACGCCTGACTCAATTAATCGTTTCGCAAATACCTCCCCATCACAGCGAAGCACATCATATTCGGCGGTGATCAGAATCGTCTTGGGTAAGCCGGCGAGGTTTTTTGCGAGGCACGGCGCAGCGTAGCAATCTGCTTCTTTCTCGCCCAAATATTGTTTCCAAAACCAGATCATGCGTTGGCGGGTCAAGCCAAACCCATCGGTGAATTCCAGATAGGACTCCTGCCCATAGTCAGGAAGTAACGCAGGGTAGATCAGAACCTGAAGGTCAATTCTATCGAAACCCAAGTCCCTCGCTCGTAGCGTTACCGCAGCTGCCAAGTTGCCGCCAGCACTGTCACCAGAAACGGCTATTCGGTCAGATCTCACATTGAACTGAGATGCATTTTCGATGACGTGGACGGTGGCGTCGTAACATTCATCAAGCGATTTGGGATAACGGGTTTCGGGAGATAGTGAATAATCGACCGCAATAACGGTACACTCAGATTCGCTTGCAAGACGTCTGCATAGAGCGTCATGTGTTTCCAGATCGCCGAGCACCCAGCCACCACCGTGAAAAAACATGATTGCGGGCTGCGGAGCGTTGTCGGCAATGGAAACGCAGTTCGGGCGGTAAATGCGGCCTCGGACATCACCGGGTAACATGCAATCCTTTACCGACTCCACTTCGACCCTGGTTCCATGCCACCTTGTGAGAGCCGCGAACATTCTACGACCCTGAGGTACAGGCAGGCTTTCCACCGGAGAAGCATTCTGTTCGTCGATTTCTTTAAGAAATGCTTTTGCTTGTGGAGTAAGAGGCATGAGCGACTCATTCGTCAAGTTTGAAGCGATACGGCTGATTCAGTACGCAAACTTAGCCACCGAGGTAACGATTGACTATCGATCTTGCCGTTGCAATTTGATCGGTGCCCGAGATTACGGCGCGTCCATCTTTGAAAAGGGTTAGGCTCTGTTCATTCGTTAGATGTACCCGAACAAAGAAACGAGTCTGCTGCACTCTGCCCAAGGATTGCCAGCGTTCCGCGAGTTGCGAAAAGTCGATGTCACATTCGTTTGTTTGTAATTGGACTGCCTCGCGGCCACAAAGCACGGCGGACGATTCGGATGACAGGGCGTGTGATCCTTCAAGGAAATCATATTGACGCTTTCCGCATGCAACACAATGGTCGCGAAGTTGTGGTGGAAGATTGAGCTCACGAATGCGATTGTTCCATAGATCGATCGATAGAAGTTTGGTTCGATTACATTCGCGATTGCCTGAAAGCCATTTAATCGCTTCGGTCGCCTGAAGGCTCGCGATGGCGTGAGTCGCACTGCCTATTACACCCGCCGTGTCACAGGTATCAACTGCGGCAGCGGGTGGAGGTTCAGGTACGAGGCATCGAAAGCAAGGGCCACCTGTGCCGTTAAAAAGATGCACCTGCCCGGTGGCTCCGATGCAGCCTCCGTGAACCCACGGTTGATGATGTTTGAGTGACCAGTCATTTAAGAGAAAACGTAACAGGAAGTTGTCTGCTGCATCAATGATCAGGTCAGAAGCACTTAGCGTTGGTCCGATGTTTTCTGAAGTAATGTCCAGAACAATGGGTTCAATTTGAACCTCAGAATTGATTCGTGATAGATGGATGCTTGCCGCTTCTGCTTTGCTGTGACCTTCCTTTGCATTGTTCTCATCAAAAAGCGATTGCCGTTGCAGGTTTGACCATTCCACGATATCACGATCAATGAGTCGAAGTTGACCCACTCCCGCGCGTGTTAGGATTTCCGCCACGACGGTACCCAACGCGCCACAGCCGAGAATCGTGACAGTCGATTTGCGGATGCCCGCTTGTCCGTTTTCACCGATAGGAGAAAATTGAACCTGGCGAGCGTATCGATTTGAACTCTGATTGCTCTTCATGCGGGGAGCCGAACTTCGGTGGGCTAGTCTGAGTGAAAGCGGTATTTTAGTCGTTGACGGATGATGTGGATAATCCCCTTTAGAACTGCGTGTTATGGTCCAATACGGCCCATAAATCATCGATAGTCTCGCTGATGCGATTCAGTGGAGAAGCACATCAGCGACTTCACGGAAAATGTTGGTTTGTCTTTTTTTAATATCGATTATGGGTCATGATGTGACAGGTATCGAAGCCATCCGAGAACGGTCGCTCCTGCTCCAACAGATTCGACGTTTCTTTGATACTCGTGGGTTTTTGGAAGTGCAAACCCCGTGTTTGCTGAATCATGCAATCGTGGATGCCTATATCGACCCGATTGAAGTTTCCGGAGCTCAGATAGGGAATGGTGGAGAAACACACCAAAGGCATTATCTGCAGACATCACCCGAGCTTGCAATGAAGCAGCTTTTGGCTTGTGGGGCACCATCAATCTACGCCATTGGACCCGCTTTTCGAGCAGAAGAGAGAGGACCGCTTCATCGCACTGAGTTCACGATGTTGGAGTGGTACCAAGTGGGCGCGGTTGAGAGTGATGGGGTGCGATTTCTTGGTGAATTTGCGTGTGACCTGCTTGGTTATTCAGATTACGAAGTGCTGGATTATCGTCAGGCATTTTTACGGACACTGAAGATTGATCCGATCGACTCGTGTTTAGCCGATCTCGTGACAATTGCATCAACGTGCGACGCAACCCTGGCATCCTCCATGGCTAATGATCGCGATGGAATATTGGATTATTTGATGAGTGAAATGGTTCAACCTACTTTGGGAACGAGTCAGCCATTGGTCCTGCGAAATTACCCTCGTTCGCAAGCCGCACTCGCAAAAGGCTCTGGTGACGACCCGCAATGCGCTGCAAGATTTGAACTGTTTGTGAACGGAATAGAATTGGCAAACGGATATGACGAACTGAGTGATGTGGCTGAGTTGGTTGAACGAACTCGGTTGGTTCAAGGAAAACGCGAGCGGGTGGGGCGTAAAGCAATTGCCGAAATGCCAAAAGGTTTACTAAGTTCAATTAGCGAGTGTCTGCCACAGTGTGCGGGCGTCGCACTCGGTGTGGATCGGTTGCACCTCTTGCGAGTTGGCGGTACATCACTCGATGAGGTTTCGCTTTTTTAAAAGTGAATCACTTAAAGGGATATCTTCGCTCTTTGAGGACTCTGGCGTGATGAGTGTCCAGACGCTTCATGTCACGTGATTTTAGCGTTCGCATCTCGAGCCGTTTTAGTTGTTGCTGCTCTTATGCAGCAACACGATTGCCTCGCATTGCAACGAAGCTTGGGACGAGAATGGTTCTGACGTAAAACGTATCAATCAGAACTCCCAACCCGAGTGCAAAACCCAGTTCGATAATACCCTTTAGTGTTCGACCGCTAGATGCGTGTTCGATTGAGGCCAGGTCTAGTAGCAGGGGTAGCCACGCTGATGACGTCATGCTGAAAAATGTTGCGGCCATGATCAAGCCGCAAGCTGTGATGATGCCACCCGTTCTTGTCACCGCACGACGCAATGCCGAAAGCCATCCCAAGCGTCGTTGCTCCTCAACAATTCGAGTGACTAGATAGACGTTGTAGTCCTGCCCGACAGCCACGAGGATCACAAAGAGGAATAATGGAAGCTTCCAATCGAGTCCAACGTAATCAGTGCCATAAAGCGATGCAAAAAATAGGTGCGTAAGCCCGAGCGTGGCGTAATAGCTGATTAGCACCGTCGCGATTAGATAGAGACAGAGTTCCCATCGACGAATAACGATCATAAGGATAGCAAATACGGCGACAATCACCGCCAGTTTGATTCTTTGGTTGTCTTGAAGCGTGACGGTACGGAGATCAATGATCGATGGTGTTGTCCCTGTCAGCAAGACACGGGAGCCATACCAGATTGAATTTTCCAATCCCGATTGTTGCTCCAAGTGATCGCTTAGACGATTAACGACATTCGCGGTTTCATCTGAAAAAGGATCTCCGTCAATCGTGATATCCAGCCTGGCCAGCCGATTTTGGAATGCCGGAATCGTGGAAAAAAAATGTCGCTGTGAAATACGGTGACTACGAAGTGCTCGACGTCTCCATGCATCCTTACTCAAAAGGCTCATATTGCGTTCGGGAGGGAAATCTCCGAGCGGATCATCCGCGGATCTCACTGTACTGAGTCCTTCAACTACGTAGAGTGACTCACCCAGTTTTCGAATCTCTTCCTCAAATTGATCCGTAGTGATTGCTTCAGGTCGAAGCAGGAGAATTGTTACGGGATTGATTTTTCCGATGTCGAAGTGTTTTGATAAAAGAGCGAGACCCCCTCGACTTTCTGATGCCTTATCTAGCTGGCTGCTGAGGTCGTAGGTAACGTTCTGTTCATTTTTAATGCCGTGCCAAGCTGGAAGGATCAGTAGTCCTAGACCTATCGCGAGAGTGGTGATCGGGTGCCGAGTGAGGGTCAGAGCAATCCAACTCCAGAAACCACTTGCGGGCGAAACCGCACTAGTGGGTGATTGGAAAAATCCGACGCGAGGTTTGAGCATCTCGGGAGAAACTTTTGCTGGCCAAAAAACCTTCGGCCCAATTAAGTAAATCAGGGCGGGTGTCAGCGTCGTGCATACTAATAGCCCCACAAGCAAACAAATCGCAATGATCGGGCCGGTGTAGTGAAATTTTCCGTAGCTTGCAATCCACAGCATCCCCAAGCCAACGACGGTGGTCAGTGCGCTGCCGGTCAACGCTCCCATGACTTCGCGCAGCGCCATGCGACATGCGTCGCTCCACGGCAGTCTCATTGCCTCTTCACGCAAGCGAGCGATTAGAAAGAGGCAATAGTCGGTACCGGCTCCAAAGAGAATCACCACCACAAAGATACGGCTCGTGGTGAAAATACGGAGATCCAAACCAGGGATGAATTCGGTAACCGACCACTCCGTGAGTAAAGCCACCAAGGATGTTGAAACAATTACGGCAAAAGCGATGGAGATCATCGGAATCGCGACGAGCATCGGTGCACGGTACACGACCGTTAGTAGGACGAGAATCATTGCCACGGTAATCCATTCCGTGTAACGAATCGCGTCGCGCGACGCTAACAAGGTTTCTCCACCAATCGCAGCAGAACCTGTCATTCGTAGCTGCAGTCCTGGAGTCGTGTGTTGCATGCTGTAGGATCGAATCTCATGCAGCATGCTCTCCAAAGCCTCAATCAATTCAATGTTGCTCGTTGCAGCCAGCTCACTTGAGAGCTGAAGAACCACAAGCCTCGCACTCGGATGACTCAGGCTTGTTCCTATCAATGAGTCGTCATACGAGACAAGTTCCAGCAACGGCTCCCAAACACTGAGGTCACGCTCTTCAATTCTCTTGATGACTTTGGGTAGGTCGGGATAGAGCACAAGGGCGGATTCAAAATCGCTACCAACCATGTCTTCCGCATCACCAATACTCTCGAGAAGACTACCTCGATCGTAGTACGCGATTGCCATTCGCGGTTCGCGGGGGTTGGGTAAGGCTTCGGGGAGTTGATCACCGATGCGAGCGTAAAAGTTTTCGTCAGCATCAATGGCGCGATCAAAAGATTCTCTTGCGAGTGCCGCCCAAGATCCCCCTGTTGTTTGGTCGGTTGGACCACCTTCGTAGCCTAATTCGATTGCGCGTTTCCAGCAGACTTCACCGTACCGATGATGCAGACGTCGAAGCAGATCGAAGGAAACAATCTCATCTTCTTTATTAAGCGAATCACTTTCGCGGCCGAGAACCAAAACAATTTGGCTGCGACTGCGAGCTTCCGGGAAGGCTTGATCTAGGAGACGGCCTCCCTCCACGCTACTCATCTGCGCCGGTAGATATTCAAAATCACCGTCAAATGCAACTTCGTTCCAAGTTGGCGCGATGCTTCGAATCGAGATGGCGATGACCATCCAGATCAAGAGGATCCAAATTCGTCTCCGCAGCACGGTCATTGCCCAGCGATCTGATAGCGTTGGTGTCATGATGCGGGGCGGAAGAAGTTGGAAAAACTACAAGGATGGTGCTTGCTTTTTCACAGAACCACTAAGGGTAAAGCGATCGCACCACCTTGAATAACAAGGGTCAAACGAACTGTCTGGCCGTGCTTCAGCCTATCCCAAACAGGATCTTTCTCAACACCCTCGACGATCAATTTGGGGATTATCAGCGATGAAATCCTCTCTGAACACAGGCAAAGCGATTGATTCGCTCTGGAGCCGGAGGACGGAAAAATAGATGCTCTGTTGAATCGATAAGGGCTTTCGGATCATTCGAAAATCATCCATCCGCTGCACTCATTTAAGCAAGCGTTCTAATTCTTTGTCCAGCACGGAAAAGTCGAGCTTATCAAGGTCAAATACGAGTGTTCGTAATACACGGCTGTCCCTCGCGATCACAATCGTAACGTCAGCTTCTTTGGGAAGCTGATATTGATTGGCTCTTACACCCTGTTCAGTAGCCACTGCCAAAGGGATTTCTTTCACTCCGCTTCTATTGAGTAAACCGAGAGCCTCACGCTCCAGAGTCTCCTGAGATTCGCCGATCAAAGTCACGAGACCTTTGAGTTTGGACTCCTGATTTTCGGCCACAAGGCGATCGAGGTGTCTAACCACTACATCGAGCCGCTCGTCTGCTTGCCGCGCAAAAAGCATCACCATCGGCCGAGTTCCAAAGCGACAGCGGTAACACAATCGCTGTCCTGGCTTAACGCCGTCTGACTCAGCACCGGTGATTTTGGTGACGTAAAAAACGCCAATTGAATCGCCCCTTTTAATGACCTTCATGGCTTGAAGCGATGAAGGTGCTAAGACGAGTGTCAGCACCATCACGATGCGTGCTGAGCGATAGGAATTTCTGAAGTGATTCATGTACGAGTAGGAAACGCTCTGGTTGAATATCGCGAGACTTCCGTCTTAATCTGCCTCTTTCATGGACCCAATTCCCTGTCCGGACCCACCGAATTATCCGCGCCCCGCACGAGACCGCAATTCTCCCGAGAACTCTGGGTGGAAAAAGCACCATTAAATAGACTTAAGGGAAATGACGGTCGTCAAATCCCCTCATGAAACACAATTTGCTCTTCCTCAAGCGAGGGGTGTAGTGATGTCTGGTTCGTAGCCGTCCCCGTTTGCGAAGAGTCGTTAGTTTGCCTCGATTGAATCGAGCTCGACGAGCGTTTCTTTGGCAGCTGAGAAATGTAACTGTAACTCTGTGATAGCACCCCAGGAGTTTTTTTGAGTTGGGGATTGCAATGAAATCGAGTTGAAAGATTCCTCGGGGGTGATTTTCGAGGAGTCAATCGTTTGGTAGTCGGAGTGATTTTCAAATTTTGCGAGTAGAGTCACGTTGGTAACGTTTGAGACTCTTGTCTGAATCGTCCAGCCTTTTGGATAGTGTTCAGGGTGGATGTTTAGATCGTCGCGATGGATCACGCCTGTTCCATCAGAAAGCCTGAAATCGAGAAAGCCGAGGTACCCGGCAAGATTACCGAGCTTTGTTTCGCCAACCCAACCCTCTGTTTGCCAACCACCGCAATCAAACAGAAACATCAACCGGCTGTCAGTTGGATCGCGACCATTGATTCGTTCCCATTCATCAGAGAGTCCATCCCCATCGCTATCGATTCTCACTCGTTCATATTCTGGGTTCACTCCCTCGCCCCACTTATGACCACTCGCCTGATATGCCAATTCTTCGTTAGGTTCCTCTGTTGATCCAAAGTCACCCTCGCTTAACCAGTTGTTGAGAAGTTCTCGGTGGTGTTTGACTTCTTGTTGAAACTTCGGGTCGTCTATCAAGTTGTTGATTTGACTAGGGTCAGTCATCACATCATAAAATTCCTCTTCAGGACGTTCACCGAAGTAGATCCTTTTTAAAATCGGCGTCAGTTGGTTGCTGGCGTACAACTCTCTTAATTGAATGACATAGTCTTTTGGGTCACGATATTGAGGTTGTAGCAAGATGCGATCCGTCTTGAAGTTTCTGGTGTAGCGGAATCGATCGCTTCTTACACTTCGAACTCGATCAATCGTGTGATCAAGTCGATCCTTCGCCGCGTAAACTTCACTGCGAGGGATGAATTTCTCTGCGAATAGATTTTGTCCTTCATGCCATTGAGGGATTTCAACGCCACCCCAGTGCAGAGTTGTGGCTGAAAGATCCAGCAGGTTCACCAGATCATCCCTTACGGATGAAGCTGGCACATAAGGATCGGGGCCCATGATGATAAAAGGAACATGCAACCCACCCTCGGTTGGCATTTGTTTGTGACGGACAAGATTGTTTGCGCCATGGTCGGAGAAGTAGACCACGATGGTGTTTTTGCTTAGCCCATTGTCGGAAAGTTGTTGAAGGATAGCGCCGATGAAGTCGTCGTCTTTCCGGATTGCGTCGTAATGCTGTGCGACGACTTCTCGGTAGAGTTGATTCTGAGGGTAGTCGGCCGGAACCGTCACCGATGCAGGATTGGTTCGACGACTATTTGGAAATGCTTTAGTGTTATTTTTGCCTCCTGCTGTCTGGATCTGTCCGAAGAAAGGTTGATTTTGTTTCATCCGATCCCATGGAATATTTTGACGTGAATTTTGTAGAAACGAGTAAGTGGCTTCTTCGTTCCAGGCAAAGTTGTAGTCCGTCTTGCCAGCGTTAAAGGTGAAATAGCCCGAGTCCTTCATCAACTCTGGAAGTAGACGTGTGTGCTCAGGCAGCTGGATTTCAACCGGTCCGCGTGAAGATCTGTGTTCGTGTGCATTGATTCGTATTTGATTTTGGCCTGCCATCAACGCGGATCGACAGGCGGAGCACACTGGAGCAGGGACGAATGCTCTCGAGAAGCGAATACCCCGCTCTGCAATGGAGTCAATGTTGGGCGTTGCGTCTTTATTAACGGGGTCGCCGTAACACCCCATCCAAGGTGAGGTGTCTTCGGCAAAGATCCACAGAATGTTGGGGCGATTTCGTTCTGCAGCGGACGCGAGATTCACTGGGCTGGTCAGGATAGCAAACGCGATGCCTATCGCGATGGTAAGTTGTCTTGATCTTTCTTTCATCGCTCTTTCTAAATGCACTGCTGGCATCTTCAATTCAGTCAGGTTTTTAAGAATATTGAATGGATTGAATTCATTTGAATTCGGAATTCTTCTCTGGTTCATTGCCAAATCCACTGTGTTGATGCACTTGTCTTCAATTCTGTTCACCCAGCGGTCGACACGCATTCGTGCCGATGAGGGCTGGTGGCTGGGTAAACTTTAACGAATGTAACGGTAGTCGTGTTCCTATTGTTCCTATTGCTTATGAGGGTCATTCAAGTTGGCTGTCTCTAGCCCCGATCCTCAAAAAAGCGTTCTGTACATCCGTTATTGCAGCAGATTGGTGCGGAAAGACGGCTTGTCATGAGGCAAGTGCTTACCTGTTCTAGATTGCGGATTAATGTGACGATGAAACAATCTGTTTTCACTTGCTCGGTGGCTCTAACAATTTTGTTGATGCCGACACTCGAGCTCTCGGCGCAGGTAGTTGTTGCTGCGCCTGAGATTCGCCAGTTGAGGTCTAGCAAGTCTTCGATGCGGATAGAATCTGAGTATCCAGTGGAACAGAGATCCTCTCGTCAGGATGTGGATGACGGCGAAGAAGGCTACAGCCTTGAACTCCTAGAAGCGGAGGCTTTAAAGCGTAGTCCCGCATTGCATCAATCGCATTCAAAGTTACGAGCAGAGAAGTGGCGGTTACTACAAGTCGGGTTACCCAACAATCCGGAAGCCGGGATTGACTTTGCGCAACTTGGTTCTGATGGATTGGCGGAACAATATGGCATTTCGGTTAGTCAAGAATTAATCGCCCCTGAAAAAAAACGATTGAGTCAATCCATTTCTCACTCCGAGATTCAGCGACTGGAATCGGACTTGAATCAGATTAAGCAAAGAGTGCTTACCGATATTCGAGTGCTTCATCTTCGTGGCATGCGGGCAGAGAAAGAGGTTGCGATTACTGATCACCTTGTGGCTTCAGCCCAGAAAGGATTGCAGTTATCGACCGAGTTATTGCAAGCTCGCGAGGTTAGTCGCGCTGATGTTTTGCAGGTAGAAGTGGAGGTTGAGTCCACCCAGATTCTCAACCATCAGGCTCGCGAATCGCTGGAAGCTGCGTGGAGAGAAATCATTGCCTTAACTGGGATTCATAGACACCCCGCCAAGAACTTGCTGGGGCAACTGGACTCGCTCCCACCGACACTTGTCTACCAAGATTGTCTAAGCCAACTTCTCTCTCAGAGTCCCGAGGTAAGCTCGGCATTAGCCGCGATTGAGACAGCCAAGAGGAAACTAGAACGGCAGTCGGTTGAATCCAGGCCTAATGTGACCGTAGGCGGTTTGATTAACTGGAGAGACAATGGGATAGGTGGTGGTCCCAATGGAGGGCTTACAGTAAGTATTCCCATTCCAGTCTGGAATAAAAACCAAGGCGGAATCGGGGTGGCGAAGTCTGCTTTGGCTGCCGCTCGAAAGGATTTAGAGCGAACCGAACTTCGCATTTCCACTCAACTCGCTGACACGTTTAAACGTTACAGCATCGCAGCGGATCAAGTGGATCGATATCAGAGTAAAATACTTCCCAAAACAGAAGAAATGCTTGATCTCACACGGCAATCTTTTGAATTAGGTGAAGTTGGATACACCCATTTGCTCGCGGTTCAACGTGCGTATGCTAATCACCAACTTGCTTATCTTGATGCTCTAGAGATTCTCAAAATAACGCACATCGAGATAGACGGAATGCTTCTTAGTGGAAGTCTTAGCCAACCGTAATAGGAAGCCAATTTTTTCTGTTTGAGCATTAAGGTGAGTGCAGTAACAACTGCCTGCTCTGCCAGCCTCTGAGATGCATTGCGGTTTCCTCGTTGTGAATCGTTGGCGTTTACCTATCGGCTTCCAGAGTTCAATATGGCTACCACTCGTGTTAGCCTGAAGATCTATTAGCAATTCGATACCGCGAAAGGCTATGATTGTGGGTGCGATTGTCTGGCTACAGCTTGCTGATCATTCATGAATGAGATGTGAGTAAAGCTGCCCACCAATCAATGTTGTGTTAGCAGCATCGGAAAAACGACGCCCTGCATTTCTGCGCGTCAATATTTAGAGGACGCGAGTAACGCTTTTTGTAATGGCATGACCTGAGGAATTTGATGTATCACCAAAATTATCGAAACGTTTGTCTGGTGTTGTTATTGATGACTTTGACGACGACTTCGCTACCTGCCGTAGAAGGCCCAGCCGATGTGAGTGACAGAGTACGGCAGTATGTTCCTGTGAAGTTGACAGCTGATCTCACCAAGTTGAGCGAAAAGCAGAAGGAGATGCTGCCTCTGTTGATCAAGGCTGCCGAGATAATGGAGCAGTGCTTTTGGTATGAATCCTATGGAGATCCGCAATCTCTGTTTAGCGAATTGAAGGATCCGAACACGCGGAAGCTTGCAAGGATTAATTACGGGCCTTGGGACCGTCTCGATGGTAATAATCCTTTTATTAAAGGGTATGCTGCCAAACCTCTTGGTGCCAATTTCTATCCGCAAGATATGACTCGCGCGGAGTTTGATCGCGCTAATCTCCCAGGGAAAGCAGACCTGTACACCTTTTTGAGGAGGGGGCAAGATGGTCGGTTGAGAACCATTCCTTATCGAGAGGCGTTTAAGGACCAGATGAGGGATGCCTCCGCTTTGTTGAACGAGGCAGCAGCGTTGGCTGAGGATCCTGGCCTGGCTAGATATTTGCGTTTGCGGGCTGACGCTTTACTCACCGATGATTACCAGCCAAGTGATCTCGCGTGGCTGGATATGAAGAAAAACAAGATAGATGTTGTCATTGGTCCGATTGAGACTTACGAAGATAAGTTGTACGGGTACAAGGCTGCCCACACCTGTTACATCCTGATTAAAGACACAGCATGGAGTGAACGTTTAGCGAGGTATTCCCAGTTTTTGCCACAATTGCAATCTTCGCTGCCTGTGCCAGAAGCTTATCGAAAAGAGAAGCCGGGGACGGATACAGAATTGAATGCCTACGATGTCATCTATTATGCAGGCGATTGTAATTCTGGATCAAAGACAATCGCAATCAATCTACCAAATGATGAAGAGGTGCAGCTTCAGAAAGGCACTCGGCGGCTACAGTTAAAGAATGCCATGCGAGCAAAGTTCGACAAAATTTTACTTCCGATTGCCGACGAATTGATCGCGACTGACCAGAGAAAGCATGTCACATTTGATGCGTTTTTCAGTAACACCATGTTTCATGAGGTCGCACACGGCTTGGGGATTAAGAACACTATCAACGGAAACGGAAGCGTTCGGAAAGCACTGAAAGAACACTCCGGAGCAATTGAAGAGGGAAAAGCCGACATCCTCGGTTTGTTTATGATCCAGCAACTACATGAGCAGGGTGAGATCAAAGCGGATCTCGAGGACTTTTATGTGACTTTCATGGCGGGGATTTTTAGAAGCGTTCGATTTGGCGCTTCCAGCGCTCATGGCAAAGCCAATATGATCCGTTTCAATTTTTTCAGTGAGTACGGCGCTTTTGAACGTCAGACCGACGGTAAGTATCGAGTTAATGTTGACCGTTTTGGTGAGGCAGCCAAAGCATTGTCTAGTGCTCTGCTAACCATTCAGGGGGATGGTGATTATCAGAAGGCGACAGAATTTGTTGAGCAAAAAGGCGTGATTGGAGACCAGTTAGCATCAGAACTAAGGCTTCTGGAGCAACGGAAGATTCCTGTTGATGTTGTATTTGAGCAGGGGCTTGAGGTTCTCGGTTTACGCTAATTTTGGCTGATAAAGCGGCATCAAGACCGGTTGGAGTTTGAGTTGTTTTCTTGGATGGATCATACTGCGGGTTAATGGAGACCGTTTGATCTTTTTTATTACTGAATAGGAGTTTGTTATATGATTCGAACATTGACGATGGCCACACTTGCTCTGCTTGCCAGCACTTCCGTGGCAGAAGAGTTATCTTTGAAAGCACCCGCCGAGTCACCTGAACTAAAGGCCATCTTCAATGGTGAAAATCTAGAAGGATGGGATGGTGATCCATCAATGTGGTCCGTGCGTGATGGAGTGATTCATGGCGAAACCACTCCGGAGAATCCGGCAAAGGGAAATACCTTCCTGATTTGGAAAGGTGGAGAGGTAACTGACTTTGAGTTGAGGTTGTCGTTTCGATGCAGTGCTTCGAACAACTCGGGGATTCAGTATCGCTCTAAGCGCATCACCGAGGGAAAACGTGCGACGAATCCTTGGGTGGTTGGTGGTTACCAGCACGAGATCCGTAACGAAGAAGATTTTCCAAATGTTCCTTCCTTCATTTATGATGAGAAAGGAACTCGAGGACGTATCTGTCTGGTCGGCGAGCAAGCTGTGTGGAACGCCGATGGCAAGAAAGTGCTGAGAGACGACTTGGTTTCTGCGGCTGAATTCAAAGAGTTGATGAAAGTTGACGATTGGAACGACGTAATCATCATCGCCAAAGGCAGTCATATTCAGCACTACCTTAACGGGCAATTGGTGCTTGATTTCAATGACCATCATCCGGAGAAAGCATTCAGTGAAGGCGTTCTCGCTTTGCAATTACATGCGGGTAAGCCAATGTGGACTGAATTTAAG
>JAKMEW010000271.1 GCA_022425745.1 Rubripirellula sp.
TGTTTCATTGGTGCCAACTGCTTTTGCGTCTGCCATTCATCGGTTGAAGCAAGTGTTTTGGCGAGCAACTGCGAAAGAAACACGTCCGGGCCCAGTTGGATCAATCTCTTTTGCGCATCTCGAAAGGGTGCGGAACCAAAGCCTTCACTGCACGCCGAGGCGATGATCAAATCTCCGCCCGGTTCGAGAATCCCCAAGGCCCCCACCATCCCCTTGATTGTTTGGTAATAAGTTTGATCGAGTGGATAGCCTGCGGCACTGGTTAAGACAGTTGTAAAACGTCGTCCTATCTTCACTTCACACTCAGCACGAACCCGCTGAACCATCGCGTGGTGACTCTCAACGACCTCTCCAAAGTTAACTCGCGTCAATCGCCGATTCTCATCAATGACAGTATTGAGGGCAAACACATCACCGAGCATCTTTACAATCTCCAGTTGCTCCTCGTGAAGCGGATTCCCTACAAAATTGCAATTTGATGCGTTAGGATCGCCCATGAATCGAGCGCTGTGGAAAGTACGAATCGTCTCGCTGTGTGCAACTCCCGGCGCGATCACCTTTCTCCCACCTGAATAGCCGGCCATAAAGTGAGGTTCGACCAACCCGGTGACAATTTTCAGGTCAGACTCAACCAAATATCGATTTAGTCGCACCGGCGTATTACGAGTCGGTGTCCGCCCAAGTGTGACATGGTTTTGGTCATCCGAAGCGTCATGATTATCGATCCTGATATTCTCAAGAACCCAACTGTCGCCGATCAACTCCTCTAACTCTTCTCCGACATTCGGGCGATGAAGTCCGGTAGCCACCAAGATCCTGATTCGTTCATAAGGCACTCCAAGAGCGCACAACGCTTCAATCATGGGACGTAAGAAAAGTTGGTTGGGAACGGGACGAGTGATATCACAGACAACGATACAAGCACTCTCAGCGTCAGTAACCGAACGCTGAAATCGATCTTCCTCAAATGCTTGCTCAAGACACAGCCGAATAGCCGCCGTGGGGTCTGCGAGAGGATCCACCAGCGGCTTACGGATCACTTGGCACGAGATATTCTCTGGCACCGCAACGGACACAGTACCGCGACCATAGAGGACTTGCACCGAATTCAAAGAAACCTCCCGGATCGGAATTTCTGATAACAAACGCGATATTTTTAGCACATTCAGTTCGCCAGCCGGTGAAAGTTTAACCGTTGACATTCATATGAGCCGTCTCCGGAGAATCGTCCAAAACGTCCAAGGACTGTTTTCTAGCCCGTAACTGTTGCCGTTCTATCTGCAGTGCGTAATACTTTCGGGCTGATAGATCAGCACTACTTAAGCCTGTTTAGGTGAGAAAAGATGAAATACAAATCTTTGGCTTTGGCATTAACGCTAGCAGCAACCGCTTCAGCGGAGCCTGCCGTTAATACATTAACCGAATCCGAGCAACGAAGTGGATGGGAACTGCTCTTCGATGGGAACTCCACCGCGCACTGGAGAAATTACCGGAAAGACGATCTTTCCGAAGGTTGGAAAGTCGTGGACGGTGCCCTCACACGAGTTGCCAAAGGTGCCGGCGATATTGTTACCAAAAAACAGTACGACGCCTTTGAACTGTCGCTCGAATACCAGATCAGCAAAGCCGGCAACAGCGGCGTGATGTTCCATGTGCAAGAGAATAGCAACGCACCTTGGCACACCGGTCCGGAAATCCAAGTTCAGGACAACGTGGATGGGCATGACCCGCAGAAAGCAGGTTGGCTCTACCAGCTCTACCAGCCCGGACGCGATCAGCAGGGCAACGTGATCGATGCGACCCGGCCCGCCGGTGAATGGAACCAGCTCTACATTCGCATCAACGGTGATGATTGCGAAGTCTGCATGAATGGAGTTCGATACTACCACTTCAAACTTGGCAACAATGACTGGAAGCAAAAAGTCTCCGCCAGTAAGTTCACCAAGTTTGAAAACTTTGGAAGCTCTGGTTCTGGGCATATTTGCCTGCAGGATCACGGAAATAAAGTCGCCTACCGAAATATCAAGGTACGTGAATTCAACGATGACGGATCGGTCCCGCAACCGATTGATGGAACACTAGATCTGACAGCGGACGTCGCGTTCCCCAACCTCAAATTGGAAAACTGGGAACCTGTAAATGACGCGGGTCAGCTACGCCCTCTCCGTCTAATGGAACTGACTCCTGCTCGTGATGGCAGCAATCGCCTTTTCGCAGCCTCACAATTTGGTGCGGTCTGGTGTTTTGAAAACCGAGACGATGTGAAAGAATCTCACCTAGTCTTGGATCTTCGCGAGCAAGTGAAGGACTGGAAAAACCGTGGTGCAAATGAGCAGGGACTGCTCGGACTTGCGTTACACCCTGAATTTAAAAAGAACGGGCACCTTTTTGTCTACTATTCCCATCCGACTGAACCAAAGTCCATCGTGGCTCGCTACACCATCTCGAAGGCGAATCCGAATCAGGTTGACCCTGAGTCAGCGAAGATCATCATGGAAATCGACCAACCCTTTCAGAATCACAATGGGGGTGTGATTGAGTTTGGTCCAGACGGGTACCTCTACATCGCGTTGGGTGACGGTGGCTTCCGCAACGACCCAACCGCTAGCGGGCAGGATCTAAATAGCCTACTCGGGTCCATTTTGCGGATCGACATTGATTTTTCTAATGAGCACCATGCATACGGAATCCCCTCGGACAATCCGTTTGTCAACCGAAAAGGTGCGAGACCTGAAATCTATGCGTTCGGATTACGTAACCCTTGGCGCATGGCATTCGACTCTCACTCCGGTCGACTTTGGGTCGGTGATGTTGGTCAGGAACTCTGGGAAGAAGTCAACGTCATCACCAAGGGTGGCAATTACGGCTGGAGTACTCGTGAGGGCAGCCATCCGTTTGGAAATCGCCCGGCTGTCGAAGGTCTCAGCTCACCAATCGAACCTGTCTTTGAGTATGACCATCGGATCGGAAAATCGATTACTGGTGGACGCGTTTATCAGAGTGACCGTGTCGGATCCTTGACCGGCAAGTATCTCTACGCAGACTACGTGACGGGAAAGATCTGGGCTTTGTCCTATGATCCCGAAGCTGGGAAAGCGACCCGGAACGAACAAGTCATCCCCGACAGCATCCCCGTGGTTGCGTTTGGTGAAGACCATAACGGAGAAGTCTTTTATTTGACCGTGAGCTCCCGAGGTCAGTGCATCTACCGGTTCAACAAAAAATAGATCTTTGAAAACTGATCTGGGATGATTGCAGTCTGTGGATCACTCCTAAAGCAACCATTGGCTCCAAGCAACTGTTCCGAAAAGATACAGAACGAACTAAGTTAAGACGCCGGCGGCATACATCCATGTCGTCGGCGTCTTTTTTACTACCATCT
>JAKMEW010000293.1 GCA_022425745.1 Rubripirellula sp.
CGTTCCAAGTGTTCTTGGTTGAGGTCATTGAGTAGGGCGCGTGCGGCAGCATCGGTTTCGGGTGAGACATTTGCCGGCGATGTGAGGTTACGAATGGGCTGGGAGGCGTTAAAAGCTGTGCCCTGAAAGAATGCTGGTAGAAATCCTGGACCCCAGTTGTTGACGCTTGCTTGCGGAACACCTCGAGGATCAGGGATTGCAACGAATGCAGGTAGATTTTGATTTTCCGATCCAAGAGCGTAGGTAACCCATGAGCCGATACTCGGAAAACCATCAAGTGTGAATCCGGTAGAAAGAAAGTTCTCGGCTGGACCGTGTGTGTTCGATTTGCTCGTCAACGAATGGACAAAGGCGATGTCATCCACGAGGTCACCGAGATGCGGGATCATTTCGGAGACCATCTTCCCGCATTCACCACGAGGTCGAAAATTGTATTGTGGTTTCGCTAGGTTCCCGGACGGACCTTGAAATGTAACTGCCGGAGCTCCATCAAAGCTCAATCCATCGCGACGGGTGAGTTCAGGCTTGTAGTCGTAGGTCTCTAGTTGACTGCAGGCACCTGCACAGAAGATTACCAACACATTTTTCGCCTTGGGCCTGAAGTGTGGACTCCGAGCGCGTTGTGGATTTGCAGGGTCAATCTTTGGGGTCTGTGAGGCCGTTGTACTTTCTTGTGCGACCAAAGTTGACAAAGCGATCGAACCTAATCCGGTGCAGGTTGAGCCAATGAAACCGCGGCGATCAAGCATTCGTTTCCGGTAATGGTTGGGTAAGCTTGAGGAGTTCATCAGACAGTGGTAGTAAGCGGTGTGCGACAGTTGAAATAATCTTGATGTAGTACTATTCTACGGCATGAACAGAAATTCATTACTGTTCAATAGGACACGGCAGAATGGTTCGATTCCGTGAATGTAGACAAGCTGCTCACATTTCTTCAGTTCCGTTTCCGTGGGTAGTCGTCCAAGACTGATTTGGAAAGCTCGCTCGATTTGAAGTTTATGATCAGAACCAACTTCCGTGATGAGCCTTTGCCCAAAGACTCGTGATTGTTCGACGATGAAGTCACTGTTGAATAGATTCAGTGCTTGTATGGCCGTAGTTGATTGCGTTCGCTGTGCTGTCGGTTGACCTGCGTCTGGACAATCAAAGGCACCAAATACGGGGATCGGTTCCATCCGGATTTTATGTGAGTAGATTGTTCGCCGGAGTTCTTCCGTTGTGAAATCCTTGAGGTGGGGAAATCCACTGAGTCCACCCCGTGTTTGGAAAAAGTTAAATCCAGGTCCTCCCATTTTCCAGTTGATGTTCCCTGCAACCAGCAGAATGCTGTCCCTTATCGATTCGGCCTCCAGCCGCCTGCTGGGGTAACGCCAAAGGAGCCGGCAATCCGCATCGATTGACATTGCCTCCGCACGAACCAGGCTTGATTGTTGATAAGTTCTGGAAGTCATGATCAGTTCATGAAGATGGTTCAATGACCATCCGTTGTTGATGAATTCACTTGCCAACCAATCAAGCAACTGTGGATGACTTGGTTTTGACCCGTTGATTCCAAAGTCGCTGGGGCTATCGACTAAGCCAGTTCCGAAATGAAACTGCCAAATCCTATTCACCATGACTCTGGCGGTGAGCGGATTTGCGGGGTCAGCTATCCAGTTTGAGAGTCTGATTCGTCGTTCGCTGTCACTCGCTGTTTCGGGGAGCGTAAATCCACTAAGAACATTGGGGGGTGTCGGCGCAACCAGGTCTTTTGGTTGTTCTGGATCGCCGCGGTTGAGAAAGTGTGTTGGTTCGGGCGTCCCAAAAATACCCGCGTAAACGAGAGACGGTTGTTGAAGAGATGCGTGACGTTTCTCTAACGCTTGTAGGTCATTCAGTTGCTCACTTATCTTTAATTGGTCTTTCGTATCGTCAGCATCGGATGCGTTTTGGCGAGCTAAGTTGATCGCTTCATCGTGAGGCGTGCCGATTGGGAGTCGGTCAACCGATCCCGAAACCGAGGTCCATTGTTCACCATCGAGCGATACTTCCACTTTGTATTTCACTGGTAGGCGATCCTGGAATTTTGTGTTTCGGTCACGACCCCAGATAATACGATTGATGGGAGTCGGGTTCGGAAGCTCTAGTTGAACCCAGCCTTTTCCGAATTCATTAGAAATCCAGCTCTTGTCATTGCCGTAGTTCCCATCGTTAATATGCTTTAGTTGGTGTTTGCCAGTTTCTGAATAGTTGCCGGATGACGTGGCGATCGTTCCTCGTGTCGCCAGTGCGAGATTCTCTGCTGGTCGACTCGCCGAGTAGATCTCGATCTCGTCTAAGCATGGTTGGTGGCGATTGTCGTCAATCGTTGCTTGTGAAGTGAACCGAACAAACTTGGCATCGACTTGCTCGAACCGCTCAACGTTCCGTTTTGGGGAAACCGGCTCTCTCAGTGCTGGCAATGAACTCGATTTCTCCTTTGTTTCTTGAAGGACGATCACATCCGCGGTGATTCCAGTGCCCGTCTTGCCTCCGCGAAGGATCAGTCGCGACTCTCTTGTCAGGGTGTGTTGACCGGCATAGTGGAGTCCACTCCACAAAGGTTTTTTTTCGCTTTCACCCTGAATCTGTCCCGAGAAATAGTATTGATCTGCAGTTGCAACCTCTTTCTGATCAATCTTGGACTCCAAGTCACCGTCTATGTCGAGGACGTACTTAGCATCGCGTGTATGAACACCACTGCCATGCACACCCCACGAAATCCAAAGGTGGAAGTTACCGGCAGTTTTTAGATCCCAAGTGAAGACATCGCTATCCGGTTTGTTATCCCACCAGGTGTATCGTCCTAGGCTTAAATTTCCCAATCGCGTTACGCTACCTGGGTCGTCACGATACCCACGCTCGCGACCTTCCGGATTTGTTCCGTGCCCGTTTTTGGTCGTTAGATGAGTTGTGCGATCGGTGTCTTCGTCATCGATAATGACGGTGCGCGAGGTATGGGAGAGCGGGTGATGATTTGCGAGCTTTGCTTTGATCTGCTCAATCTCCTCTGCGAGCATTCTCGCTTCGTTCTCTCGCTCGTTTGCTTTTTCGTCACGATAAGGTCGATCCCCGTACCGTACACCAGCGAAGAATGCCTGGAATGCGTAGTAGTCTTGTTGGCTGATCGGATCGAACTTGTGGTCGTGGCAGCGAGCGCACCCGATCGTGAGTCCTAGGAAGGAAGCCGAGGTGCTGACGACAATTTCGTCGAGAGAGTCTTGTCTCGCCAACCGCTTCGATGCTTCATCTTTTCCAATTTGACCCGGCAGAAGGACAGGAGCAGCGACTAGAAAACCTGTTGCGGTGTCTTGTTCCAACTGGTCTCCCGCGATCTGTTCTCTAATGAATTGGTCGTATGGTTTATTTTCATTGAGCGAGCGAATGACGAAATCGCGATAAGGCCAAGCATTTTCACGCGGCGTATTGACTTCGAAGCCGTGTGTGTCCGCGTAGCGGACGATATCCAGCCAGTGCTGGCCCCACCTCTCGCCATATCTCGGGCTCTCCAATAACGTGCGTACCTTGTCACCGATGGTGGTTACTGGGTTCTGTTGTATCCCAGCTAAGAAGGTTTCAATTTCGACTCGCGTCGGTGGCAAGCCGTGAAGATCCAAGTGAATTCGTCGGCATAGATCGACCGGACTTGCCGGTTCCGACATCGTTAGGCCAGATGTTATCAAGCTGCGTTCGATGAAGTAATCGATTGGATGCCCATTGAATGAATCAGGGATTAGAGCATGTTCTACTGGCTGAAAAGACCAATGTTGCGAAGGGTCCGCTTGTGGTTGTTCGCCGGTCGGGTATTCAGCACCCTGCTTAATCCAAGTCTCAACTAGCAGAGCTTCGGCGGCAGAGAGAGGCTCACCTTCGGGAGGCATGCGAGAACTCAATTCTTCAGTTTGGATACGCTGGAGTAACTCGCTTTGCTCCGGGTCCTTCGGGATGATGATGCCAGCACTAATCATCGAGTTGGCTGTATCGAGGCGAAGATCGGACTCTTGCTTCAATGCGCCGTGGCACGGAAGGCACTTTCTTGCGAGAAGTGGCTTGATCTGATCAACGTAGTCGACCGATGACTGCGCTCGCACTTCCAAAACACCGTCTGTTGCCAGACAGCAGGTGAAAGTAATCAACTGGGTGATGGTCTTCAGTTTCAAGTGATCGCTACGCCGGATTAGAGGAGCGGCTTAACTGAGCCGCAGATGTGAAGGAGGGTCACATCTGCGAATGATGTTGAAAGCAGGTTCAACTCGATTCAAGGCTCATTCTATTCTGGACGATGACGCTGTTGGGATCTTTGCAGCAGGTCAGCGTAAACTCTTCTCGCATGTTCATAGGCTGACCTTGCGTCTGCTTGTTCGTCAATGGCGTACATGTTCTGTTTCGACTTCCAACACTGTTCCACGCCCGCTTGGCACCAGCGAACGCTATCCACTGATCCAAGAATTGGTTGATCGTTAACCGTGATGTAGATCGGGTTTGTATGTGCGTTTGGAAAGACACGCATCGCAACCCAACAACTCTTTGTAATGGTGTGATCGAACTCAATGCGCATTTTGGAACCGTCAGCGTCGACACGACGCTGAGCAACCGGATATCCATTCACGATCAATTCAATCTCCGCTGAATCGGCGTCTAGATTCGCCGCAAAGTCCGTGGAAAAGGTAACTCGCTGTGGGCCAGCCAATTGCATTTCGCTGCCATGGGTGCCAACATCGACGCGTTTCGGAGATTGATCAGACCGGGCGGAAAAATCAAGCAGGTGACACAAGCCATCGCTCACATAACTGCGGCCGGACGCGAGCGACTGGATCCACTTGTCAAACGTAAGCTTGCCATCCACTTTGGCATAGACACGCCCGATCCCGACTCTTTCACCGCTCATGCACGGGAAGTCTGTTTCTCCGCTTGCCGCTACGCGGAAACCACAGTTTAAGACGTGGTACCACATGTTCCATTCCGCAACACGTTCTGTATTCATTGTTGAGATGAAATCAACCGACGGAACGAGCTTACCGTCGGGGCCGGGAACCTCATGCGTGATGTCCACAATGAATTCATTTGCACCAATGCCGTCGAAGGCGGGGAGGTTGTAATTCGGCAGGTTGTGCGGTCCGTCCTTGTCATCGGTTCCTTCAAGACGACCGACAAACTGTGTCAGGCCGATCGACGAGTGTGCCGGACCGCAGATCGCACCTTGCTTTTTGGCCCACTTTAAAGTGTTCAGTCCGAGGGTTGGCCAGTGATCTTTGGATTCGCCACCGGGGTAGATTTGTTCTTTCAGGTTCAACAAGTTGAGATGCCCTGACATGTGTGATCCAAACCCCGAGACTTCAATGTCGTACCTCAATGTGTACGGATAGCTCGACTGTTCAGCAACCTCACCGGTGAAGAATCGTTTCTGGAAATCAAAACACGGGCCCCACGTTAAACAACATCCAACTTTTAGGTCTTCGCCCATTAGGTGTCGGATCATGTCTTCTGGCTGAACGCCCCGAGTGGGGTTGTCGTAATGCAAACAGCCTGCAGCATGGATGTGATGATCACCTGACCACCAGCCACTCTTTGAAGGATCAATCCATCGTCGAACCTGATAGGTGATTTGTGTCGGCTTTGTGCCCACCGATAGTGGAACGGTTTCAGTGATGCTTTCTGGGCCCCGCGAGACTTTGACTTGATATTGTCCGGGAGGCAGCGAGATGGTCTCGCCATCGCCACGGTAGATATGCTTTTGGAAGAAAAAGTCGGGAGCCAATCGCTTTGATTGCGCAGGATAGGTTCTACCCTCACTGTCACGAATTTCAAACTTCGCGAACGCCGGTAAACCTTCTTGGTCGGTGATTCGAAACGTCACGGGGGTTGCACCACGCGACTCAAATTTCAGCTTTAGTTGAGCCCAGTTGTCGTTTCGTTGTGATGAATAAAGGTCAATCCAATCGATTCTCATCTTCCCCGGTTTTACCAGCGGGTCGATTCGGATCCCAGCTAATTCGCCATCACAAAAGAACGGCACTTCGTAGAGGTGTTCACGGTTGGGCTCGAGAATAAAATTTGTCTGACGATCTCCGGTTGCTTGTGGGATGTCTTTGGTCCACCAAAAGAATTGCCCGATGCCATCGGTTTCCGCTTTGCCCCAGAAACGAAGAACCATCGGCCCGCCTCGGTGGGACACGTTGGTTCCCATAAAGGGATCGTTACCCAAAGATTCAATTTGCAAAGACCCGTCTTTCTCAGCGATCCTTATCTGATTCATTTCGTGCCAGCCATCGGTTCCATCGGCAAAACGCCATTCATGAATCAGGTGACGATCTCCTTTGGGGTCTCCGGAGACGCTGAACTCAAGGATTGCGTCCTTTTGTCCTTTGTCGCGACTGTAGATTTGAATGATTCTGTACTCGACACCGAGTCCGCTCAGATTGGCGCGCATTGGTTGTCCTTCAAAGGAAGACAGTTGCATCCAACGCGATCCCACTTGGTCAGCGGGTGCATGAGGCAACGGTCTCGCGTTCGGGCTTTCCACAAAAAGCCTGCCGGTGCGATGGTGCGGGTTGATGACTTTGATCAGAAAGGTTCGCCATCCCTGCTCGAGCAAGACGCGTTCGGTATTACCTACACTTACGGTTGGCCTGCCGGTATTTGGCACGGCGATGGTTGCTAAACAGAGTGGGTCAAAGATTGATTCGATGGACTCCAAAATGAAACTCGGGTCAGCCGAATCAGGATGATTTGAATAGTCTCGTTTGATCTGAGCGAGCTTCTCGAGTTTGCGTGTCGAGAGTGGTGATCCGATTACCTCGAGTGCTTCCCCAAGACGATGCACTTGTGAGAGCAAGGGCTGTATTGGTATTTCTAAGACTGTATTTTCGAATTTCTCTAGCTGCTGAGGTTCGGAGTCCTCTTGCCTCGCTGATTGCTCGCTACCAAGTTCTCTCGAGGCAACAGAAGAGCGATTTTCCTGTGTATGCGCAGTTTGCTGATCAAGAATTAGGGTCGCGCATGCCAACATCAAAATCGATGCGATGGAACCGATTTGAAATCTCACAATCAATCTCTCACTCTAAAGTTTCTAGCATCAGGTCGGCGGTTGCGCGAAAGCCAAGGTCCTGAGTCCCTTGTCCTGCGTCACCAACAATCCTCACTTCGCGGATCCCGCTTTGAAGCGTGGTTGCCTTCACAATTTTATATTGATGCAGTCCACCATGTAGACGATCGGGATGGTCTTTTCTCGTAACAAACATCGGCTCGAACCACCCTGCTTTTTTCGGCGGTTCAGTGGATAAATCAATCGCGGATAAATTTAGTTGCGCGGTGATGCCGGCAGCGTTTTCAATGCGAGCCAATCGGAAAAGCGGAACGCCTTGCAGGAGAGTCACTCGATCGTTTGTGGCTTGGACTTTGACACGAGATTCCGGATTGATAGAGATCTTCAGCCAAACCAACGGTGCTAACGCGTCCTCGATCTCCTGCTGATTGTGCGCAAGGTAAGCGCGGCGAATCGCTCTTTCGATCGCATTTCGCTCGCCGGAAATCAATGATCGGTTCTCGGCAAAGTTTGTCGCACTTCTTTCAGTCTTAGCAATTGCTGAGGTCTGTGCCTCCGAAGTGCGTTGTACGTTTTCTTCTGCGAGGTTTCCAGAGATCCTGTCTGTTGCGTTTTCGGAGAGTTGCTTTAATTCAAGAAGGAGAGTGATCGCATCCTGATAGCCGATTGCTTGTAGTGTGCGTAGCTGTTGCTGCTGAGGTTTTTGTGCAACTTGTAATCGTTGCTCCCAAAAGGTTTTTGCTTTGAGGTGATACTCGAGTACCGAAGACTCTTGTTCGCGACTCGGCAAATGCAGCTTGACACGATCAATTCGCTCATTGATCCAATCGAGAAAAAACTTTGCGGATTCAGGACTGATATAAGGAACCGACTTGGCTGAAAGAGTTTCCGGTGAATGGCCCTGTGGAGGATCTGGATAACCTGATCCTAGGTACCATGGTGCAGTTGAGGCGAATTGATAGGTGTGTGCCGCGCTGCCCACCGCACGGATAAGCACCCAACCGTGATTTTCAAGGCTGACTGTATGCTGGAATGTTTGTGAAATTTCATTGTTGCACGGAATGCTTTCGACAGTTTCGCCGTTATGGATGACCTCAAGTCTTGAGACAGGTGTCCGTGATGTGAGTTTGATTTCAAAATTGACGTGTTTCTTATCATTGAGATTGAGATTTGCGCCGGGCCACTGCCCATTCGCTTTCACTCTTAGCAGCGGGCCGTTGGTGACAAAGCATTTTCCCTGCCGTAGCCCATCAAACCATGTCTCCCTGGTAAAAGGTTGGTCGCCGATTTGAACATAAACTCGATTGTGTCCGAGGGGGTTGGGAAGAACACCCGATGCGCTGCCGGCAGATGGAGGGATACGGAAACCACAGTTTAGAAGGTGGTAGTAGATGTCTTGGGTCCACTGTCCATTACCGCGGGGTCCCGGGTATTGGCGGAGATCTCTCGGCTTTCCCCATGCCTCGTTATCTAGGACTCCAGATCTGTGCATGTGATTATGGGCGATTCCGATGGAGTCGGGTTCGGCAATCGCCGCCCACAGCGGTACATCCCACCAGAAGGTCTTTTCAACATCTACCCAAACTCGCTGATCCATCTCTCTTGCTCTTTCCAGGAACACCATTGGAGACGGGAATTCACGATTTTGAACAGTTAGATCGAGAGGTTGCTTCAGGTTGAAGTACAACAAGGCTCCACCTTCTCTCTCGTCTTCACCCGCCATAGTGGAGTAAATCTGGTGATCCGCGAATTGGTAAACGGTGGTCTCTGCTTTGGCACTTCTTTCAGCAGGTGTGTTCCACCACTGGATGACCGTTGCAAAATTTAGATCTTCAGCTTCCATCAATTGTTTCATGTGCTGAACAGGACGGTGCACATGTAGATCTCCGCTGTACCAATGTTCGTCAACGAGTCCATTGTTCGGGAGAGAAGGCAGGCGATTGAATTGAGCGTTGACATGAACTGTCGTGTTCTCGCCAATCCGGACCGTACCGGAGAGTTGTTTATGTTCGGGGCCGCGTTCCATTTCCCAGCGGTAGATGCCGGGTTTGAGTTTTAGAGTTGTCTCGCCGTTCGATACAAAATGATCGTTCCAGTTGGGACAGTCAGGAGCAATTTGTGGTTCACCCTCCTTGCTGTAAAGGTGGATCCTTGCTGGAGTTAGCGTGTTTTCCTGATTGGTGATGTGGAAAACTAAAGTTCCTGATGGAACCCGCTTTTCAGCAGATGCGGTCGGCTTGGTTAATGTTGCAACGACGACGATCACAATCAGATTGCGGGCAAGTATGCCAAGCGGAGGTGAATTTGTGTGAGAGTGCCACATGCTGATTCAATCTTGGTATGCAATCGTAATAAATGAACTTTGTTCGATTGTATTGGAGTGTTTTGGAGGTGACAGTGCGGCAGGTAAGTGACGTTTTAAGCAATGATCAAACGCTCGGGCTCGGTGCGATATTATGCGTTCTCAACCATCTGAGAGACTCAGGTTTTCCTCTTTCTTTGCTGCTGCATTGCATCTGCAATCTCGTAAAAACTGGTTGCGCTTTTGCAGCGCGGAATTGCGTACCACCTCCCACTAACACTCGTAACTACCACTCGGAAAGTGTAATGATGCTTGACGCGGTCCTGAACGGTTACCCAGACGCATTGAAATGATTCTCCATAATAAGTGCTTAGCATTTGCGACGAAAGTTGTCCAACACGGGGATCTTGCTGATCGAATGCCTGTGTCTCAATTGCATCTCCTGAATCGGCAATGATCCTGCTGGGTAAATCGAGGGTTGAGTAGGCGCCTGAGTCATCGGTGAGGTTTTTTTTGTGCATAAATTCCGCATACTTGTTGACGGTGCTGATTGGGCCATCGCACACACCGAGACAGAGATGGCGTAAAAACTTGGCTGGGGACTTTTCACTGATTCCTTCAGCCAGAGCAATCGCAGCTTGCTCAGGAGAATTTGCGCCCTCAATTCGATTCATCAATTGGCTGGTGGTGATTCCTAGCAATCGGTCATCCTTGCTGGGGGGCTCGTGTCGGCAGGATGTGAGTGCTAAGGCTTGAATGACGATAGCGGTAATGAGGATCGTTCTCGTCTTGAATGAATCGTGGCTCTTCATTTTTTAATTGAAAGAAGGTTGCGGAAATCATTGCGCACCGGATTTCGGTCGTCTTAATGGGGTAACATAACCGAGTCGCTGAGATTGGTGGGTCAGCTTAGAGGAACCCAGTTAGCGACCCTTTTGTTTGTCGTGTGAGTAATTTGATGTTGATTGATCATTGTGCATGCCGTTGCGTATTTTTCCTTAGTCTGCTGTGGGTCATTCCCGTATCCGCAGAGGATCGCCCGCCGAATGTTGTGATTCTTTTGGCTGATGATCTTGGGTACGGGGAGTTGGGTTGCCAAGGTAATCCTGAGATTCCTACGCCGCACATTGATTCGATCGCTGGAAATGGTATCCGGTTTACATCGGGGTATGTGACAGGGCCCAACTGTAGTCCGTCTAGGGCAGGACTGTTGACTGGACGTATTCCAACTCGATTTGGTTACGAATTCAATCCAATCGGGGCAAAGAACGAAGATCTCCAACATGGCTTACCCGCATCCGAAATCACGATTGCCGAAGCGTTTCATGATGCGGGATATACGACCGGAGTGATCGGGAAGTGGCATCAGGGCGGCGCGGCACCCTACCATCCATTTCGTCATGGATTCGATGAGTTCTTCGGGTTTACTCATGAGGGACATTACTTTGTGCCTCCTCCTTATGAGGGTGTTACCACCATGTTGCGTAGAAAGACGCTTCCCGGTGGAAGTCGTGGACGGTGGCACGGCAAACGCGGTTTGATCTACACGACCCACATGGGGCACGATGAACCGGATTACGATGCGAACAATCCGATCGTTCGTGGTGGTCAACCGGTGGTAGAGGAGGAGTACTTGACTGATGCTTTGACCCGAGAGGCGGTTGATTTTATTCGACGCCATGATGACAAACCGTTTCTGCTGTATCTTGCCTACAACGCCGTGCATAGCCCGCTGCAAGGTGCGGATGAGTACATGAGGCGTTTTTCACATATCGAAGATATACATCGACGCATTTTCGCTGCCATGCTTGCGAATTTAGACGACAGCGTCGGGGCTGTAATGGAACAGTTGCGTGCTTCGGGACTGGAGAAAGATACGCTGGTGTTTTTCCTCAGTGACAATGGCGGTCCGACTCGCGAATTAACGTCATCGAACCTGCCACTGCGTGGAGAAAAAGGGCAGATGTACGAGGGGGCTCTGCGTGTGCCCTTCGTCGTGCAGTGGAAAGGTCACCTACCAGC
>JAKMEW010000325.1 GCA_022425745.1 Rubripirellula sp.
CCACTGAGTCCATCGATGAGGCCTTTGGGCATTTGCGAAATCGGTGACGGTTTCACTGCCTCCACTTCATCAGATTCGAGGTAGATCGGTTCCGCATTGATGTCGGCTGGGTAGACGATCACTTTCCCATCGGCCTCTGACATCAAACCTGTCAGCGATCTACCATCCGACGTCAGAACAACGGAGGATTGATATTGATCAGAGATGATCTTGCTCGGGTCAATGATGTGATCGAGGACATAGTTCGAATCAAATTTATTTCGGACACTGGTAAGATCAGGACCGACGTTTCCTCCGAGTCCATCGAAGCGATGGCACTTGCCGCAGCTTGCTGCAAAGTACAGGCTGCGTCCATTTTCAAATGAGGCCCCGCGGAAATTGGTGTGCTGCCTAGCCGAATCAAATGTCCACGCTTGCCCGGGGCCTTGAATCGGTTTGATTTCAAAATCGGGGACGGGGTCGAAGTTCTCGCCGGTGATCTCCTGAAGAGCCGCACGATGTTCATCGGTGCAAAGTCCCAATGCTTCTTCGCGGATATTGCGAAGGAAGCCGGGGAAACTTGAACCGCCCGATCCTTTTGCTGCGGTGTTCAGAAATTCAAAGTAGATTCTGCGTTGTTTTAAAGTCCAGCCGGTGCGCAGGTTTCTGAGCATCAGCGCGAAGCCAATCTCGCGACTCGGTGGGTGGTTATCAAGAACGCCTTGAACGGTTCTGCCATAACCAGCGTTTCGAGAGGCGAGTTCCGACCAGTCGGGGATTTGCGGTTCTCCTCGGGTTGCGATCAGTTGCGTTGCTGGCTCGATCACACCGGTATCATTCAGTGCAACAAGTAACCGGATCGCTTCGGTGTTGATGTCGCCATCGTCGCTTGGGAACACGCCGTGAACTAGATTGATGGTTTGTTCACGTTGTTCCGGAGTGAGTTTGCCGAGCCGAAGGATGCTGAGGCCATGAGCACGGAACCAACCTAGCAACTGTTGACGAGAGAGGTCGTTGAGTTTGAGTTTGCTCAGGCTTGATGCAACCTTTGACTGAAGATCCGCCTTGCCGGTTCGAGCAATAGCTACTGCGCCGGTGATTCGCGTCTGTGCATCGAGGGAGGTTAGGACTTGTTCGGCCCAAAGAGCGGTGTCTTGTGACTCCAAGGCTACTCGTGCCGCTGACCGGAGGAAGCGGTCTTCGCTTGAGAGGCTTTCCAGTGCCAAAGCGACCGCTTTTTGTGCGTCGGCGCCTTCGAGTGTGGTGCCATGGAATTTTTCTAAGGCTTGCCGTTTTGAGCGTGCTTGCGCGGTCGCTTCACTCATTTCGTTTGCCTTCATGGGTGCGGTTGATTCGTCGCCGGTGTATCGAATGCGGTACAGTGCAGACTTTGCTCCGCGGCCTCCGATGGTGAAGTAAAAGTGTCCGTCATCGCCCACCACTGCATCGGTGACCGGAAGCGGTGCCCCAGTCGCAAACGGTTCGCTGACTCCTCGATAGCCAGCGCCACTGGGTTCCATGTGGATGGCGTAGATGGTGCCGAAAGTCCAATCGAGTGCGTAGATTGCGTTCTGGTATTTCGCGGGGAACTTTGCACCGATCCCTGACGCAACTCCAGTCGGGGAACCGGGGCCAATTTCAACGACAGGTGGAAGGCTGTCTTCGTAATAGGTTGGCCATTTACCAGTGCCGCTTCGCCAGCCGTAATCACCTCCGCTGACAACCTGGCAAATACGAGTGGGGCGGTACCATGGTGATCCCATGTCCCATTCCATGTCGGCGTCATAGGTGAAGAGATCCCCCAAGTGATTCAATGCGATGTCGTATTGATTTCGGAAGCCAATGCAAACCAATTCTTGCTCCAGTGTCTCGGGATTCAGCTTTGTGACCCAACCACCGGGTGCGAGTTTTCCTCTGGCATGTCCATTGGCATCCCACATTCGAGGCAACAGGAGATCCTCTTGCCAATTCAAGACGTTGGACTTCGAAACTTCTGCCAAAGGTGCATGATTACCACCGTCCATGTAGATGCCCGTGCCGTCCTCGGTCAGGATTACCGCGTGGTTGCCATGTTCACCGCCCCCAGTTTGGCTCGGGACGACGACTGCTGTATCGAGTTTGCCATCACCACTCGCATCGGTGATGCGATAGAGATTCCCACCGTTCTTATGAAACCAAAGTGAGTCGAAGGCCCAGAGTAAGCCTTGTGCACCACTGATTCGTTCTTCGCGACCCGGCATTTTTACATCCAGAGCTTCGATAGCGACACGAGGCCCCTGAGCGGTTTCTTGCACCCGGAGTAATACAGCGCCTTTGCCCGCTTGGTCGCACGCGATCAATCGGCCGTCACCCATCTTTGATAAAGCGACCCATGAGCCATGGTCGTTGCTGTCGACTTCATGCACGAGGTCAATCGTGAAACCTGCGGGCAGGGAGATGTCTTCGGCTGCAATCACCCCTGCGCCCTGACCACTTTGGCCAGGTATTCCCCAGGGGCTAGCTCCTAACCGGTTCACCGCCTTGAGCTTTCCCTTCCAAGAGAGTGAGGTTGCATCTGGTTTGAACCAGTCGGGCGATGGCGCATCAGCAGCCGATTGCCATGATTCGTCAGAAGTAACTGATGTGGATTTGCCGTCGCCGTGATCGACTACCAGTTTGAATACAAACGCAGCAACACCGCCGTCGTTCCTCGCTCGAACTGCAAAAGTGTTTTTGCCAATGCTGAGAACCTTCGTGATGTCCGCCAACAATGGGCTCTCCCATTGATCGCTACTGTGGATCTCTTTGCCATTGATCCAAAGCTGCATGTGGTTATCGCAGGTGGTGTAGAGTTTTGCGGACTTGATGGATCCTTTTAGGTCAAAATCTTTGCGTAGGTGAAGGATCTGTCCGTCCGTTGAACCCTTCGCGTCCCAGATCCAATTTGGGGCTGAAGGTTTCGTTAGCCATGCTTTTTCTTTGATTGATTTGATCTGTGCGTTTGCGACTTGTGAAGCGGTCGCCAACAGCAGCAGGCTTCCCGTAATCATCCAGCGCGATGCTCGCATCTTCATGGGGGTCCGTTCCGGTGAGTGAGAATTGATTTGATGGTTGTGTTTTGATGCGCCAGCTTGCGGAGTGGACGCAAGGGGTGACGTTAATGCTCGACTTGCTTCTTTGAGTCTCCGTGTCTTCAGTCTCCGTGTCTTTGACGAATGATCACGTCGCAAGTCTCATGCCCTCACAAGGATGGAATTCCTCCTTCGGGATCAGAATCTTAACGGGAATGGCGGCCAAGGTGTTAGCATTTTGCCAGAATGAAGGTTTATGGATCGATCAGAACGATGATCCGGTAGGACGTGCGCCAAAAAATGCATGTTGTTATCGAAACGTGCCGTGAGATCGCATAAACTGGAGAGGCGGGCTAACCCGAGAAGGTTCCATTTTTCTGTCTATCACGACACCGAAAAGTCATCATGTTGCGAATTGATCTGAATGCTTTTCGTTTAGTAACCACGCGGACGTTCTCGGCGTTACTAAGTGTGACGCTACTCTTGTCGTTACTGCCGAGCGGTTTAAGTGGTTTTCGATTGTGGGCGTTGGAGCCAGCAAAGCAGTCGGATGAGCCGATCACGTTTGAACGTCACGTCCGACCTATTCTTAAGACGCACTGTTTTCATTGTCACGGTGAAGCTGGTGTGGTGGAGGGCGAGCTCGATGTGCGATTGCGGAAATGGTTGATTCGCGGCGGAGAGTCTGGTGAGGCAATTGTTCCAGGGGATCCCGACAGTTCGCTTCTACTCGAGAGGGTTGAAGCTGGAGAGATGCCTCCGGGTGACGAAAAGGTTTCTGTTGAGGAAGTTTCGCTTCTCAAACAGTGGATTCATGCTGGTGCTGTAACCGCCCGCGCAGAGCCTGATTCACTTGATGGTGGCGACTATTTAACAGAGGAAGAACGTAGCTACTGGGCATTCCAGCCGATTACCAAACCTGTGGTTCCTGAAGTCATTTTGCGAGAGGCACATCCATCGAGTTCCGAAGGTGAGGTTACTGAAGATCGCTTCGCCGCTTCTTCACAGCAAGTGGTCAACGCAATTGATTCGTTTGTCCTTCGTAAGCTCAATGAAAATGAACTTGGTTTTTCGCCCAAAGCAGATCGCCACACGTTGGTGCGTCGCCTCGCACTGGACCTCTGGGGGCTGCCTCCATCAAAAGAGTTGGTGGAGCAATTTGTTTCTGACCAGAAACCCAATGCTTACCAACGCTTAGTCAATCGACTACTAGCGTCTCCAGAATATGGTGAAAGATGGGGAAGGCATTGGCTGGATGTAGCAGGTTATGCTGATTCGGATGGCTACACGGATCGCGATGTGGAACGAGAGTTTGCTTACTTCTATCGCGATTATGTGGTTGATAGTTTGAACGCGGATATTGGGTTTGATCGATTTGTCCGCGAGCAGCTTGCTGGCGATGAGTTGTTGGTGGCGCAGTCTGATGGCGAGGATCTTTCAGCCGGTAATCGTGCGAAGCTCGCTGCTACCGGTTTCCTGCGAATGGCACCCGATGGAACCTCTACTGGTGGAGTTGATCGCGCAGAGGCCGCGAATCAGAATGTCGCGGATACCATTCAGATCATGAGCTCCGCGTTTCTCGGTTTAACGGTAGGGTGTGCTCGATGTCACGATCATCGTTACGATCCGATTAGTCAGGCGGATTACTATCGGATCCGTGCCATCTTTGAGCCTGCATTGGATCCGAAAAAATGGAAGACGCCGGCTCAGCGAAGAGTCTCTCTCTATACACACGCTGATCGTAAATTGCGAAGCGAGATCGAGGAGAAGGCGAAAGCCGCCGAGAAGGCACGATTGGATCGCCAGAGTGAGCATATTCAGAGAACGCTTTACGAAGAACTTTTGGTTGTACCGGACGCGATGCGTGAGTCCCTGAGAAGTGCCTACCAAACGGAGAAGGCTAAACGCACAGAGGATCAAGTTGCTTTGCTCGAGGAGTATCCAAGTATTGGTAACATCACAACCGGATCTCTTTATCTTTATGCGGAGCAAAGGGCACGACGAGCGGGCGATATCGAGAAAGCTGCAAAAGCCAAAGAGTTGGAGTTCCTGCGTAACGCGACGCTTAATCGGGCTGCCTCGCTTGCTGATCCAGAAAAGGATGCGATTCGAGAACTGCTGGCAACGGCGAGTGATTCTTGGAGTGATGAGCAGAAGGAGACGGCAAAGCGTTTTGAGTCTTTCCTTGTGTCAGCAGAGAACCTAGGTGAGTTTGACGCTGAAGGTAAAGAAGTGTTGGAAGAGTATCGGCAAGCTGCTGAGAAATGTCGTTCCACGGATGCAAAGACTGAGCTTGCGAAGATGCTTGATGAAATCAAGGAGATTCGCGCGACTGCACCCAAAGAAAACTTTGTGAGGGTGATTCAAGAGCCCGCTGGTCACCAACCCGCAACGCATCTTTTTGTACGAGGTGATCATCAGCAACCAAGTCAAGTTATGGAGCCTAATGAGTTGTCAGTGTTGCAGGCCGAGGATCATGTCGCAATTCCGACAGATGATCCGTCGTTGCCAACCACCGGTCGGAGACTTGCCTACGCAAAACACCTGACCAGTGGACGCCATCCTCTATTGGCTCGAGTGATTGTCAACCGATTGTGGATGCACCATTTTGGTCGCGGCATCGTTTCAACACCAGGGGATTTCGGAATGCTTGGCGCCGATCCAACGCATCCAGAGTTGCTCGATTGGCTCGCCAGTGAGCTGATGAATTCAGGTTGGTCTCTCAAGCACCTTCATCGATTGATTCTTTCCTCCGGAACGTATCAGCAACGATCGCTGCGAACATCAGAGCTGGATCAGAAGGATCCTGATAACCTGTTGCTCGGCCGCATGTCGGTACGGCGTTTGGAATCGGAGGCATTGCGGGACTCGATGCTTTGGATTAGTGATGAATTGGTTCCTGAGCTTTTCGGGCCACCGGCTTCAGTGAAAGAAGATGCGGTTGGGCAAATCGTTGTTGGAAAAGAGATGCTCGACGGAGAGCGGAAGCCGACCGGTGGTGACAGCGCAACAAGAAATGCTTTTCGCCGAAGTCTATACATTCAGGTTCGTCGGAGCCGGCCGCTGGCTGTACTTGAGACGTTTGATCTTCCAATTGTTTCGCCAAATTGCGAATTGCGTGTAGCCTCAAACGTCGCGACACAGTCGTTAATGATGATGAATAGCCAGTTTGCCATCGATCGTGCGTCGCAACTTTCGGTGCGTTTGCTCAGCGAGTCAGATGACCTTCCGAAACAGCTTGAAGACGCTTGGTGGAGATGCTTCAGTCGCCCCATTGGTTCGGATGACTTGCAGATGATGACTGTTTTTGTGCTTGAGCAGACCAAGGCTTTTGCTGCGATGGATCCGAAGCGTTCTGAAAACGAGAATCAGAAACTGGCATTGGCCAGCGCATGTCAGGCAATGATGAGCGCCAACGCTTTTCTCTATGTGGATTAGCTGAATCATCATTTCACCAGAGTAAGGCAGTGTGGTGATATGGGGCCTTTTGCGTTAGGTCAATGAGTTTGCGAGCGGAAAAAGAGACAATGTCAAAACGGCGGCAGAATAGAAAACAGCACGCCGCAGAAGAAAAGAAGTCATACGAGGTATCGTCGGGATGAAGCGATCGCAATGGATAAGCAACGATTCCTTGAGCGGGAATGCTCAATGCGGCGGTGATCGCTGGCAATCGAGCCGGAGGCATTTTCTCTCGCGTTCCTTGCTCGCGACGGGGCCTTGGACGCTAGCGAATCTGTTAGCTTCCCAAACTCGGGCAGAGGTTAAAAAGCCGAATCTTGAAAAACAGAATTTCGATCTCGCACCCAAGCCTGTGCATCACCCGCCCAAGGCAACGGCCATGATCTCGATGTTCATGCAGGGAGGGCCAAGCCAGATGGACCTTCTTGATCCTAAGCCTTTGCTCAATGAGCTTCACATGCAGAAGTTTCCGGGCAAGATTAAGTACGACAATGCGGCGCAGGCTAGTTCAAAGGTGTTTGGTTCACCTTGGAAGTTTGAAAAGTATGGTGAGCATGGGACGGATGTTTCGGAGTTGCTACCGCATTTCTCAACCATTGTTGATGATGCGCTCGTGATTCGTTCGATGCATACGGGGGTAAATAATCATGGGCAGTCGATCCATGCGATGAACAATGGGCGACCGATGCAGGGCCGGCCTGCCTTGGGAAGTTGGTTGGCTTATGGGCTTGGCACCGAGAGTGAGAGTCTGCCTGCGTATGTTGCGATGACTGACCCGGGCGGGTTGCCTGTCGAGGGTGTCCTCAACTGGTCAAACGGTTGGCTGCCGTCTCTCTATCAGGGAACGGTGATTCGACCGGTCGAGCCAAGGATTTTGAATTTGCAGCCCCCTTCGGTGATGAGGGGCGAGGTGCAGAAGCAATATCTTGATCTCTTATCAAAGCTGAACCAACAGCACGCAGCTCAACGCCCCGGTGAACACGAATTGCGGGCTCGGATTTCGAACTATGAGCTCGCTGAGAAGATGCAGTTCTCTGCAGAAGAAGCGACGGACCTGAGTCGCGAATCAAAAGAGACAAGAGAGATGTATGGCTTGAACGATGAGGTGACCCGTGAATTTGGAGAGCGTTGTTTGATCGCACGGCGGTTGATTGAACGTGGGGTCCGCTTCGTTCAGTTGTTCACCAAAAACCAATATTGGGATCATCATGGTGGGATTGTGAAAGCGTTGCCCAACTCGTGTAAGAAAATAGACAAGCCTGCTGCGGCGTTGGTGCGAGATTTGAAGCAACGCGGTTTGTTGGAGACGACGGTTGTTCACTGGGGCGGCGAGATGGGGCGTTTGCCCGTGATACAAAACGAGGCGAATATCGGTCGAGACCACAATACTTATGGCTTCACTCAGTGGGTTGCTGGCGGTGGGTTTCGCAGCGGGATGCACGGTGCAACAGATGAGTTTGGTCATCATGCGATCGAGGGGATCGTGAATCACTATGACTATCACGCCACGTTGCTGCACCTCTTTGGGCTCGATGCCAATAAACTCATTTATGAGCAAAACGCTCGGGAGCAGTCGTTGTTGGACGGCCAACCCGGAAAAGTTTTGGGTGAACTTTTGGCGTAGACCATCGCTTTAGCGAGAGATGGGCCGTTGGGAGGTGTCGAGCGTCTTATGGCCGGTGTGAGAGAACACTGCGTGCGGTGGATTTCAGTTAACCTTGATTTCTGTAACACTTCACGTGCTTGTGAGTTGGTAGACTGTGACGCTCGAGGCGTTCGATCCGTGCGATCGCTTTGTGGTAGGTATCATCTTGTTGCAGGAGTGTTGAACGTGCGTGTGATTGCCTTGCTGCTGATTCTTCTTTCGGTTCAATCTGGAGGAGGATTGTTCGCGCAGGAGACTCCTGAACCAGTTTTTTCTGGCCCTCAGGCCGGTGAGTCGTTACCGCCACTACCGGTCGAAATCCTGGTGGGTGAACAGGCAGGGGATAATGTCGACTTACTGGAGGAATTTCAAGGTAAGCCGGGTGTAATCTTTTTTATCCATCAGTTGACTCGTCCCGGATTTGGTTTGATGCGAACCATCTCTGATTTTGCCTCGAATCGAACGCTCGTGCCGAGTGAAAACCGCGAGGAAAATGCATCCCAAGAAAAACTGCCCGTCGCTGTGGTTTTCTTGACTGCGGATAAGACTGACACAATTCAGTGGGCTGGTAATGTCAAACGGCTCTTCAGTGAATCGGTGCTGTACGGGGTTTCACCCGATGGGATTGAAGGGCCCGGAGCTTTTGGTCTGAACCGAAATGTGACCTTAACAGTTTTAGTTTGCGATCAATCCAAAGTGGTAAAAAACTTCGCTTTGGTTCAACCGCAACTTCAAGCTGATGGCCCCGCGATGCTGGAGGCGATTGTTAAGCTGACCGGTGGCGGCGAGGTCCCTGGTCTTGATCAATTAGTCGCGGATGGCCGAGGTATGATGCGTCAGCGTCCTGGTGCAGACCCTTCGATGCAGCGTCGCTCGGCCGGAGACACACCCGCACGTTCGGCGGATCGGACAGGTGAGGCTCAGGGACGCGATGGGATGACCCCTGAATTGACCAGCCAGTTGCGAGGATTGATCTCAAAGACAGCGGATGAGTCGCAAGTCAAACAACGTGCCGAGGGGATTGAACGGTATCTTGAGGAGCATCCAGAGGGGAAGAAGGAAATCGCTCGGATCGTAAATACCATTATTGGTGCCGGGAAATTAGAGAATTACGGCACCCCTGCTGCGCAACGTGTTTTAACACGATGGAAAGACAAGTATCGTGAGTTTGCTCCGCGTGCAAATCGGAGTGAAAATTCGGCGGTAAAAGAACCGAGCAGGGACTGAGAAAGTGTTGGGCTTTTGGTTGATCGATAGACGATTCAGTTGGTACAGCGGTCGTGCAACGCGGGCGGATTCTGTGCTTGGTTCGTTGGCCGGCAACCGGCTTTTCAGTGGCTTATTTCTATCGATAGCCTGCTTAACTTTTTCAAGTGATGCGGTTCCTGCGAAATCCTTTGAACGAATCATTACACCTGTCTTAACCAAGGCAGGTTGCAATCGTGGGTCATGTCACGGC
>JAKMEW010000345.1 GCA_022425745.1 Rubripirellula sp.
CGGGAATGTAACGCCCTGATTCCCCTCACCCATCTTGAAACCAACATGGTTGAAAACCGACGGAAACTTCTCCGAAAGGAAACCATCAATCGTTGCATAGAGCGGCGGAGCGTGCGGGGAAGCTTTATAGCCTCCGAGCGCACCGTAGTGAGCACTATGTCCCAAGCGAGTCATTTTGCCACTCAGGCCCTGTATGATCTTCAGCTTATCTCGGAGTGGCTCGAGTGCTTTCAAACTCCCCGGTAACACTCGCCCATCGAGAGATTCATCGACGATCCGATCCCCACCGTGCTCCAACCCCTCGGGATTGAGGTACTCTCCCTGCAAACCGCTACTCTTTAACACGAAAACAAACCGCTTCGGTGCGTCACCTCGATCTTGAGCATGAAGACGCTGCACAAACGGACTCAGCGCAGTCACCCCCGCCCCGAGTGTCACACCTTGCAGAATCTTTCGACGGTTGATCGTCATCGTAATTTACTTTCGGTAAAGAAAAGAGTCTGAGGTAAGAAGACTGACGAGCATCTCATTGAAACTCCCTTCCGTCACCACATATCTTCGATCCATCTCGATGAGCGTCCTGGAGTCCGAGAGCATCTCATTTCGCCCCATAAAATAACGAAACACATGTCTCAAAAAACTCTGACGCACCAATGATGACCGCCCAAGCTTTTCCATCAGCTCACGAACGTCTTTAACGTCCCCATTCAATGCAGGATCGCCAGTAAAACGGATCTCGCCACTGGTATCGACTGGTTTTCCGAGTTCCTGTTCACGCCAGCGGCCAACATGATTGTAGGCCTCGAAAGGCATTCCAAGCGGATTCATTTTCTCATGGCACCGCCAACATGCTTCTTCGCGAACCACGCTGAACCGTTCACGAAGAGTTTGATGTTCATCATCCGGAATGCGCGCATCCACGTCGATCGGAACTTCAAGAACTGACCCGGCGAGCAACTTTTCGCGAATCCACTTCCCACGTCGGACCGGATCGTTATCAAAATTGCCACTATGAGCGATTAACCAACTCGGCTGAGTAAGAATTCCACAGCGCTGCTCAGGTGCGATCGCAAAAACCTTCCCATTCGATCTGACGTTGGCATCGTCGCTCCCAGCTTTATCGTAGGTTTCTTCAAAGGGATCGAGATTGTAGTTCTGCAAATGATGAGAAAGACGATATTTCGCTTCTCCTCCCGCTCTTTGCATCTGAACTTGGTCATTTTTTCCGTTCCAATAAACTGCCGCGATTTCATTCGTTGTAAGCAAGCGGTAAAGAACATCCTGATCATCCCTGAGAATATTGAGAATCAGACTGTCGGTATCGTAAACCAGCTTTGATGCAGTACCCTGATCAAACTGCCTGAAACCATCTCGCTTCTCGAATTCATTGACATCCTTGAAGACCTCCGGAGCCTTGTAATAGCCGAAGAATTCACGAAAGAACTGCAGGATGCGCGGATTCTGTTTCGACAGATAGGTGCGGTTGTGATTCGTTGCCCAGCTATCGTTGCTCACCGCCAATGCCTCGCGAACGATCCGTTCAACATCCGACCGTGTTTCGAGCCGACCAGCTTGCATCTCATTCGCAACCGAACCATTGCCGGACGCCCACGCAGGACGGGGCGTTGTCATCGTTTTCTGGATCGGCGATTCGCTCTTCTTGGTGTAGACGTCTACCGTCTCGATCTCACTGACACCGTAAGCAGGACGATTGTTCAACGCATAGTGGATCGCGTAGGTAAGTTCCTGAGGAGATAAGAAACGTCGCCCGTCCTCCTCCGGTTCGCTCAATCCCAACTCCATTCGATAAACAAATTCTGGCGTGAGCGTGATATAGATCAGAACAGCCTGCCAAGCCATTTTGTTACCAAGCGACTGGTTCCTTTGGAAAACGGTCTCCCAATATTTCAGATACTCATCACCAGTCGGCGCTCGCCGCAGGAACAACGCAAAGGCAACATCGAGGGCACGATCAAAGTCGTGCCGATCTACCTCGCCTTCAGCCCCACAGATCTCCCGAAAGATAACAGGGATTCGGCCACGATATTCATTCGCAGTGGTGGTTACTCCACCGACAAACATCGCTTCGTTGTTACCGGTCCGACTACCCTTATTTTTAACCTGAGTAACGATGCGAACCTTTTGCCCCTCGGTCAGGATTTGAGCCATCGTTTCCGCGTTCACAAGAAGAGCTTCCAGGGATGCCTGATCAGCAATCACCGAGGCGTAATCTGAAAAGCCTGACGCACGATGAACAAATTCAAAGAAAGGATTTGCGTACTTTTGATCTTGGAAGTAACGCGTCGCCATTAATTTTCCGCGATGCGGCCCACGCTCGATGAGGTGATTGCCAGTCCCACCTATTTTGACGCTAAACCAAGGAGCTCGACCGTAAGCATTTCCCCAAATCTCGTCGTAGATCACCGGCCGCTGCCGCCAAAGCCTGGCGGGCGTAAACGGTGCTTCGGTGACACTTTCGTCGAACAATGCCTCATGGTCGAGATAGTTGGCATACTGCGGCAACGAACGCCGCTTTTGCAGCTCCGAGTCAAAGCCAGATGTGATAATTAGGTTTTCAACATCCCTCACAAACGCAAGACGCTCTTCCCTTTCAGGCTGCAACGCATCGCGAGGAGGCATCTCCATGATTTGGACATGGGTCAACGCCTGATCCCAGAGTCCCGCCTCGGTCTCTTCATGCACCAACTGATCGACCAACGTATCGAAACGGACCCCACCCTCCTGAACGTCGGAACCATGGCAATCAAAACAGTAACGAGACAAAAAAGCCGTGGAAGAACCCACTGAATCATACGGTTCATTCGCGATGCCGAACGAGCTAAAACCACCACCCCAGAAAGTGACAACGATTAACAGTAGGGTGCACGGACGCATCGTGAAAGGCTGTACCCTCATCAATGAGTGAAGTAGCATCGAGAAACGAAAGGTCATCAGATGGTATACTCGGCGCAGTGTTGCTCGCTGAGTCTCCTCGCATCTCACAAGGGGATTCCTGAAGGAAAACGGCCAACAAATCGAGTCGAAAGGTAGAACAAGATGGATGACAAACAAAAAAACACGTTCATTAAAACATGCTATTTCTTGGGCTTCGGGATCTTATTTGTTCTACTTTTCGTTTTGGTCTTTCAATCCGCGAGCTAAAGCACCTGTGCAGCCAAGCAGCCTCCTCACAAATGGAATTGAAAACTGGGGACGATTCCTGACACTCCCCCCGAATTTTCGCCGGCGAATGCCCTTCTACTCGGCCGGAAGGAAATGCCAAGAGACTTGAGAGAACCCCCATTTGCCAGATACCTTGGAGAGTCCAAGGATCCCAACAACCTTGGTAAACGGTGCACCATCGGTATCAATACCATTCATCCCCAAGTAAACGCTGGCTTTGTCTTCACTACTGTGCAGTACCGACAACTTGGTGATTTGATTCTCTTTCCAACTGAAGTTGTTTTTAATCAGTTGGTAAAACTCCTCCATCTGCATCTCATCGCGATCATTAACAATCGTTAGCGGTTCATCTTGGTTCAACGAGGAATGCGGAAAATGATGACAGTCAACAACCTTGGTCACGTCTTCAGCATTAAACGAGGCGACGTATTGTTTAACAAATTTTGTAACCTCAGCCTCACTAGCGGATTGATACTTTTGAGCGTTTGCCACTGGGCTTAGTAAAGCAGCGGAGATAACGACAAAAGATGATCGCAAAATTAGAGAGTTCATGAGAAGCATTCCGTGATCTGATTGGTGTTTGATGAAATATTGATCTGCTTCCGCCTCGCAGCCCTATCAAGGTAAATGATTGCGTTCCTCTACGCAAATGCTTCGCAAGACCATCGCGGAGCGTTTGTCGTTACCAACTGCTAGCGTTGCAGAGATGCAATGACTGCATCCGGGTTATCAACAATCAGACCCGAAACGCCACAGGCGAGACAGTATCGCAGATCACGAATGTCATTCGTGTCATAGCTCCAAACCTGCACGTCCTGCCCCCTCTCCTTCCACTTCTTTTTCGCTTCCTGGACTAGGGATGCGGTAACGAAAACGATCGGAACCACCACGATCCCACATCCATTCGTCCACGCGTGTTCAAGAACGTCATCCGCAGATAACGGCAGATCTTTATGAGACGCAAATAGCAAAGTGTAACCACAATTAAAATCCCTATCACTAAACGCCTGAATGATCTCAGCATCACCAAAGATTGTGATTCGATGATCAGAGATACCAAGTCGATCGAGAAGCTTGGGTAATTCAGCGCGAAAGCACAACGCTTGATCCATTCTCCCTCGGTAACCATCATCTGCCGACTCGGTATTGCCAAGTTTGAGATCGAGTATCCAATTTAGATTCGGATGAGACGCATGATATTCCGCAAGAACGGTCTCCAGAGAAAGAATGCTGCGATTCTTCTCATCAGAAAGCAGCAATTCAACGCTCGCCAGTTCCTTTAGCGGCATCTGTTCGATCGGCCCCGTAGCATTTGTCTTCGCGTCCAAAGTCTCATCATGAAATAGAACAAACTGGCCGTCCAGGGTCACTCGTACATCGATCTCAATCCAATCGACCTCAGCCGCGATCGCCACATCAATTGCTGCTCGAGTATTTCCAATCAGCAGATCGTCCTTAGTCGACTCGAGTCCAGACCCTCGGTGTCCGACGACCACGAAATCAGACACACGGACATCTGACTTGCCGACGTGCTGCACCTGCAGGTTAGCAAGGGATCCAAATCTTTGGTGCGAAAGATAAACCCAATGATTTGAAAACAGAAAGAACACCAAGAACAACACAAACGGAACCGAGAGCGTTTTGGGGATGCGATGCTTCAACTTCATTGCTCGCTTCCTCGCGCAAAGCTACGGATCATTACGACTGTTTGACACATCAACCACTACAAAGTTTATAAGAGCGAGATCTGCTATGTTTCAAGCATGAGAATCTCCATAAAGCACCTGTTTCTTCTGGTTTTCTTGTCGGCAGTTGGCATGGCAGCGGCTTTGAACCACCAGCGTGGCAACGAGGCTAAAGCAGAGATCAAAACATTGGAATACGAGATTCGGCGTGCGGAACGTGAACTTGATTACGAGAAAAACAGCTACAGCGACACCCTTAAACGCTACCACGACAACAGCGACAAGCAAATTGGTTTACAAGCGATACAAGATTTCTGCGGAACTAAAATCATCGCACTGCAAGAAAAACTTATTAGCCGTCAGCGAATCGGCCCTGAGTATGTTTCGATAAAATCGTTGCCTACGATGCCAGTAGACTTAGGTACAAGTCCCTTGGCCTTCAGCATCCACGTTCCTGAAAATAGTGAGGTGTGGCTCCAATACGAGCACGATTTCAAGATAGTCGACGACACTCCACGCGTCTCACAAAATCAGCCGACTCCATCACCTCGGGCACCGAGTCCTAAAACCGTCATCCGGTATGAAACCAAGCTAACACCTGGGTATCATATCCTCGAATGGATGATTCCTAGTTTCGTTTTTAGTTTCGATAAACCTTTCATTGATATGGTTTCAGTGAATCTGAGACTCGACTCGAAATTGCTGTGTTCATCAGATTCCCTAATCACTTCGGTGAAATACGGTGGATTCTCAGGTAATGATATGCAAGCTTCAGGCTCTAGCAGAGAAATGCATTACCCGGAGAAGTACGAGTCGGCTCAGAGAATCTTTTCTTGTTACTGGACTCGCGAGAGTGACGTGCAGGCCGCCACCGAGCGCACGAGCTTTGTCCTGCGTTTGAGTCACAAATCAGGCGGCTACGAACAATTCCCGGAGCTCCCATGAATGAGCCGACGCAAGATGATTCGATGTTCGTTTTTGAATCCAAGAAGAAGGTTATCAACGCCTCCATCTTCATCGCACTGATTTGCCAAACGTTAGTAGCGTTTCTACTTCATAGCCTGAGCATCAAGCGAACCGCTGATGAATTAAGCCGCAGTCAATCGACACTTCGCTCACTAGAAGCAGAGTCGATTCGTTTATCTTCATAAACACAAAAATTAAGACAGCGTCAAGAATTAAGACAGCGTCAACTAGGACGATACCAAGATGCAATTCGAGATTTCGTCGAGGGCTGGCGTGATGCCGATGAAATACCTGACTTTAACTCGAGCCGGATC
>JAKMEW010000351.1 GCA_022425745.1 Rubripirellula sp.
GTCCCATGACGAATCAAATTTGCAATTCGAAACGTAACCACACGAGTCTTGCCCGTACCGGCACCCGCAAGCACCAACAGTGGTCCCCGCAGCGTCGCCACCGCTTCAGCCTGCGGTCCATTAAGTCCATGAGTCGCGTTCAAATCCGTTCGTCTCAGCGAGTGCGATGACCAAAGCACCTATCGTAGCAAGCGGAGACTAGGTGACCAGACCTGTGGCGAATGCAGCTCGATGATCGCCAAACTCTATCGCAAATCGTCACGATCAACCAACGGATTAGCCGAACCTGCTCCAATCAAGACCATGAGGCCCTGCTGCGGTTGATTACGAGGAACGGCGGTTTGGTCGAAGGGAATACCGTAGCAAGCGTAATTGCCGGTTGCTGAATCCATCACGTACACCACCGTCGCCGCAGCGGGTCGATTACTCGCTCTTGGAAAATTGGCCCGCCCCGTCACCATGATGTACTTTCCACCCTTTGCACCGGTACCGAGTGTTTCGGCGACGTTGGTGGAGAAGCGTGCCATGAACTGACCACTACGTGGGTAGATCACCGAGCACTGCAGCAGACCCGAGTTATGATCCAGCACGAATAAGCCTTCCGCTTCATCACTCACGTTACCGGTCGCCATCGAAAACTTTTCGCTCGTGACCGCTCCGGTCGCATTGACCAGAGGTAGATCCTGAAGGAACTGCGACGCTTCGCTCATCGCGATTTCGCGAGGTGCTTGTTGAGTTCCAAGCCAGTAAGAGATGCCAGCGACACCCAACATCGCGACGATCGCCAGCCCCACCGCGGAGATCCGATTCAGTCCACCAAGACGCGAAAAACCGCAACAGGAGGCTTGATCGTCAACATTCTCGACGGTGGTGAATTCAGATGTTTTGGGCATCACTTGGCGACTCCTCGCAATGGCATAAAAGCGTCGTTATTTCGTACGGATGGTTCAGAATCATGACGCGACCATGGTCCAATCGGCTGGGCACGTCTGGACATTCTAACGCGATCCCAGAATGAAAAGCGATGCGAGTTCTGGGACTCGGGTTCGTAATGGAGTGGATTGCCGATTCGCCCGCAGTGAATCACCCGAGCATGTTAGGCGAAAAATGCGGCCGTTTGGGGTTAATTAACCATCGAAGAGGCCAAATCAGCGGCAAGGATGATTGTAAGCGGCGAGTTTCACCTTTAGGATTTCTGCGTTGCCCCAATTTCATCAGGGGGCCTCTTTTATCCCGATTTCCCGTTTCAGGTATAGCTATTAATTATGGGTATTAACGCACCACTGGATCGAAAACTCCGAATGGCTCTCGTCGGCGGGGGCGCGGGTTCCTTCATTGGACGCGTCCACTCGATCGCTGCTTGCCTCGACAACCGTGCTGTCCTCACCGCCGGGGCTCTTTCGAGCAATCCAGAACGTGCGAAAGCGTCTGCACCGGACTATGACATCGCCGAATCCCGTGCGTACGGAAGCTTCAGCGAGATGCTGGAGACAGAAGTAAGCCTTCCGGCGGACGAGCGAATTGACTTTGTCTCAGTTGCGACACCGAATCATATGCACTACGACGTCGCGAAAGCAGCGGTGGAAGCAGGATTCAACGTCGTCTGCGACAAACCAATGACGTTTGATTTGGCTCAGGCTGAGTCACTACTCGAAACCGTCGAAGGTAGCGATGTTGTCTTCGCCGTAACCCATAACTACTCAGGCTACCCAATGGTTCGTCAGGCCCGCGAAATGATTCTTAGCGGCGAATTGGGTGAAATCAACGCGATCCGATCTCAGTACATTCAAGGGTGGCTGCGAACCGCGCTTGAAAATGATGAGCAGAAACAAGCTTCGTGGCGAACCGACCCAGCCAAGAGTGGCGCCGCAGGAGCATTTGGCGACATCGCAACACATGCCTACAATCTCGGACGTTACATGACCGGCGTGCTGCCCGGCGAAGTCAGTTGTAGTCTTAAAACCTTCGTTGAAGGCCGGAGACTCGACGACTACGGAACTGCTGTGATTCGCTACGAGAACGGCGCTCTTGGAACGGTCACCGCCTCCCAGATCAGCCACGGTCGAGAAAACGATCTCGAGATTGAAATCGATGGCACAAAGGGATCATTGCGTTGGCGTCAAGAAAATCCCAATGAATTGATCTACCGCCAAAATGGCAAGGCTCATCAAATTTACACGCGCGACCCCAACGCTCCATTCATGAATGGACTTGGTGCCGGAGCTTGCCGTCTTCCATCGGGACACCCCGAGGCATTCTTCGAAGCATTTGCAAATGTCTACTCCTCCGCCTTCGATGACATGGCCAAACGAGCCTCCGGAGAAAGCTTTGAGCGTCGCGATACGGTTTATCCGAATATTTATGATGGAGTCGAAGGAATGTACTTCATTCAACAGTGTGTCAGCAGTAGCCAAGATGGTGCCGCATGGCTGCCGCTTAAGCACGCAGCAGCTCGGTCCTAACAACTGCCTACCTTGAGGTGACGACAAGCGATCGAGTGGCTTCCTCAAAAGAGCACTTGAATCATGCGGGCGCGTCGCAGCAAGATCACCACGAAGACCGCGTTTAGCAACGCGGTCTTTTTTTGCCTTCACGTATTCAGACAGGCGCCACAACTTCAGACAACAGAACCGCAATCGACTTGCCAAAAGAAGCAAGCGTTGGCGTGCGGAAACCGTTATCATGTGGCGGGTTTGGAGCCTAATACCATCCACTTTATCCATCCGGAGTCGCTAACTGATGAAGCTGAACACCGTCGCTTTTATTGTGCTTGCTACCCTCTCAGCACCGTTGCACGCACAAACAGATTGGGAAAAGAAAAAAGCACAATCATTCCCACCCGTGCCGGAAGAAATCAAGAAAGAAATCACTGCAGCGATTCCTGAAAAAGCCGCTGCTACACCAAAGAAAGAACGTCGCATCCTTTTGTTTTGGCGATGCGAAGGATTCATCCATAACTCGATTCCGCACGGCAACTTCGCCATGCAGGCAATGGCTGAGAAAACAGGTGCTTTCCAGGTCGACCTTGCTGACTCATACGATGTCTTCAATGTCGAAAATCTCGCCAAATACGATGGGATCATCCTCAACAATACAACACACATGCAGTTCCCAGAAGCATCGCAATTAAATGCCTTCTTGGACTTCATTGCTAACGGAAAAGGCCTGATTGGTTTTCACGCAGCGAGCGATAACTTTGGACGACATCCCGAGGCGAGAGCCCTTGTTGGCGGTCAATTCAATGGCCACCCGTGGGGCGCCGGTGGCACGTGGGCTTTCAAGCTAGACGACCCCAGTCATCGACTGAACCAAGCCTTTGGTGGGAAAGGATTTTGGCACACCGACGAAATCTACCAGTACAATCCCGAAAGCTATGTTGGAACTGACACACTTAGAATTCTTGTCAGCTTGGACATGAATCAAAAAGCAGTCTCAGAGCGAATCAATGATGGACCGAGAGAGGTCCCCGTATCTTGGCTTCGCACCGCTGATCAGGGTCGGGTTTTTTACACCAACTTTGGGCATCGGCAAGAAACGTTCCGCAATCCCGTGATCCTGCAACATATGCTTGATGGAATCCAGTACGCACTGGGTGATCTCGCCGCAGACGCCACTCCTTCTGCTAAAGCTGGTGATCTCCAAGCAGCTCTAGCTCCCGCCAAGCAATAATTGGCACAGCAAATTTGAGCGTGACAACCTCCGTCGCTCGAATAAGACGAAGTGCCTCTCCATTCTTTTTATCCTCCTACTTAGATTTGAACATGAGCAAACTAAATCGACGACAGTTTTCCTCGATTGCCGCCACCTCTTTCTTTGCGGCATCCTCCCCACAACTTGCAAAAGCACAAAGTGCCAACGAACAGCTCGGTGTTTGCATCGCAGGCCTGAACGGGCGTGGTGGTGAACACATTCGAGGGTTCGACAAAGACCCGCGAACCGTCATTCGCGCAATCGTTGACATTGACGAAGAGGTCGGAGCGAGAAGGGCAGACCAAATTGCCAAACTGCAAGGCAAGCGTCCTGAACTTTTCACCGATGTTCGCAAAGCAATGGATGCCGATGGCGTTGACATCCTATCGGTAGCGACTCCAAACCACTGGCACGCTCTAATGGGTGTCTGGGCGATGCAGGCCGGCAAAGATGTTTACGTCGAAAAACCGATCAGCCACAACATTCACGAAGGCAGAGCGCTAGTGGAAGCCGCTGCTCGTTACGGTCGCATGTTCCAAACCGGAACTCAGTGCCGAAGTAGCCGCGCCGTACAAGATGGCATGAAATACATCGCGGATGGCGGTATCGGTGAATGCAACTTTGCCCGTGGCCTCTGCTACAAACGCCGAAAATCAATCGGTGCACTGGGCGACTATGACCTCCCCGGCAACGTCGATTTTGATCTCTGGAGCGGTCCGGCCAGCATTACCGATCCTAAGCTGACTCGCCAACGTTTCCACTACGATTGGCACTGGCAACGGCACTATGGCAATGGTGACTTGGGCAACCAAGGCCCGCACCAAACCGACATTGCTCGCTGGGGTCTCGGAGTCAATCGGCATCCCAACTCGATCATTAGCTACGGTGGACGACTGGGCTACCAAGCGGAACGCAAGGATGAATCCTATGTCGATGCGGGTGACACCGCTAACACCGAAGTCTCCATTTATGATTACGGCGACAAGTGCATTGTCTTTGAAACTCGTGGACTCGACATCTCAACCTCAAGCGGCAAAGAAGTTGAAGCGATGTTTGGCAGTGGCGGCGGTAATAAAATTGGCGTCATCTTCTACGGCAGCAACGGCTACCTAGCACAAACACGCTATGACCAATGCAAGGCTTTTGACAAGGACTTCAACCTCGTTAAAGAATTCACCACCAACAATGTGGGAGATGCACACTTTGCAAACTTCATCGATGCGTGCATCACGCGTGACTACAATTCGCTCAACGCGGATGCGATGACCGGACACCTCTCCGCTGGCGTTAGCCATCTGGGCAACATCTCCTACTACCTCGGAGAACAGAATCGTGTTTCCACCGATGAAATTGAGGCAGTGATTTCAAAAGTCAAAAGCCTCGATGACAACGTGGTTACGCTACAGCGAACCGTCGAACACCTCAAAGCGAACAACGTTGACCTAGCCAAGACACCTCTGTCCTTGGGGCCAATGCTGCAGTTCGACAATGAAACTGAACGGTTCACAAACCACGATGGTGCGAACGAACTACTGGCGAGAGAATATCGCGATGGATTTGTCGTACCAGCGGGCGACAAGGTTTAATTGCTCCGCTTCGCTTGACTGAACGTCAACGAGACCTCAATCGCTTGAGGTCTCGTTTTTTATTGCAATCAATGAATCTGTCACAAAGACGGATTCAATTGTTCTTCAATACCGGATACTCGCTCTGCCGGCTTTGTGAGCTGGCTTCGGTGATCTGGATCTGGCAATCTGGATCTGGCAATCTGGATCTGGCAATCTGGACGTGTTCACTAAGAAAACGCGTCACTTAGGTTGCAAGAGGCAACGGACGCTCTTCAAGTTGCCGATACAGAGGCGTGACCGAATCACTCGACAAAACATCACCTGATCGATCAACGATGATCCAAGGCCTTGCGGTCCTGATCACTCCCTTTTCGAGAAAATCACCGAACAGACGCAACCGAATGCCATCCGGATTTGTCATTGTTTTGGTCGTTGGCGCGTCATGACGATCAAGCAAGACGCCGACACTCATCTGCTCACTTTCAACACAATGCAATGAGTCTGAACCTAAAGATGCCCCCTGCAAGGTCTGTCGCCAATTCTCTGCTTTGGCATCTAGAGTATGAGAGGTTGCATTCAGGCCAGGAATGACTAGATCAAGCATGGGGTGCGAATCAAGAAGGTCCGTTTGAATCGAAACCGTTAACTCCAACACCAACTGTGTTTTAGCAACTTTCATTGGCTCAATAGAAAGTCGAATTGCGTAAGCCGCTCGATCCTGCGGGTAATTCACCGTCAATCGGTCTTGGCGAACATACTGCTCGCTAGCAAGTGGCAGGACATCATCCCGCACCGCCGCCAAATAGATTGGAGCCACTTCGTTAGCTAAAGCTGAAGATGCATTGCGACGAACAAAAGGATGCAGGGCAAAGGATGCGACCCCACCGCGTAGGTCCATTGAGCAGATAGCATCGTTGGCTGACCAAGACGCGACCCCTAATTCATTCAATTCCCACATGGTGCTCCCCACAACCTAAATCTCACCGGCACCGATCCAACGGACACCAATGCAACAACAATCTTGATACGACCTCGATTAACTCGCAGTCGTTCACGGTATCTTTACACAATCGAAACCATAAAGATACATCGATGAAAGCGATTAAAAAAAGGTGCCTCGACTGCAAAAACGAGTTTGCAATTGAGGCACCTGATTATTAGTTCGCATCAACGATTGTACGGACTTTTTATTTTGACCTACGAATCGCTGAGCTCAAGAATTACTCAGCGCACTTGGATTACCCAGAGCACTCGAATTACTCAGCGTATTCGAATTACTCAGCGTATTCGGCGCCGAAGAACTCTTTGCTACCTTCAACGTCAGGATTGATGCTGCGAGCACCTTCTTGCCAGTTAGCGGGGCAAACTTCTCCATTTTGCTCGAAATGCTGAAGCGCTTTCACCATGCGAAGTGCCTCGTCCACGCTTCGTCCAAGTGGCAAATCGTTGACGACCTGATGGCGAACCACGCCTTCTTTGTCAATCAGGAAAAGGCCACGCAGTGCGATACCGCCGTCCAACAGCACGTCATAATCACGCGAAATCTGCTTGTTCAAGTCCGCCAATAATGGGTATGCAGTCGCGCCAATTCCACCCTTGTTGCGAGGTGTCTGAGTCCAAGCGAGGTGAGTGAAGTGACTGTCAATTGAAACGCCAAGGATTTCAACACCGAGGTCTGCAAACTCCTTCGCTCGATCACTAAACGCAATGATCTCGGTGGGGCAAACGAACGTGAAGTCAAGCGGCCAGAAAAACAGCAGAACGTACTTACCTTCGTAGTCGCTCAGGGAGACCGTTTTGAATTGGCCATCGGGCATTACCGCTTGGGCTGAAAACTCAGGGGCCTTTTGGGTCACCAAAACACTCATGGGATTCTCTTACTTTTTCGAGGGAGTGGACAATGATTTGATTATCGATCTGACTTTTTCGGGGTTTTGCAACGTCCAACCGCGAGACAACAAGGGTGTGCCTAGCAGTCGTCTCACCACTATTGAACGATTGTCTCATTTCTACAACCCGGGGTGAAATCCCCTCAGTCGCGAATTTCCGAAACAACCTCTCAGCGGCGGGAAAACATGCCCCAACAAGTGTGACGTTAACTGCTGCAGTAAACCAACTAGGCAAGGACTCGCGGCACAATTCTTCGCTTAATGCAGGACCACAACACAGCCCTAACAACATAGCCTGCCACCGAAAAAGTGCGTCGTCTGAAAAACATTTGAAGCAGTCCGGAACCCATCCTCGGGCGTCTGCCTCAAAGCTGATTACCAAATCACTGGTTCAGCGAACACTGATGTCGACCCCAAGCACGCGTTTCAAGCACTCAGGATCTCTCACTCGATGCGGGCAGCAGGATCTAACTTTTTACCCTCCCAGTAAAATCCGTCAGCCCTTTTCTCAAGCGTCCGGTGCGCACTGCCCTTAGCTAACGGCATTTCATCCTTGGGCAACCAATTTCCCAGTCGCTGTGCTACCAAGCGGTGTGTCTTTGAAATTGATTCACCGTGCAGCAGATTGATTGACTCGAGAGGATCAGCCTGGCGATCGTACAATTCTTCACTTCCATCCGCGTAACGGATGTAACGCCAGCGTTCATCGCACACCGAATGATTGCCCGCATTGTGAGTGCAAATCGCGGGTCGATCCCGAATGGATTTGGGATGATCGATCTGCGGCTTCAAGCTGATGCCCTCCATCCCAAAGGGCTCAGGAAGCCTCGCGAGTTCAGCCAAAGTCGGATAAAGGTCCAACAATTCGGCTGGTTGGGAACAACGGGCATTCTCGGGAACTCCCGGACCAGCGAGAATCAAGGGGACGCGTGTCGATCTGGCCCACAGTGAATTCTTTCCCGAAATCGCTTTCTCACCGAGGTGGTAACCATGATCGCTCCACAGCACAACGATCGTATTATCCCGATGCGGTGACTTTTCCAGAGCATCCAAGACACGGCCAACTTGACTGTCAACAAAACTTACACAAGCCAAGTACGCACGAACCAATGGTAAGAGCTGGTCGTTCTCGGCAAGCCAACTGGTTCTTGGCTCAGGCAAGTCCCAATGAATGAACCACGATGCATCCGGAGTATCGTCACGATCCCCAGCCAAAATTGGCGGCATGGTCAGGGAATCAACTGGATACAAATCAAACCACTTCTGTGTTGCATAACAGGGAACGTGCGGGAGAAAAAAACCACAGGAGAGGAAGAAAGGCTCATCGGCAGGCATCTTTTCCAGTTCCGAAACCGCCCAGGACGCAACCTGCCAGTCCCCCTTATCCTCATCTCGATGGGGAAACGCCCCCCAGTCCATCAGAGGATGATTGCCGCCAGGTGTAGGCGGAATGATCTTCTTGTCAGGTTTTGCACCAACACCTGAGGGTGGCCCCCAAACATCAGCCTCGTCATTTTTTTTGAAGCCATTCCGTCCGTGGTAAATTTTGCCCCCGATCAAGGTGCGATAACCATGCTGATGAAAATACTGGGGCATTGTCACAAGAGAAGAGAGCTCAGGAACGTTCCGAATCCAAGGTGCTAGACCATACACACCAGTGGTAGTGGGTCGCTTTCCGGTCATGATGGACGTTCGACTCGGGTTGCAAAGTGGTGCCTGACAGTGAGCATTGGTGAACGTCATGCCTCGACTAGCCAGCCCCTGCATTGCGGGTGTTTTCACGTCTGGGTGACCGCCAAGTGGCTCTACCCAGTCATTCAGATCATCAATGGCGATCATCAGAATATTGGGCCGCTTCGCACCATTCGTCTGAGCCGACCCTTTGGAGACGGTGAAACCAACGGCAAGAAGGGTACCGAAGATGAGTAATCGATGCGATGAAAAAAGCTGCGTCTGATTCGCCATAAAAACTTGCCAAGTCTGTTGAGATTTGATTTTAAATTCAGTGGTAAAGAGACTAACTTGCCTCGGTCTACTCACCAGAGGTTCGACCACTGGTTTTATCGGATTGTCCCTCATCGCCTGCTGGCTTGGCAACAAACTGGAGGGATGCGCTATTCATGCAATAACGCTTACCCGTGGGCTGAGGGCCATCATCAAAAACGTGACCAAGATGTGCCTTACATCGGCCACAGTGCACCTCGGTTCGGGGATAAAACAGAATGTAATCCGTTTTTGTGGAAACATTCTTTTTACCAAGTGGCTTAAAAAAGCTTGGCCAACCGGTGCCAGATTTGAACTTTGTTTCACTCTCGAAAAGCGGTAGCGAGCAGACCACACAGCGATAAACTCCGTCCCTCTTATTGTTCCAGTAGCGATTTTTAAAAGCAGGCTCCGTTGCCGCATTCTGGGTCACATCATATTGCATTTTTGTCAGTGTACGCTGCAACTCGCGAGGCGATTTCGGGACGTACCCAATGCTCGGATCAGCCTCTTCAGATGCCTCTTTGGCCGCACCTACTTCTTGCGAATAGCAGGACACTTGAGACAGGCCGATGAAAGCCCAGCATATCGCCATGCTCAAGACCGCAACGACTGGCCTATTCACCCTGGGCAATACTCGCACCGCAAACGACTGACGGAGCGCACACAATTCACGCAGTGATCGTGTGCGAGAAAATTTCTTGGCCATCGGCTCTTGATTGCATTGCATCTCAGATCTCCTAGGTGAGTGATATCGCTTACAGTATGATTGGTAAGTCAAGGTCTTGGCAAGCAGAACGACTCCGACGCATCCTGTCCCTATCATCACTTATGCGTGTTCAACTCTCCGGTATCCACGTTCGCCGAAACGGCCTCAACATCCTACGGGACTTGAATCTGGAGACATATGAAAATGAATATGTGGTGCTGCTGGGGAACAATGGATCTGGAAAAACGACCACCCTTCGAACCATTGCCGGGCTTCAGCCGACTGAATCAGGGATGATTCATTTCAACGGAACGGCCATTGATCATCTACCGCCGCGTCGACGATCAATCTCCATGATCTTTCAAGATGACACGCTTTACCCGCACCTCAAAATCGGCTCGGCACTCCGAGACAGTCTCCCGCCACAACTCTCCTCTTCCGAAAAATCTCAGCAACTTCTAGAAATCAGTGGGCAGTTAAAGATTGCTCAGCTCCTCGATCGCTACCCCGATCAATTAAGCGGCGGAGAAAAACGCCGAACCGCAATCGGGTTGGCAATGGCAAAAAACGCGGACGTGCGATTACTTGACGAACCACTCTCGAGTCTCGACGCAACACTTCGCCCCTTCCTACTCCACGAGATTCAACAATGGCATCAGGCAGCAGGCGGCACCACCATCCACGTCACGCATGATGCAGAAGAAGCGATGCAGGTAGCAGACCGAATCGCGATTCTTTCTGATGGCCGAATCGTTCAATTCGACACACCCACCAAGATCCATCAGCAACCGTCCCACCTTGATGCAGCGTTGCTCATTGGAAATCCAATAATGAATTTATTCGATGATGGACAAACATCGAATCATGATCACCACCGAATAGAACTACCGAACGACCTCTCACAAGTTCTCAAGTCTCGGCAGCAGGGCTCTAAGGCACCTTGCATCATCGGGATTCGCCCTCAACACTTATCAATCGAGCTGTTCCAACAGGCAGCAGACACACAGTCAAGCGAAGCTTTAATCCTGACGGCTACCTTAGGCCAGATTTGGAATTCTGGTACCGATTTTCACGCAACACTAGTTTGGAAAGAAAACATCCTTCGCCTAACCATCAAGCCTGAAGAGACACAGCAAGTTGAGCGGTTATATTCAACGCAACCGGGGCAACTCATCACATTGCGTGCCGCAAGTCATGACGTTCATCTCTTTGACGCGAACAGCGGCGAGCGACTGAATGATTGATTTGATCATCGAAGCACTACCGATGACCCTGATTCTGTGTCTCGGGGTGTTCGTGCAATCCGCCGCAGGCTTTGCTGCGGGCCTGACGATTGTCCCAGCGCTGCTTTGGTTCGGGTACTCAATACCCGCAGCGAACTGCGCGCTATTGGTTGCATCGATTCCGCAAAACCTCTGGGGAGTCTGGAGCTTTCGAGACAGCATTGGTGCCCGAGACATTGCCTGGCCAGCGGTCGGCCGCCTGCTATTTTTTCCGATTGGTATCTCGGTCGTCTACCAACTCGAATCCCTCGATACCAACACAATCCGCCAGCTGGTCGGCGGATTACTCATCACCGTCACCCTCATGATCACCTTGTTTCATCCGCAACCACGACAACACCTCCACCCGATATGGGCGTGGATTGCATTTCCGCTTTCCGGTTTCATGCAGGGCGTTGTCGGGATGGGTGGACCGGCGATGGTATTCTGGGTTCAAGCTCACGACTGGGGGACTCGACGCTCGCGAGGCTTCTTGTTTGCAATGTACCTTTCCAGCCTCGTGCCGGCCTTGGCGATCCTTGGGTTGGTTTTTGGTGCCTCGGTTTTCCAAGCTGGCCTCACCGCGGCATTCACACTGCCAGTCTTGCTGCTGTTCACTCAGCTTGGCCTCCGTACCGGCACACGGCTGGGACGAGATCGACTAAAACGCGTCACGCTTGGACTTCTATTCCTAATGGGTGTCTCTGGAATCCTCACGCCCTGGCTAATGCCCTGACGGACTCGCTTTACCGTAAGAATAGAAATGATGGGACGATAAAAATCTTGCGCAACCACGACACAGGCTTTGCGCAACCACGACACTGGCTTTGTGCAACAACGTGAAAGGTTTTGTGCAACAACACCCCATCGATGGCCCGCCACAGAGCAGCTCAGCTAAACGAAAAACCCCATCCGTTCAAAGCGAAAGGATGGGGCATTCAATAACGTATCACTGCTCTGCAAATCAAAATGATTCACCAGCGTTTATTCAGCCGACTCCGGCTCCTCTGCAAGCTCGGGCTGAGAAGCCGTAGCATCAGCATCACTCTCTGCTGCTTCACCCTCTGAAGATTCAACTTCGCCCTCTGCAGCGGCCGGCTTCATCTCGGCCATCCACTCTTCCTTGGTTAAGACACCGTCACCGTCGGTATCCATTTTGACTTTCGTCTGATTCGAGATCTGAGGAATCTCATAACTTTCAAGCTTCCCATCCTCGTTCTCATCATTTTCTGCGAACACCGCTTCGGGTTCCGCTCGAGCGCGAACTTCGGGATCGAAGGCGCTGGAACCAGCGAATGGATCAGCACCACCAGGAGCCGCAGCTGGTGCAGGGCGTCCCTGAGGACGACCACCCTCACCGCCGCCGTCTGGCGAGCCCTCCAACATTTCACCACCACCCTCTGATACAGCATCAGGATCAGATTGATCGGCATCCGTTCCTGCTGACATGATCACGGTGCCGCCTTTTACATCATGCTGGGAAACATCGCTTGACGACTCATGAATGAACTTGGAGTGGCGATGAAAAAGCCAGTTTTCCCCGTTCTTCTTGTAAACCGCGTAAAGGTTATGCGTTCGGATTGGCAGACCACTTCTCCAGCTAAAAACTTCAACTAAATCTCCATTGGCTTCCTCTCGCGTCTCCGAGGGTTCCATTTCCAATAACTCACGGACACTCAGATTCGTGAGCACCTCGGTGCTCTTGCTGTTCACCTGCATACTCTTGGTGACGATTTTTTCATAAGCAGCATCCACATTTGGACGAGCAACTTTGTAGTCGTACGCCAACGCCACAACCATGACCCCAAGAAGCACTAGCAGAACCGTTTGCCGTGGCCCACCACCGCGTACAGTCTCGGTCGAAGAGGAAGCCTCACTCATTACTCGCCTCGCAGGAAAAGAAACTTATTTAGATATTCGAATCGAGTAATGTATCGCCTTTCGAGAAGAGAATCCACTCCTTTAGCCTTCGAACGCAAACTCTGCCTGAGCCAATTTCCTAACCTAATAGGCAGGAGAAACTTATCTTTGAACTGAGAGCAATCTGCCCATCAATGGGAATTAGCGACCGGCCGTAAAAACGGAATTAGATTCAACTTTGCCAGCGATCGGGGACCTAGCGGATACTCCACTGGAGTGACCAATTTTCGCTAAGATATCGTGTGCCAACAAACCCTCTCCATCTTCCCGTTGCCTCGAATCAAACCCCATCATCCATCATGCCAAGACTTCTCTTGCTCACGGCCTCCTTGATCTTAACCTTCCAGATCCAAAGTGAAGGTGAAGAAACTGGAACGGCGAGATATAGAGGAAAGCAGACGACAACCGAGTTGGAGAAACAAGGATTCAAACCACTCTTCCACAACGGTGATATGTCTCAGTGGGAGATTCAACCATGGCACGTCGGTCACTGGAAAGCCAACGATTCCGTTCTCGCGTATGACGGCCAAGCCAAGCATGGACGAGTCAACCGAGCGGATCTATGGACCAAGACAGCGTTCAAAGATTTTTCTGTCTACGCGGAATGGCGTTTACCTAGTGAACCCAAAATGAAACCCCACCCGCTGGTACTCTACAACGGTGACTTCCTGATGCAGGAAGACAACCCCAAAGTACGGTACACACGTGAACGTCTCGATGCAGGAGACAGCGGACTCTACTTCCGTGGTAGTGTCAAATGCCAAGCAAACATCTGGAGTCAGGTCCTCGGATCGGGAGAGATTAATGGCTATCGAACCGATCGTTCGATGCCAACGGAAGTGCGCAGAGGTTGCATTCCGATCAAAAATGCAGACCGGCCGTTCGGTCAGTGGAACGCATTTCTGGTGACCATTCGAGGTAACACCATGTCGGTCACTCTCAACGGCGAGGTGGTGATCCCCGGTGTAGCACTGCCCGATCTTCCAGCAGAAGGACCGATTGCTCTTCAGCACCACGGTGACCCCGTCGAATTCGGACAAATCTGGATCAAAGAACTGGACTGATAACCACGCAAACAAAACAAATTGTGATGCAACCATCTAGCGATCAAGAAATCCTTCGCAGCGACCTTCTACCTAAAGTATCTATCCGATCTTTATTCGTGGTCACACTCGCTGCTGCGATTCTTGCGGCCATCGCGCGCAGTGCTGATTCGGGTGAAACTGCAGCAAACGCTTTCCTGCTCGCAGTCGGTTCGTTGATCACCTTCTTTGCGTTGTCCTCACTCCTCTTCTTCGTGGCGTCCGTATTCGACATCGGACGCAGAAAAGAAGTCACAACCGACGACACCTCATCCAACGTCGACCAATCGCTACCGCCCCAGATCTTGCAACCCCGAGATCGCTCGGTATGAAAATTGACGCAACTCCCAGATCAGGCATGATGCAATCCAGCGACTCTGTAGTGATGCGCCGTCAGAGTCGCTTTGGATCTAGAAAAAGATGTCACCGAAACGGCAACCGTCGATCTCTGAAACCACTTCTCGTGATTTTCTTTTTCCTAGGATTCAAAGTCAGCGTCGCTCAAAACTTCATCCAATCGCCCATGCTCCCTGAGCAAGCGAGACAGAAACAAGGATTCACCTTACGACTCAGCTACCGCAGTACTCCACAAGCTGCCTACATGCCGCTGAAGATCGAACTTCGAGGCGATGGCAAGTTCCAGCGTGATCGAAACTTTCGTCTGCGTGTTTCCACCATCAATCAATCGATCGTCCCCAAAGCCAATGGAATGAAGTACGAAATTGACATTGGCATCGAGGAGAATCAGTCCGAACATGTGAACCTTCACATGCTCCCGAAATGGTTCGCGGGTGAAGCGTTCAACCTCCAGCTATTCGAAGACGATCAGCCGATCCCCGGGTACGAATGGCGCATCGAAGAGGACTATACGCGACCTGTGTATACCCGAGGTGGAGTTTTCGAAAATGAAACCAATTTCAATTGGCTTTACATTGCCGATTCTTCTGCCGGTGCTGCTATCCCAAAAGAAATGTTCCCGGATCTTCTCTCGCACATACAGAACGAGCGAACTTCACCGGACGCGAAACTCGCAAGATACTTCGATCAATACGGGATCGTACCTGCCGGCAGCACGGGAACTCTCGGCAGTCCTCCAGCAACCTCGCCCGAAGAATTTTGGAAGCAGGCCAAGGCAAGCGGACAACTCGATTACGTTTGGCTAAATGACTTACCTGATGATTGGAGATACTACCAAAGCCATGACATGATCGTCATGCAACCACACACCTTCGCCAAGTTGTACTTTTCTGACCCGACACACTACGCTGCACTCAAGCGATGGCAGATGCTTGGCGGCACCCTTGTGGTGCTCGGATCGTGGGAGAACATCGCTCGCATTAGGGCGATAACCGATAGCCGGCGCGGCCAAGGATCTAAAAACCAACAAACCACACCTCCAACGCTTACACCCCAGCCATTCCTTTATCCCGTGCGTGGAGGTGATTTTAATAAAGAAGAGCGGATTTCATCTCACGAGGATGGCATTGCAAAAGAGGTCATCAAACAAGAACTACAATGGCTTGCGGAACAAATGTCGGCAGTCTTAAAAGGTGTGCCACTTGAAATGGGTGTCGATAAAATCTTCGCGATTGAAGACGCAAAAGGAACCGAAAAACTCTATTACGGCTATCGCGACACAGGACGCGAATCTCTTTATCTCAACGAACGTATTGAAGCAAACCTAAGCCAATCATTAATAGAACGCTTTCGAGTACTCAGTTTGTGCTACCACCAGTTACGAACAAACAGAACACTCAAGATAGAAGATCGCAAAACTCCAATCGTACTGAACGAAGAACCGAGTTGGCTGCGGTCATGGAATGCCGATGCTCAGTTTGGGTCAGTACATGAAGTCGGCATGGGATTGCAAGTCTTCATGCACTTTGGATCACAGTACAGGAGCAAAAACAGCAGCTTGCCGGTGAGAACACGCTGGGAAATCGCTGAAAAACTGGCCGGAGATGGTTTTTCGCCGACGGTAAAAAGAGGCGTTGAACCCATCGTAAGTAATCAAAGATTCTCAGACTGGAAGATTCCGGGAATTGCTGAACCGCCTGTCTACACGTTCATCGGATTCCTCTCAGGATTTTTTCTTCTTGTTGGACCCATTGCTTATTGGCAAACCAAACGCATCGGACGTCCCTACCTGATGTTTGCGATTGCTCCAATTCTGGCACTGATCACCACCGGTACGATGTTTGGTTACGGAATGATCGCCGATGGATTTGGATCGTTTGCAAGGGTTCGACAAATCACTTGGAGCGACGGCAGAACCGGTGATGGAATCGAACGCGTTCGGGCAACGTATTTCACAGGTTCGAAACAACGAACACCGCTGCACTTTCCGCGAGAAGCAGAGATCTTTCCGTATCTTAATCGAGGTAAAGCATCATGGGCGACAATGGCCGACTTACCGGAGGGCAATCTTGGAACCGTCACTCTCCAAGATAGGCAGCAATGGTTAAGTTCATCATCGCTGCCGTCGCGAAGCCAACAACAATTCG
>JAKMEW010000360.1 GCA_022425745.1 Rubripirellula sp.
GTCGTTGCAGGATTGCGATTTGGCGAACGGAGGCGAAATTACTGAGACCAGCGTTTGCGCACTCGCCATGCTATTGAAGACCGTGTCGTCCACCGAGGCTTTCCCAGGGGGTAGCGCTGCGGTTGCAACCTTAACGGGCTCACCGGTTAACTGCTCAAGCTTGATTCGAAGATTGCGATTCAGGCGATTGACCCAACCCTCACCACTTGTCGACATCGGTTGGTCATCGATTTCTGAGCAATTAATCACGACATCGCTCCCCTCGAAACTCGCTGGGGTCAGCCGAGTCGATCCTCCACCCTGGTCACCTGCTCCAGCTTCGAAGGCAGCGGTAGCGTCTAGATTCAGTGCAACATTCTTGTCAGTCGTCCCGCTCCTGATCGATAGCAGTGAATCTCTTAGTTCGCTAGCGGATTGAAATCTTTCGTTGGGAGATTTCCGCAGGCATTTGAGGATAATACGCTCGACCTCGGTCGGTAGATCAGGCCGATGTCGCGTGGGAACAAGCGGGCTCGAATTGACAATCTGATCGATCATCTCACCCAGACGCTCCGCCTGAAAAGGCAAGTGTCCCGTGGCCATTTCGTACAACACTACACCAAAACTGAAAATGTCACTCCGGTGGTCGGCGGCTTTTCCGAAAGCCTGCTCTGGACTCATGTACCTAGGGGTGCCAAGGATTTGACCCTGCCTTGTCTTGGCGAGTTCATCATGTGTCGCGTCATCTAACTCAGGCTGGCGCTTTGCAAGTCCGAAATCCAAAACTTTGGCATGACCACGGTGATTGACCATGATGTTGGATGACTTGATGTCGCGATGAACAATTTTGGCATCATGGGCAGCAGCCAATGCATCACTTACCTGAATGGCAATTTCTAAGATCGAATCAAGCTCAAGAGAGGCCTCTTGGATAACCTGATCAAGTGACCTTCCCTCGATTAATTCCATTGCGATGTAAGGCTGATGGTCCGTCGATTCCCCAATCTCATAGATGACGCAAACATGGGGATGCGTCAGTGCAGACGCCGTTCGCGCCTCCTGCATGAATCTTGCGCGGAGGACGGAATCATTACCCATTGCTTTGGGTAAGATTTTTAACGCAACCCTTCGACCCAGTTTCTGGTCAAGTGCACGGTAAACCTCACCCATCCCTCCCGAACCGAGTTCGGCTTCGATGGTAAAGTGTTGGAATTCGGATTGCATACGATTGATGAACCCTGTGACTGAAGAGGAGAATGCACTGCCGCCGGAAGAGATTCTATCGTGGAGTAATAAACCCGTCAAAACGGCACCTTGTCGTCGCTCGACATCCTCTCCTTAGGATATCATCATCGGATGGGATCTCGCGTCGCTAACCGCGGTTCCGGACCCGAGCACGGCAATTGGGTTTGGTTTTTTGAGTGTATTGAGCTTAACTTTCAAGCGTCGCCGACGTTGTTAAAAAGTGAACACCCCGGTGACTGGATGGAACAGTCGAGGAGTAGGGTTGAGCCATTCCATCTGAATGAGCCGAGAAATATCAGAGCGTGACCCCTTTTTCGCTACCGATACACCGTCCTGCAGGATGATACGGACAGTCGTGACTTCAAAAGGCGGTCGGCGATGAAATCAGAATTGGATGATCGTCGAGACGCATCGTCAAGGATCTACCGGTTGTTCCGGCGCGACAGGGTGTTGCCACTGGACAAGACGACGGTGCACGAAAGGTTAAAAGGGGGTCAGGCCCCTTAAAGCAAGGGGGCCTGACCCCTTACCCCGCGCTACTCCGGTTTCCACATGCCTTCGTTAGCTATTCTTAATCTGATTGCAACTCGTGCGACGTCTTCGTTCCCTCGCGATGTTAGAGAAGACGCTGGTGACTCACTGTCGATCGGTTTACAGTTGATAAGCTTCTCGGCGATAGCAACCTGTTAACCGGAAGGTCGGCGGTAGCAGAAAACAACCAACCCGACCCCGATCCCAACGCTGCTGTTAAACAAACCGGCTGAACCCGGCAGAGAGCGCGAGAGTCTTGGGGCAGTCGGGCCAAAACCTGATCGCATGTTCTTGCTCTAGAGAGAAACAGAGAGCGTTCTCTGGTGGTTGCCGTCTTCTAAAAGACTGCAAAACACGGCCCATAAAACGACAAAAGCCGAGGCGTGAAACCTCGGCTTCTAGTGATTGTCTTGCAAGCGTTGTGGGACGCCTGCGGGAGCGAAGCTCCCCGCGACCGACCTTCTTCGAAACAGTTCTCTGTTTTCTCAGTGTGTGAAAATACGGGATTCTGACACGGTTTTGAAAAGAACTCGATTTGAAAGTTGCGATTTCCTTCTTGCCGGCGTCCACATAGAACTCATCTTCGAAATACGACCCGAACTCATCTGATGACGCAACCTCGGAATTCACCGGCCCAAATGCTCGTTCGAGTTTTTTGACCCCACGCGTTTGAGGGCTATGACGCCAACGGAGATGGCGAGCTGAGCACTGCCGAACTGAGCGGACGCGGTGGATCACGCAGTGCGATGGGTGGGTTCCTGAAAGGGCACGCCAAAGAAATTGACCGTGATGGAGATGGGATCCTGACACGAACCGAAGCCGTCGGCAATGCGGAGCGAATGTTTGCCAAGATGGATCGCAACGGAGATGGATACGTCACATCGGAGGAACTAGATGCCTCACGCAGAGAATAGCGAATTATACCCCTCAATCGCAGTGGTTTGCGACGGTCGATACCACGCTAGCGTCACTCTCCCAACGTTTAACTCATCACAACCGATCCTCGGCTAAGAGATAACGTAAACAAAGAGAACTTCGCTATTCCAACTCCAATCGGACGGTGTCATCCATTGGATCACCCAGTGGCAAGAAAGCATGCGTATCCAATTCATATTCGTTCAGTTCCTCGATTGATTTCAGGACGAGGTCTGGGTGAAATGAGAATTTGCCGAGATCTTCTTCTTTTGTTGATCCGGTTAGGACGAGAATTGTGCGATACCCCATCTGCAC
>JAKMEW010000381.1 GCA_022425745.1 Rubripirellula sp.
GATCCGCCCGATCCGATTGTGATTCAAAAGCTTGCTGATGCAGCGGCTGATCCTGGTAATCATGGCTACAGTAAGTCGAACGGAATCACCAACTTGAGGCGTGAGGTAGCAAGCAAGTACTACCTTAAGTACGGCGTTCGGTTGGATCCTGAAAATGAGATCATTGCGTGCCTCGGCAGCAAGGAAGGGTTTTCGCACATGTGCTTGGCTCTGATGGGGCCTGGCGACACAGCGATGATTCCTTCGCCCTACTTCCCCGTGCACATGTACGGGGTCATCCTTGCATCGGGCAATGTGGTGTCGTTGGATGTGGCGGATCCTGACCGTTTCTTGCGCAATGTTGCGTACACCTGTGAGCATCTGGCACCGAGACCGAAGGTGCTGATCGTGAACTACCCGCATAACCCATCTTCGGCGGTGATTGAACCGGATTTCTTTGTCGAGGTGGTTCGGCTAGCGAAGAAGTATGGCTTCTTGGTGATTCATGACTTTGCTTACGCAGATGTCGCGTTTGACGGGTACCAGCCTCCGAGCTTCCTTGCTGCTCCAGGAGCGAAAGATGTTGGTGTGGAATTCACCACCATGAGTAAGGGTTACAACATGGCTGGTTGGCGTGTCGGTTTTTGCGCCGGGAACTCCGACATGATTCGAGGTCTCGGGACGATCAAGGGTTACTATGACTATGGGATGTTCCAGGCAATTCAAATTGCCGCGATCGTTGCGTTGAGGGAGACGGAAGCTGGTGTTGAGAGTCAGTCGATGATCTATCAGGGGCGTCGCGATGTATTGGTCAGCGGCTTGCGTCGGCTCGGCTGGAAGGTTGAGCCGCCCAAAGCGGGGATGTTTGTCTGGGCGGAAGTGCCCGAGCCTTGGCGAAACGCGATGAGCACCATGGATTTTGCGATGAAGTTGCTCGAGGAGGGTAATGTCGCGGTCAGTCCTGGAAGCGGCTTTGGGGCGGCTGGTGAAGGCTATCTCCGCATGTCGCTGGTAGAAAACGAGCAGCGTTTGCGGCAGGCTGTGCGTCAGATTGGCAAGTGCCTCTCAGGGGTGAGCTCAGAGTCGCCTACTTGAGATTCTTAGCTGTTTTTATGAGTCCACGATTGTGGTGATGTGGTGCCTGATTCCATTTCATGCTCCGTCGGTGAATCGGAATACACCTTTAGCGTTCGTGACGCTGCTGCGGTACAATGCTGAGCCTTCATTGGTTCAGCCGCTTGTAAACTCGCCATAGGTGTTCAATGTTCGTTGCTGCTCGATTCTTGTTTGGTGCTGCCATTGTCATGGCATGCACAGGCCCTCTGTTTGCCAAACACGCTGTTCTACTCCACGGTAAAAAAGGTCTCGTCAAAGTCGAGGCCAACGGTGAGATCTCTTGGCAGATGGATTGGGGTGGGATTCACGACTTGCACGTCCTTGAGGGTGGGAACATTCTGACTCGTGAAGGTCGCACCGGTGTCGTGGAAATCGATCCCGAGACAAAAGAAGTCGTCTGGCGTTACGATTCCTCTAAGCAGAACGGAAACGAAGGTAAAGCGATAGAAGTTCATGCTTTTGAGCGTCTTGCGGATGGCTCAACCATGATCGCTGAGTCCGGTGTGGCACGAATCATCGAGGTGGATCGAGAGGGGAATCTAAAAAAACAGATTCCTTTAGTCGTGGACCATCCCAGTACTCACAGTGACACTCGATTGGTGCGTTCAACCGATCAGGGAACCTACTTGGTGGCGCACGAAGCGGATGGAAAGGTTCGCGAGTATGATCGCTCTTCGGGCAAGGTTGTCTGGGAATACACGGTTCCACTGTTTGGTCGGGAGCCAAAAGGTGGCCACGGGCCCGAGGCGTATGGGAATCGGCTCTTTGCCGCTATTCGCCTCAGTAACGGCAACACCTTGATCGCAACAGGGAATGGGCATGGGGTTATTGAGGTCACGCCAGAGAAGAAAGTGGTTTGGCAGATCCAGCAGAATGATTTACCGGGGATTCGTTTGGCTTGGGTGACGACACTTGAGGTGTTACCGAGCGGTAATCTTGTCTTGGGAAATTGCCATGCGGGTCCGGGGCAGCCGATTCTTGTTGAGTTGGAGCGAGACTCGAAAAAGGTCGTCTGGACACTCGACCGCCATGAATCATTTGGAAACGACGTTTCTAACTCACTCTTGCTTGACATGGTTGGCAAGTCGGTGCGGTAGCTCGGTTCGTTTCATCTGCTGTAGCGGGTCGCCGTTCCATTCACGTCCCGCACGTACAACCCACTTTTTGAAGCCCACTTTTTGAAGCCCATTTCTAGAAGCCCATTTCTAGAAGCCCATTTCTAGAAGCTCAGTGCTTAGAGCCCCTGCATTTCGGTTTCGATCACAAACACGGCGTCACCTGCTGTGATGAACAGGTGCCGCCGATCGGGGCCCGCGAAGGTCACATTGGCGGTCCAGCCTCGAGGCACTGAGATGTTTGTGATTTTTTCACCTTGGGGATTGAAGACGGTCACTCCACGGCCGGTCAGGTAGACGTTGCCTATCCGGTCGATGGTCATTCCGTCACTGCCTGATTCACAGAACAGTGTTTTGTCCTTCAATGTGCCATCTTCCGCGATCCGATAGCGGTAGGTTTTGCCGGCGTTGATGTCTGCAATGTAGAGAATTCGTTTTGTGGCATCACCGATGATTCCGTTGGGCTGAATGAGGTCGCTGGCAACCTGAGAGACCTGTCCGTCGCCTGTCACTCGGTACACTCCACGTGGGTGATCATCTGGGATGTTCTGAGTCCAGTAGGGTCGCTTGTATAAAGGGTCGGTAAAATAGATGGTGCCGTCTCGGTCGACCCAGCAGTCATTCGGTCCGCCGAAATTTCGACCTTGGTAGGTCTTGGCGAGCACACTCTTCTCTTTACTTGATGGGTTGATTTGCCATAGCTCGTTTTGATTGTCGGCGCACGCGATCAATCGCGACTCGTTGACGTAGAACAAACCGTTACTGCGTCCCGCTGGCTTCATCCAAGTGGAGACTGCGTTGGTTTTAAAGTCATATCGAACGATCTGGTCGTTTGGCTGATCGGTGAAAAGAACATTGCCTTGTTCGTCCGGTGTAGGACCTTCGGTGAACTTAAATTGGTCGGAGATGAGAACCAATTCTGCCTCGGGGCTGACAATTTGTGATCTCGCGGTTGGTGCGTTTGTTGCGATCACAAAACAGCTAATCGCGAGGAAATGAATGCGGTCTTTCATTGATTTTGGTAAATCGAAGGGGTGACTGGCTCAAAGATTTTTGCAACGCCGTGGACCGAGCCGTTTTTGGTCAGCTAGGATTTTCGATCTTTGCGAGAAGTCTATCTGATTTTTTGCTAGTCGTGTGCTGAGGCTGATTTCGGATACAGTAGTAGAACTGTCAGGGATACCGGAGGAAGATATCGTTTGATTGAGTAACAAGTTGGGTAAGCTGCAGCGTCCGTCTTGTTCATATTCTCGGTGTGCCGGCCTGTGATCGGTCTGAGTTTCCATTAAGTAAGAGATCCAATAGATGCGTTACGAGTATACGCAGCCGGGTTGGGTGGTTCGCGCAGTGATCGCCATGTGCGCGATTTCCATCGGCTTTTCGTCCTTGCGACTTGCCGTTGCAACAGGTGGATGGCCGCCGTTGGCTTCTTTGTTTCCAGTTGCCGTCATGCTGGTTTTGCTCGTTTTGTTTCATCGACTCGTGGTGAAGATTGATGCGGAGAGTGTGCGAGTCAATTTTGGCGTCGGGCTAATTGGGTACACGTTTCTGTTACGAGATATCGTTTCGTGTCATGCTGTGCGGTCACCTTGGTATTCGGGTTGGGGGATTCGAAAGATACGAGGCGGTTGGTTGTTGAATGTTTCGGGCTATCAGGCCGTTGAGCTTAGGCTGCGTAGTGGGAAGATTTATCGAATCGGAACCGATGACCAGGATGGTTTGTTGAAGGCGCTAGAGACCGCGATTAGTGAAGGCAATGCCTCGTGATGAGTCAAGAGTCGGATGGGAGCTGGATTGAGGCGAGCGGCGGTGAGCGGTTGCTGATTTGCCGGGCGGGCGTCGTCAATTCGCAAGCAGTTGAGGTCGCTGGTGAAGATACCGTGTGTTCTTCAGAGGTGACCCGATGTGCAGCGTGGTTCGCTCAGGCAAAGAAAGTTCAAACACCGAGTATCAATAGTTTTTGGTTGCAGCAATTTTTGCAGCATTGGGCTGGTGAACCGATCTCCCAGGGGGCGGTGATCCTGGCGGCATCTCAAGCGGGCTACACGATTGCGCGCGAGCCAAATAGCAGGACTTCGAGTGTGAAGATCGGAGTCGATCAGGAATGTATCAGTCAGTTTGATTGCGGGTGTGGTCACCCCTGATTTTGGCCTGATGGCACAAAGCTAGCATTTCAGCTCGCCTTATTGGATCAGTGTGGTGTGCCAGTCTCCATTTCGCTAAAAGACGCAAAGACAAAATAGTGGCTGAGCCGGAAGGATTCGGTTTTGCTAGCGGCGATGTTGTGTTTCGCTGTTCAAACACAAGCTCGCTACATCAAGAAAGCTGAGATCGAATGGATTCAGAATCTTCCAATTCAATTGGAATCCGCAACAATCATCCAAGTGGCAAGCCCTCTGTGGTCGCCTCAGATTCAATCGATCTGTCGGTTGTTGTACCTCTTTACAACGAAGAGGAGTCCGTACCGGAATTGCTTCGTCAATTGGATGCAACCCTGGGCCCGCTGCATCGCGAAGCAATGTTGGGTCGATCCGAGTCTTCGATTCTGACTCCAAAAACACTTCACTCAGCAGAAGCTTTCCCGCGAGTCGAGCAGGGAATTGATCAATCAATCGATCAACGGCGCACGATGTCTTCTCGAGTAGAGCATCGAGGTCTGCGATGCGAGATTGTGCTGGTGGACGATGGTAGTCGAGATGAAACTTACCGTGCCGCGATTGATGCTGCGAGCCGGACGACGGTTCCAGTTCGTATCGTTTCACTGCAGCGTAATTTTGGACAAACCGCTGCGATGCAGGCCGGAATCGACGCTTCATCTGGCGAATTGATTGCGACCATGGATGGGGATCTTCAGAACGACCCTGCCGATTTGCCGATGATGGTTGAAGAGTTTCATTCGCGGGGACTGGATCTTCTTTGTGGCAAAAGAAAGAAGCGTCAAGACGGAATGTTTCTTCGCCTGATTCCGTCGTGGATCGCAAATCGCTTGATTGCCAAAGTAACTGGTGTGACGATTAGCGATAACGGTTGCAGTCTCAAAGTTTATCGGGGATCGATCATCAGGCAGGTTCGCTTGATGGGTGAAATGCACCGATTCATTCCTGCATGGGTATCCCAGGTAACGCACCCATCCAAGATTGGCGAAATTGATGTCCGGCACCATGCGAGACAATTCGGGGAATCGAAGTACGGTATCTCAAGGACGATCCGCGTCGTACTCGATTTGATGGCCGTGCTATTCTTCATGCGATTCAGGGCGCGTCCTGGGCACTTTTTTGGTCTGGTCGGGATGATGGTTGGTGCCGTCGGAGCCTTGATGCTGGGTAGCCTCGTGGTGACGAAATACGGGTTTGGCGAAGATATTGGAACTCGCCCAATGTTGATTGTCGGTTCTCTCGCGATGTTAAGCTCGGTGCAGTTTGTCTGCTTTGGGATCATGGCTGAAATGTTAACTCGCATCTACCATGAATCTGGTGGGCGGACATCTTACGTTGTTCGCGAGACTTCTGATCTTTCGGGATGGGGAGAAGCGGAATCCGCCAACTCGATGTCAATGAAGAAGGCAGGATAAACGCATGGTCAGATGGTTGTGCGGTCACCCTTGGCGGCTGCCGTTGGCGTTAGCCTGTTACTTTGTTTTGCACGTTTTGGTGCGTAGCTTTGTCTCGGGCGCGCTTGACTACGATGAATCCGAACAGGCATTTCTGTCTCAGTTCATGGCGTTTGGTTACAACAGTCAGCCTCCGCTTTACACGTGGCTGCAGAGAGGCACCTTTGAGTTGTTCGGCTACTCGGTGATGTCGCTCGCTCTTTTGAAGAACCTTTTTATCTGGCTGACCTATGTGTTGGTTTTTGAACTGATTCGACAGGCCACAGGAAAGACGGCACTGGGATTGGTTGCCACATTGGGAATGTTGACGATACCGCAGGTCGCATGGGAAAGTCATCGCGATTTGTCGCACACGGTTGCAACGATGTTTGCGACCAGTTTATTGATCTACTGTGTCGTGATGATGGGTAAACAGTCGGGTCACGTGAAGACTCGCTGGTATCTTTTGCTGGGCCTCGCCGTCGGCGTGGGGGCTCTTTTTAAATACAATTTTGCGATTGTGGTTGTGGCGACCTTGGCTGCATCGTTAACGGTACCAGTTTTCCGAACCGCTGTGATGGATCGACGTTTATCGTTGTCGGTGCTAATCGCCGCTGCGTTGGTTTTTCCTCACGTGTGGTGGATGCTTGATCATTTTGCGTTGGCATCAACAAAGACGATGAATGCCTTGACCGATGGTCGAACTGACTCGTGGGGAATGAACGCGGGAAGGGGGGTGGTGTCGATTGCTGCATCTTTCCTCGCTTGCGCGGCGGGGCCGTTTTTCTTGTTTGTCTTCGGTTTCGGAGCCAGGTTGTTCCGAAAGTTAACAACGGAACAAGATGATCACTTATCGCCACTTGGAGTTTCGACGAGGTACTTGCTCGAGAGATTCTTGGGTGTCGTGGTTTTAATCTTGGTCGCGATGACGTTGACCGGAAGGGCGGTCGACTTTGAGAACCGCTGGTTTCAGCCGTTTATTTTTCTCGTACCCGCTTGGCTGACGCTGGTCTTCTCAACTTTGGTTTTGAACGATGAACGTTTCCATCGGAATGTGACGCGTACCTGTGCGGTCATCATGTTGGTGATCTTATTTGCGGTCGTGATTCGTCCACTTTCAGCAAGTTATCGCGGTAAGTATACGCGTTTAAATTTGCCCTACCCCGGGGCGGCAAGTGCGATGGTTGAGAGGGATCAAGAGGTGCCACGATTTATTTTTGCACATGACATGCGAGATGCAGGCAACTTACGGTTGCGATTTCCCGAGGCCGTTGTGTTGTGCGCGGAAACGCCTCACTTGATCACTGATGAATTGAAGGCTCAGTACGAGTTGGCGGAGCATCTCTGGGGATTCAGTTCGGTCGATTCACGTCAGGACTGGGATCAGTTTGCCGAGAGAATCACGAGTGATTTGAGA
>JAKMEW010000299.1 GCA_022425745.1 Rubripirellula sp.
GGGCGGAACGTGCTTGCTTGATTGAGGATGGTCGAATGACCCTTGCTTCACTTTGTCGCCAAAATGGGTATGCGACTGCGATGGTCGGGAAATGGCATCTAGGAATGGATTTTCCGGGGGACAGACAGAGCCGAGATTGGAGCAAGCCGGTCGTCGATATGCCGCTTGATAAAGGCTTTGATTATTTCTTTGGTATTCCCGCCTCGCTCAATTACGGCATCCTCGCTTGGTTTGAAGGTCGTTATGCCAAAGTACCTCCGGTGATGTACACACAGAAGAAAAAGAACGCCATTGCCATTGATGACTACCGCATCAAGCCGCCTTACGATCCGGTGGCGAAAGTGTTGGGGGGAACGAACCAATGGGGCATTGTGCAGGGACAGCTGGAGATCGCTTCTGACTTTGTTGATTCGCAGTGCTTGACTCGGTTTACTGACCAAGCGATCGATTGGGTTGAGCGTCATCGGCGTGGAGCGGGCGCGGAAAAACCCTTCTTTCTTTATCTCCCTTACACATCTCCACACAAGCCTGTGATCCCGATTGACCGATTTCGGGGCAAGAGTGATGCTGGAGCGTACGGCGACTTCATGATGGAGACGGATTGGCAGATTGGTCGTCTGTTGGAATCTCTTGATCGATTAGGAATCAGAGATCAAACCATGGTAGTTTTTTCGAGCGATAATGGGCCCGAAAACACATGGAAAAAGCGAGCCGAGCAATTCAACCACCAAAGCAATCTGATTTATCGTGAGGGGAAACGCTCCATTTATGAAGGTGGGCACCGCGTGCCTTTTTTCATCCGATGGCCCCAGAGGATTCAGGGTGGCAGTATCTCCTCTCTAGCAGTCTGCCAAACCGATTTACTGGCAACCTTGGCGGAGCTCTTTGGTACCACCCTTCCGGATGACGCAGGTGAAGATAGTGTGAGCTTTCTCGACGAGTTCGCGAATTTAACGGAGACTTCCTCGGCGGCCGAACGTTTGCCGATGGTGCATCACAGCATCAGTGGCGGTTTCGCCATTCGTGCAGGACGCTGGAAGTTAATCATGGAGCATCGAAAGCAGCCAATGGAGTTGTACGACCTGACAAACGATCCTTCTGAGGAAAAGGATGTGATCAACATGCACCCCGATTTGGTTCAATCCTTAACGAGCCAACTGACAAAAATCGTTCAGGATGGACGTAGTACACCCGGTGCCGTTCAATCCAATGATCGGATTTGGTGGGACGATCTCACATGGATCACGCCGCCTGTAGAGAATGAGTGAAGCTGCCGACAGGAATTGATCGAGAACTCGTGTAGGCAGTTCTAATCATTGAATCAGCCCGCCGATGCTTCGTCCGATTTGAGCGTCATGACAAGGGTCTACCCAACGTAGATCGAGGTAGAGGTAATCATTATCGTGGTTGGTGAGGATCAGCGGATGCTCCTCGGACAATTGGATCGACCACTGCTTTGGCTGCAGTGTCTGGTGCCGCAGTTTTAGGGTCTGGGAAGGTACTTTCCAAATTCCACTGGTCGAAATTGCCGCCTCACTATCCATGATCTGGCACTCCGCTATTGTGTCATTTCCGCCAATGCGAGTGGCGAGACGTTCTGACCGAGATCGAATGTTGTCCAGGTTAGTATTTAGTAATGCGAGGATGGGAATTGCATCCGGCTGTGATGCCTCCATTTCTAGAGTCATCAGCATGAGCAGTAAAGTGTCCTCCCTCGCTTCGAAAGACGGCCACAGGGGGTGAGATTGCAGGCGTTTCACGTCGGCTTTTGGTCCCGTGACGATCCCGCACGGTGGTCCACCACAGATTCCATTTCCTGGTAGTATCAGCCAATCAAACCCAGCTTTGATCAATGTGTGACAGCTTGGGATTTGATGCCCCAGCTTCGCAGAAAATACGCAGGTATCGGCGATCAAGATTCGTTGATGATCATCGATAGGATCACCTTCTAGTTTTTCATGGTGTCCATCCTGGATAACTAATTCAAAGCAAGGCGTCTCCATGGGACTTCGGTCTGCGATGAGTTGTCCATCTTCAAGAATTTCTACCTTCACGATCGACATAAGTCGTTGGCGCAAGGTCTCACCAAGAACCTTGTTTTCACATTGAGATCGATGAAGGTAGAAGGTTGCTTGTCGATTAAGCAACGCAATGGATGAGATTGCAGTTGTCGTGTTGGTAGCGATGTAAATCGCATTGGATTCCGTATTTGGCGTTAGTTTCTGTAAGCGTTGTTCAAAAGCTGGACGATTAATCAGTTGATGATTGATATCGCCACCAACTAATTCCCTTCCCAGTTCAATGGCTTGTGCCGCCATGGGGACCCCGGTTCCTTTGGGGTTAAGGAGCGTGCCGCTAGCGTTGATAATGGGACTGCTATCATGTGTTTGACGCTGTGCCCATTTCTCGATACTCTTCCTACCGCTCTCGGTCTTCTTGATGACTGCATCGATACCCTTGGCCGCTGCTTCGGGTAGATCTTGCAGCATTTCACTTGCCTGCTGCTTGAGTCTTTCGACGGTCTCCGTATCCTTGGCGCGACGAGCGACGTCGACGATTCCGCGGCGTAACAGTTCGTAGGTCCAAGGTGGGATAGCCATGTTAGTTGATCGTTTCGGAGATGCACGGGATGAACAGATGACGCTCAGTTCCCATGAACGCCAAACTCAGTCAATGGACTCAGATGATCGATTGATCATCGCTGCTGAGGCGTTCGATCGCAAGGCGTCCCGAGGAACCTCTTGGGTGTTCCGTTCCTGATTCACCTTTTGGACGAATGTATTGATTTCTTGAATCGTTTCTAGGATCTCCGTTTCCTGTTCCTTCTGAAGTGCCTTTTCACATTGAATTGCGAGATTTGTTAGGTGTGGAAGGCCAACGGTGCCACCGGATCCTTTCATCCAGTGCGCGAGTCTTGCAACTTCAGAAAGATCACCTATTTCGTATGCATTAATTAATTGCGGGAGTTCGTCGGTGACGCGATCGATCAATTCACAAGCGAATTCACGCAGCCAATTATTGGGTAACAAATCCGAGTCGGATTGCTGCGAACCCGTCATCGCTTTGGTGTTTTTGTTCGCGGTTGTCGTCAATTTCGACGTGGTTTGTTTGGTTGCTGCTTCCTCGTGGGTTTCAGATTCTTCGGCAGTCGATGTTGCTGGGCAACATGATTGAATCATTCTCAAGAGTTGAGTTAGGTCCAGCGGTTTGGGTAGATAACTAGAGCAGCCAGCTTGTTGGCATTTTTGATCGTCACCACGCATTGCATTTGCAGTCATCGCGATGATTGGTTTTTCGAATCCTCTCGTCCTCAGCCTCCTTGCCGCGGTGTACCCATCCACCCGAGGCATTTGCATATCCAATAAAATGACATCGGGATTGCAAGTGGCATCCATTCCCAGCTGAATAGCGTGCTCGCCATCATTCGCTGTTGTCACCTTCGCGCCGGCATCGGACAGTAATAGCTCGAGAAGATCTCTGTTGGTGGGTTGATCATCTACGACAAGAACGTGAACCCGCTCCAAGTTAACTTTTGCAAATTCCTGCACCTGCGACTCAAATGCATTTTTCTTTGCATTGGCTGCGGTTAGCGTTTGCGATTTGGAAGGTAGGCAAACGGGTAGATTCAGAGTGATTTCCGTCCCTTGATCAAGCACACTCTTCAACTCGAGCGAACCGCCCAATCTTTCTGCGAGTCCTTTGCTGATGGAAAGTCCAAGCCCGGTACCGCCGTATTTTCGTGTGGTCGAGGTGTCGGCCTGCGTGAACGGTTCAAAAATTTTCGCCATTTGCTCGCGAGACATACCGATGCCCGTATCGCGTACCGTAATTTTTAAACTTGCTGTAGCGTTGTTCTTGATTTCCGATGCGAGGTAAACCGAAACTTGGCCGGAGTCTGTAAATTTGATTGCGTTTCCGACAAGGTTGGTTGTTATTTGTCGTATTCGAGTGGGGTCACTTAGGATCGATTGGGGTACGGAGCTCAGCACATCAAACTCTAAACCAATCGACTTGGCGGACGCCTGTGACTGGAATGAAGAGATCACTTCACCGAGAAGGGCAACCGGTGAGCAACTGACACTTTCTATTTCAACTTGATCCGCTTCAATCTTCGACAGATCGAGAATCTCGTTGAGTAGGTGCAGGAGGTGTTTGCCATTGGAGTGGATCGTTTCCAGGTGCCGGATCTGCTCGTTAGAATCTTGGATTAAGCCTCGCAGTAGTAGTTCGGTGAACCCGAGAACGGCTGCAATTGGCGTTCGAATTTCATGACTCATTCTCGCCAAGAAACTGCTCTTGGCTTCGTTGGCAGCTTCGGCAGCATTCTTCGCGAGTTCGAGTTTCTCTTGTGCGGCGGTGAGTTGTATCGCAGTTTGTTCTAGCTCTTTTGATCGCTCCACCACAGCGGCGGTGCGATCTTCGACCTTCTTTTCCAGGTTCAGGTTCAGGTCTCGGAGCTGAATGAAACCTTCTGCTTTTTCCAGTGCTGCGCCGGTGGCCGTGGTAATGTAATTTGCGATTCGGAGTTCGTCTTCTCCGAAGATACCGCGGAATCGAGTGTTGGTGAGGAAGAGGTAAGCGGTGACTTGGCCACCAACGACAATGGGGCTGCAGAGGAAGCTACCATGTCGTTCCACACTGATGCCGTACCGGGTGTGACATGCCTGTTCAGCAATCACGGTGCGGTTCTGACCAGCGGTGTCGCTGATGATTGCCGGATCAAATGCCGCATCGTCTGGGAAGGTACCGGTCGATTTGCCATCGGGACCGACGTGAACTAGGCACACTTCTTCCACCCTTAAGATCCTTTGAGCCGCCTCGCAGGCAGTACGGTGGATATCGTTCGGAAGGATGCTGGTTGAAATTTCACGTCCTACTTCTAGGAGTGATCCGAATCGATCAAGTAGCGAGATTGATTTTGAAGGGTCATCGTCAGAGGCTGCAAGTTGGACCCGAGAGATGTAGTCACTTGCTTGTTTGACTTCATTCGGATCGGAAGGCCATCCCAGTTCCGAAGCAAATCTTTGACGTAACTGGATTGTTTCTGCCGCCTCAAATTCGGCAGATTGTTCTTTGGCGACTCGCAGGCTGTACGCGAAGTACCTTAGTGATTTTCGATAACTCCCAGAAATGGCACACAACGCTGCATACTCTCGAAACACATGCGGCGCTTCGTTAGTAAATTGACGGGCAATCTTTAGAGCTACTCGGTTAGCTTGCCTAAGTTCCTGTAGCGCTATCTTGAATCTGATCGGCGTTTGCGGTGCGTTGCTCTGCAGTTGGCTTCGCAGAGCGGTGCAGAGCCATGCGTAGAGTGGGCTGGTGTAAGTGTTGGTTACTTTTGCTTTTTCAAGTTTGTGGATCGCGTTGCGGAGGCACGTGATTGACTTTTTAAACTGACCTTGATGAAACGCTTTGATCCCTTCGGCTAATTTAACTTGGCAGTGTCTCTGGTGGTCATGAATGTCTCGCGCAAGTTCATCCTGAATCACCTTGTCTGGTATCGATCCGAGGGACGCTCGAGCCCAGACATCAACGGCATTTCCGGTCGCTTGATAGTCGCCTCGGCGTTTTGCGGATTCATAATTAATTTTCGCTTGCTCAACGGCTTCCTCCATTCTGCCTAAGCGATATAAGGCCGCGGCAAGTTGGTAGCGACCAATGTGAACCTCCCAGTAATCACCCGTGCGTTCAAGGATTTCTACGGCTTGTCTGGCCTGGTTGACGCACAGATCAAACTGGGAAAATGAGTAGTGGAAAATGCTCAGGTAATTACGCGATTGACCTTGCCCCCAGATGTCGTTCAGGGATTGGCGTATTTGCAGTGACCTTTTGGCATAACGCAAACCTCTGGACTCCCACCGAAGCAGCGTCATCCCCGGAGCATGCTCCGAGTAGCACTGCGCCAATTGGGCGGTGGGGAGATAATGTTCCGCAAGGTTGAGACCTCGCAGGTGAGCCCACAAGGTTTGGTATTTATCTTTGGTGTACCAATAAACGTGTGCCACTCTGCTGTAGAGTGACAGTACCATTGCATCAGCAGGATCGGTTAGCTGCGCATCACGCCCGCATGTTGAAGGAAGCAGCGTGTGTTGCCCTTGCTTTGCGATTTCACGTAGCAGGTTCCACCATTTTGAGATGCGTCCATTTTTAATGCGATGTCCGAGTTGCCGAAGTGAATCCTCGTATCGGAGTGTGGCGTGATCTTTATTGCCACGTTTGAAATACAGATCGCCTTGCTTCAGGGAAGTGGCGGCTTTTTCCAGCTTTGTCGATGCAGATTTTGAGGCTTTATCGAGCCAGACTTGACATCCATCGTATTCGCCCTGAAGTAGCAGCACATCGGCCATCATCATTTCAACTTGATGACGAACTCGCTCGCTGGCGAATTTAAAGGCTCGGATGCTAATGCTGAGTTGCGATTCAGCGCTCGCTAGTGAGAAGCTTTTGCGAGCTAGTTCAGCTGCCTTGATGGAGTGAGGGAGTGCGCGTTGATGAAGATTTGCGGCATCAAAATGATATGCCAAGTCAAAAACGCGTGAGGGGGATGTCAACTCGAGATGATTTCCATAATCGCCATGCATTTTCTTGATGACGTCTTCCGAGGTTTCCTTTAGGAGCGTTTCCCGGATTTTGTCATGAACAAATGAAATGGTGCTATCGGGTCTTGTCCAGACGAGGCGTTGCTTGCGCACCGCCTGCAAGATACTTGCGGTTTGTTCGGTGGACATTCCAGCAAGTTCTGTTGCGGCATCGCTATTGAAGTCTTTACCAATGACCGCAGCAGCGATCATTAACCGCTTTGCTGCAGCTGGCAGCTGTGATAACCGTTCAGATAAAATTTGACCCGCGTCTTCCGCGGCTTGAAAGGTGGATAACTTCTCTGTGTCGATTCGCCAACGCTTGTGTTCGATCGTGAGGACACCGGATTCAACCATGCCGCGAAGAACAGCGGTTGCCATGAAGGGGCTTCCCTCGGCATATTCCTGAACAACCTCGATCGCCTCTACCGGGAGAGGCCCAGCCATGGATTCCGCAAGCTGCCCGATAGCGGTGTTGTCTATGGATTCCAGCTGTATTTGCGTGGGTGCGTTCAATCGCCGGTAGAGTTCGGTTTGCACATCATCAACCGGACGACTGAAAACAAGAAGACTCATGTTGCTCGGTGCAATCTGGCTAACCGCAGATAAAATACGTTTGGATTGATCATCCATCCACTGAGCATCATCGATGGTTAAAAGTACCGGTTGGGTGTCACCGCTGAGAGCCGAGAAAACTTTTGTGAACGCATCAACCACCCGTTCTTGCCCCGATTCATCGGGACCTGAGATTGCTTCGCCTGTCCATCCCAACACCTTTGCCAACTCGGGCATGGCAATGGTGATTTCTTCCTGATTTGCAGAAAGCTGTTTTTGAATTTCCGCACGGTAGGTCGGCTGCCGGCGGAGATGGTTCGCTAACTGATCCACCATTTGAAGCCAAGGAGCACTTGGAGCTTGTGCGGCGTGTTGGGAACAACGGCCATGAAGGATGAAGAAATTGCTTCTCGCAGCAATTCTTGCCGTTTCTGTTAGTAGACGTGTTTTTCCGATGCCCGAAGGGCTCACGATCAGGCAACGCCGGTTTTCACCTTTGATTGCTGATTTCATTTGGTCCCGGAGACGTTTGATCGTCTCTTCTCGGCCCACAAATGCCGGATCAATCAGTTCTTCGCGATGATCGACGCTGCCGATTACAAAACTCGACTCGGTTAATTCACCAGTCAGGATCTTTTGAATCTGAATTGCGTCAAATAGGGCTGCTTGAGCCGACTGATAGCGATCGCGAGGTTCTTTTTGCGTCAGCTTCGTGATGAATTCTAAGACGCAGGCGGGCATCTCGGTGGGATACCGGCGAGGATCCGGGTTTTGGGTCATATGCCGGTAAAGAATCTCGCTCACATTCCCGTCAAATGCAGGCGCACCTGCGAGTGAGGCATCAAGGACGTATCCGAGTGAGTACAGGTCGGATGATTCTCCGATGTCGTGATCAATGATGCCCGACAACTCAGGGGACGTGAATGCGGCACAGTCTTGGCCGAGTCGATTGTTGTGGCCAAAAACTTCTGGACGCCAGAGTGGAACATACCCGCAGAGTGTTGCGGATCCGTTATCCGATAGAATGATATTCGATGGTCTGATGTCTCGATGAACACATCCCACTCGGTGGACTTCGACTAACGCCTCGAGGAGATCGATGGTGAGGCGAATGGTTTCGTCGACGGACAGTGGCACGTTGCGATAACGGTTTGCCAGAGAATGTCCTTGTATATAGCGATAGACAACCCGCACCGCTCGATCAGAAATGTCAAACGTTTGAGGTTCGGAGTACGACTTGCAGCGAATGGCAGAGGTCAGGCTTGCTTCATTCTGAAATCGCTCGAAACCGCTTTCAGCGAATAGATCCCGTGGAACTTCGCGGACGATGTGTTCTGTAAGCGTTTTGGGGTCGCGTGCCAAATAGCATGACACAATTGAATCACCCGACAACTCGCGAAGAATCTCGAGTTGATCCTCCTTGGTTTGTGGGTTGACCATGATGATTGCGACCTAACTGGTTTCTTGCTTCGTCAGCGAAATGCTGCGACGTTCGCTCTTCCCCCAACGACCAGTGGTTTGCACTTTTTCGGAACAAGATCACCACAAGTGGCCTCAAGGCACATTGAGACTTGTTGTGGCGGTTGTGCCGATTAATCGGTGCGTATCTGAGGTAGATAGGTTAAAGGTGGTACGAGTCCACTGGAAACCTAGATTGCCAATCCTTAACTCACCGGAAATATCTCCACGACTTTGCGTCTCTTTTCTGAAGCTACCCGGTTTTATCGATTCAAGGTGTTCGACCGCTGCTAAGAATTCATTGGACCCGGACATCACTGAAAACCTTTAGCTGAATTCCGGACTTTTTCAGAAATGTTTGAACTTCGGTTTTCGTCCGCAGTTCGACAAAGGAAATCGGGGGAAATGATGATCGTTTCACAGCAAAGCCATAACGCCATCTCTTGGGCTCAGGATTACGATACTCGTGTGAATCCAACCCTCATGACGCGTCTGTTGCATGAAGCGATACCGGTTTTGCAATGGACTGGTTGGCGTGTGACCGAGGTTGAGGAGGGTTGCTGCATCACCGAACTGCCGTTGAACCATGCGACCACCAACCAGCACGGCACACATCAGGCAGCTCTGCTTTCGCTTTCAGCCGATTATACCGGCGGGCTTGCTTTGGCCACCCTGCTTCGCGGGGTTCCCTTTGCTGGCGTGCACCCGTGCAACGAAGACAATTCTGCTGCCTTGTGGCTCGCGGCAATGGATGTTCGGTATAAGTGCCCGAGCACGGGGCACGTTACGGCGACTTGTAAGATTTCTGAGGAGACAGCGCAGATGGTTCGGCAACGTTACTTTGCCGGTAAGCGTGTTCTGGTAACGTTGCCCGTGATTTTCCGTTCCAACAATGAAGTTGTTGCCGAGGCGGAGATGAAATATTTCGCGCAGCCATCCATTCAATTGAAGCCAACGCGAGAAAAACCAGCCATCAATCCACTGTTCAAGCACAAACTGAAGGCATCAGCAAGGATGATCGCTGGGTTGCGTGCGACTGCGGATGAGAACTTCGTGAGACTTGACAATGCACACGAGAAGCATGCCGCTGGCCCACATGGAGAACTACTTGCCAAACGACTCCAAGGAATCCTTCCTCATCTTCAGCAAACCGTTGCAGCAAGAACAAAGCATATTGATCAGACTTTGTTGTCGATTCCCAATTTGCAGCAGGTTGTTTTGATGGGTGCAGGGTTGGATATGCGCCCATTTCGCCTGTGCCACAAATTGGGGCGTCCGACCTTCTTCGAGGTCGATCTACCTGAGATGCTCGAAGAGAGAACAAGAGTGATCTCCCAACTACAAGATCGACCCGTCGTTCAACGGAGAATGGTTGGTGCTGATTTTAAGTGTGATGATTTGGCCAAGGTATTATTACAGCATCCCGATTTCAATCCGCACTTGCCAACCGCAGTGGTCTACGAGGGTTGCTCGATGTACTTCACCGAGCAGGAGAATCGCGAAATACTGACGCTGTTAAGTCAGTTGCTGCAGCATCCAGAGTCTCGTCTTTGGTCCGACATGGTGACACCGGATGTTGTTGATGGCACAACTCAGGTTCAGGAGATTGCTGCGTTCGTCGATGGAATGGAGCAATTGGGCGAGAAGTTTGTCTTTGGGTGCAACGACGCCGCCGGATTCCTCGCCGATTGCGGATATCGAAGAGCCCAAGTCACAACCGCGCAGGACTATCTTGAGAGTCGCGACCCAACCTACTCCGCGTACCGTTTTGTCGTGGCTGAGAAATAGGTTCGGATTTTGATCACCCATCGCCTTTAAGAATCGCCGATGCGTTTCAAGAACCATGCTGTGCATTGTCGTGGATGAGCCTCACGTCAGGCTGTGTCACGTCAGGCTGTATACAGTGCGATGGTGTGTCCACCCCCAATCCCTGGGGCTACGTAGTACCCAAGCTACGCTCAATTTGCTTCCGGCAAGGTTGCTGCGTTAGTTTCTACCCAAGAATTGCTCGAGTTTTATGAGTCAATTTTCTTTGGCAAAAGCGACCGCTTTAAGCTCAATCGGATATAGTTTTGACCAGTCTCGATGCCTCGTGTGGTGTTGTCTTGCGTCATTTTGCCCTGTGAAGTCGAAGGTGCAACATTAATCGATGCTTTTGATTCCGCTGCACATGTCAGATGTCGTGAACGTTGGTCTGGTTTTCATTCGCGGTTCTGTTTTGGCGGTCGCAAGGAGCTGATATGTTTCGACTGTTAAGGGTTGTTTTGGTATCGGTGCTTCTGGGCTGTTCTGCTGAACCGATGGCTGCAGAGGATCACGTCGAGTTTCTCAATGGCACCAAGGTCGGCGGTCAGGTCACGGAGATTCGCAAGGATGCTCGTGAGTTTGATTTTACAGCCAAGATCGGGCAGCGAATCGTATCAAGAACCTACGGCTTTTCAGAGGTCCATGCAGTCACTTACCAAGGTAAGCGATTTGTTCTGACACCAATGGATGAAGTGGGTGATCCTCAAGGCTCATCGAGCCAACACAATTCAAGCCTGTCTCCAAGTCAGCTCAACCGTGCCATTGCCTTGGCGGGAAAGAGTGAGCCAGAGTGGTTCGCTACAACTGATTTGAATTACCCACAGTCCCTCGATCTGTCATGGCCGTTAAAAGTTGAGGGAGGATGGAACAATCAAAAAAACATGGGGCAGTTCATTTGGGACGTGATCAACCCAAATCCTGGTCGGTGGAAGTCAGGCATCAAGTTGGTGCATCACTGTTTGGAGCTTCACGCAGGACAGCCGGAACTCATCAAACGCGATCGCTTGACCTTGGGGAGGATGTATTTTGATCTTCTGCAGGACTATGAGCGGGCAGCCTATTGGTTCCGATTAGCAGGAGCGGAGAAAGGTAAGGGACCCGGTATTAAGTTGGCCGAATGTTATTGGCGTTTGGGTAATGAAGCGATGGCGAGCAGTCAGTTGGTTTCACAAACTTATACAGTTGGCGCTGCTGCGGCTGCGATCAAGCTCTACGGCAATATGGGGAAATATGATGAAGCCCAGAAGATGATGGATCGGGTAGTTAATACTGCTGCTGCTTATGAGGGATTTATTGCGATGGGAGATGCAATGCGGCAAACGGGGCGATTTGATGAGGCGATTGAGTATTATCAAAAAGTGATTGACTCTCAGCAGTTTAGAAATGCGGATTATGAGAATCGTTTCAAGAAGCGAGCTACTGAGAGCATTGAGGCAATCAAGTTGTTTGAGCAAGTGGATATTGAAAAACTTGCTGACGGAATATTTGTTGGTGAGAGTACCGGATACAACGGTAAGATTCGCGTCAGCGTGCAGGTTCAAGACGGTGTGATTCGCGAAGTAAACGTAGTCAGTCACAATGAGAAGCAGTTTTATTCGGCCATCACAGATACTCAATCAGCCATTCTTCAATTGCAATCTGTTCGCGGAGTCGATGGAACCAGCGGTGCGACAATTACCTCGCGAGCGATCGTCAATGCTACAGCCAAATCTTTGGCGGGAGCTCCGCAGTGAGCTACTGGTTTAATCCCAAGCGTAAGAGCCGAACTGAGGACATGCTGCGGTTGGATCATTTTCTACCGTCGCTGAGGCGTCTCAAGAATCAGCAACAGCCGCCTTATCTCGATTCTGTTTTGAAACTTCGAGAGCTGTTGCCGTCTTCCCTTGTGTCGAATCATCAGACGAAGCAGCGTGGATTGCTGCGACGATGGTTACGGCGATTGGGGCCGTCATGGCTTTACTCGCCCAATCGTCGGATGGTCCAGTCGTTTGCGTTCATTTTGTTCTTGCTTAGTTTCTTTTACACTTGTTGGCCATACAACGCGCGCCCGGCACCTGAACCTCAATCCACCAGCGGTTGGAGTGTTTTGCGTCTCGAGCAAAACACCGGTGAGCTGATCTTTACCGGTGGGGATGTCGTGGATTGGTTAGGCGAGCCGCTGCAAGTTTTTGGAGTTCGGGACGGTCAAGAGTCTTTTGCAGCCTTTCCAGTCATCGATAGTCAATCTGAGCAATTGCGTCTCAGTCTCCCAAGCGAATTGCCGGAGTCATTGTTTGATGATTTATTAACCGGAAAGGGGCAATGGACGTTTCATGATCGACAACCAGATCTTTGGCCGTCGCACTACGCTGACAATTTTGGCGATCGTGAGCTACTTCCCGCGGATACTTTCCTCGTGATCGATCCACTGGTCAGTTTGTCGACAGCGTTAGCTGACCGCTCATGGGTTTGGTCATTGGGGTGTGCGGGAATTATTCTGGCGATCTGCTTCATCGTTCCCCGTGGTTTTTGTGGGTACCTCTGTCCTCTAGGAACCACCATTGATTTGTTTGACTGGTTGATTGGAAAGAGAGTCAAGCGATTTCGAGTTGAGGGTGACGGGTGGTGGGTTCACATCAAATACTACCTGCTGGCCGGGACTTTGGTTGCCGCTTCAATGGGGGTTCTCGTTTCTGGTTTTGTATCAGCAATCCCTGTAATCACCCGTGCTGCGCTTTTTGTCGGCGAACCGCTTCAAACTGGTTTGATGCGAGGTTGGCACCTAACGCCCAAGCCTGGTTTTGAGCAGTATTTGTCAGTGTTCCTGTTCTTGATGGTGCTGTGTCTCGGTTTTTTTCGAGAGCGATTTTGGTGCAAGTATGTCTGTCCGAGCGGCGCTGTTTTTTCGATTAGTAACTTACTGCGTTGGACCGATCGCAAAGTTGAAGACTCGTGCATCCACTGCAACAAGTGTGTAGAGGTTTGTCCTTTCGACGCCATCAAGCCCGACTTTACTACTCGGGGAACCGACTGCACGCACTGTCAGACCTGTGCTGGGGTTTGCCCCACACATGCGATCAAGTTTGTTGAACGTGGGAACCTCGTTCAGCTCAAGGTGGAGAATGACCCACCCACACATGAGACATCACTAGGGCGTCGAGGTTTTCTTTCGCTCGCCGGTGGTGGCGCCGCAGCTTCCCTCGGCGGGGTGAGCGTTGCGTTGGCGACCAAGGCCCTAGGTGGTCCGAGTCCATCCGTTTTACCTATTCGGCCTCCTGGAACGGTGCCGGAAGATTCCTTTCTGGATCTGTGTATCCGATGTGGTGAATGCTTCAAGGTTTGCCCAAATAATGTCTTGCAAGCCGAAGGGTTTGAACAAGGATTGGCCGGCCTGTGGACTCCAAAAGTGGAAGCTGATTGGGCTGGATGTGAGTCGAGTTGCAACGCCTGTGGACAAGTCTGCCCGACGGGGGCTATTCGAGCTTTGCCAATGGAGGAAAAGCGAGTCGCGCGAATGGGATTGGCCATTGTTGACGAGACGACATGCCTGCCACACGCGGGGACAGGCGATTGTGACCTGTGTGTGAAAGAGTGCCAAGCTGCGGGATATGATGCAATCGAGTACTTGCAGGTGGGAACGGAGGTTGATGATCAGGGAGCTCCGGTTCCGGGCAGTGGCTATCTTGCTCCAGTTGTTCTCGAGGATCGCTGTGTCGGTTGTGGGCTATGCCAGACACGGTGCTACGCAATCAATGTGAAGGAGCACGGGTTGCTCGGGCGGTCAGCGATCATCATTGAGGCCGGTGAGGGAAAAGAGGATCGATTGCATGTGGGATCGTATCTCGAATTGAGGCGAAAGGAATCAGCGGGATTTGCTGATCCATCGCGGAACACAGAAGCTGTGGGCGATTTCACGCCGGGGAAATCGTTGCCATCGACCAATGAATCTCCCTTTACCGATCTAGAGTTTAGTGATGACGATGCAGAAGTGGCGGTGGGAGAGGAGATTCGTAAGGCCGGTGATGATGCAGATAATCCGTTCGGCCTTTAGCCGCGAGCGCAGGCTTCATGATGGTGTGCCACACAGGCAACATTGCATGGACTGGGGTGCGCGCGAGAACGTTGTGAAGCGTTTTGCAATTGGGAATGAAATGAAGTCGAGAGTGTATTTTGTTCTATTGATTTTTTTGTTCGTGTCTTTAGAGCGTTCCGTATCGTCGCACGCAGATGACCCTAAAGGCAGCGTGAGAAGTGTAACGCCGTGCGAAATCGAGGTCATTGATCGGAAGACAGGTTGGCCGGTACCGATGATCGAAATTGAAACGACAAATCAATTGAAATTTGTTTCTGATAATTCAGGAAGAATCGCGTTTGATGCACCGGAATTGATGGGGACATCCACTTGGCTGCATGTTCGCGGACATGGTTACTCCGTTCCCAAAGACGGTTTTGGTTATCGAGGTGTGAGAGTAAAGCCAGAGGCGGGTGAGAAAATACAAATCGTTGTGGATCGAGATCAGCTCGCGATGCGTTTAGGAAGGCTTACGGGTGCAGGGATTTACGCGGAGAGTCAGAAGTTGGGCTATGAGTTGGATTGGAAAGAATCGGGTGTGATGGGGTGCGACAGTGTTCAGAACGCAACACACCTCGGCGCGAGGTTTTGGGCATGGGGTGATACTAATCTGCCAGCCTATCCCCTTGGTCGATTTCACATGACTGGGGCAACAACGTCGCTATCCGAACCCCTTCCTGTCTCACCCCCGGTCCGGGTCGCCTATCAATACTTTAGAGGTTCAGATTCGCTACCTCGTAATCTTGCTGAATTTACTGGCGACGGTCCCACTTGGTTGACCGGTCTTGTGAGTATTCCCGCTAAGGAGGGAATCGATAAGTTGGTTGCCTGCTATTCAAAGATTCGTCCGCCGATGACCGGGTATGAACGGGGCCTCTGTGTTTGGAATGAGCAGACAAAAAGGTTTGATCGCTTAAAAGTGCTCTGGAACAAGAATGATGACAAAAAAGAGGCGTCGATAGCGATGCCCACGGGACATGCTTTTTTCAAGACCGATGAAGCGGGGGAACGTTGGGTTTGTTTCGGTGACCCGCTACCAACGCTACGCTGCAAAGCGAATTATGAAAGTTGGTCCGACCCTAGTTGTTGGACCACACTGAAGCCGCAAGCAACCATCCCGGCTCGTCATTCAAACGATGACATTGCACCGCACCGAGGGGCGGTGATCTGGCATCCAACTGTTGAGAAATGGGTTTCTATCTTCACGCAGTATGGTGGTGACCGCTCTTTCTTGGGGGAAATATGGTTTGCGATTGCTGATGACCCCGAGGGGCCTTGGCGAGATGCGGTAAAGGTTGCTGGGCATGATGAGTACACTTTTTACAACCCACAGGTTCATCCTGTTTTTCTTGACGGTAAACAGCCTGTCGTCTTGTTCGAGGCGACTTACACTAAGACCTTCTCAAAGACGAAGGAAGCGACACCGCGTTGGGACTACAACCAAGTGCTTTACCGAGTCAACGTCGATGACGTCATGATGAAGGATCGAGAAGGAGATCAGGAGTGATCACGCAGTTGAAATAAGCTGAATGCGAGGGGGGCATATAGTTTTCATTCTGAATGAGATTGTCTGTACTGGATGATGACAAACTGGTTAGCGAGTCAGGTTAGACTGCATCCATTCTCTCAATGTCGCCCGTAGAGGTAAGTTGCGAAGAACCCATTGGTCGGTATGGTTGCGAAATGGCAGTGAATGCATCTGAAGATTCTTTGTGCTATCAATCTCCTCTAGGTACTTTTTGGTCGCATCCACAGATTTCTCGTGACTGATAAATTGGGGGCGACCTCGTAATCGTTTCAGTCGCTCACGCGCGGCGGATCGATCACTTCCCGCATAGTTCCATGTTCTGACCCCATCGTAATGACTATGGCAGATAAAGCCTGCCCAAAGTTTTGCGATCGCGTCATCATGTAGGCCTACGTAGTTGCAAGCGATCGCACCTCTCGAGAATCCTGCTAGGAAAATGTTTTCTGTGTCTGCCCCAAAGTCATCGATTAACATTTGAATGGCTTCTCGACAGTACAAAACGCTTTCATCCAGATCGCCCCACCACTGTCTTTGGTTGCGTTGATGGTCAACCGAGATGAACGGCATACAGATCCAGATGAAGTCTTGCCCCTCGCTAATTCCGTAACCTAGATTGCAATCGGCAACCTTGCCGCTGCATTGGTCACCATAAGAATTTTGGTAGGGTCCGTTTCCCGCGTACTCGACAATCACCGGGTACGTTTGTCCCTCTTTCCAATTTTCCGGCAAGAACAATGCATGGTGAACTTCGGTGCCGACGTATCGGGGAAGTTGATGTTCGACTCGTTTCCCAGCAGCGGGGTTCCCTTTGGTCATTTTGGGAGTGATCAGATCGCACTCAACCGTTTTGATATCGTCTGACGGTAGACTTTCACCGTCGGTTGCTAGTTCACTAGGTTCTGCTCTAGAAGTTGTGTTTGGGAAGATGCCGAAGAGAACGATTGCGATCAGCGTGATTGTTGTTCGATGCATTGTGTCACGGAGATGAGAGGAGCGTTGACAACGATCTTGCTCAACCTTAAGCATCGTTCTGACGATGAACTCAAGTCTGCGATTGGATGTATCACTGTGGCCCGCGAGTTAGCAAAAGATCGAAACGGCGTGCCATTACTTTTCAAACATCTCGCGAAGTTGCCTGGCGATCAGCTGATGGAAAGCATTCTTTCCAACGCGATTAAACTCCAGCGACTCGTTTCCTCGTCCACTTTGATGTGATTCACCACCGCGCCGTCACGAAGGTTTTCGAGCGTCCAAGCTAAATGCGGCAGATCGATGCGATACATCGTTGCGCACATGCACACGACTGGACTCAAGAAATGGATTTCTTGCTCGGGATGTTGCGCTTTCAAACGGTTGACCAAATGTAGTTCGGTGCCGATGGCCCACTTGGTGCCCGCTGGACTTGCTTGCACTGTCGAGATGATTTTCCCAGTGCTACCAGACACGTCGGCGAGATCGTTCACATCCCTGGGGCACTCGGGGTGAACTAATATTTTCATATCAGGATCTCGGGACCGAAATGCCGCTACATGCTCGGGTCGGAACATTTGATGGACGCTACAGTGTCCCTTCCAGAGAATGACTCGACTGTTCTGGATAGCTTCCTCAGAATTACCGCCAAGATCCATCGCGTAAGGATCCCAAACCGGCATCTGATCTTCTTCAATACCCATGGTCAGGGACGTGTTGCGACCGAGGTGTTGGTCAGGGAAAAAGAAGACTCGCTGTCCCCGCTCGAAGGCCCACTGAATCACCGATTTGGCGTTACTGCTGGTGCAGACGATGCCGCCGTTCTTTCCGCAGAAAGCCTTCAAGCTAGCGGCGCTGTTAATGTAGGTGACGGGAATGACCTGCTCGGTATCGATGATTTCCGACATGTCAGCCCAAGCATTCTCCACCTGGTTGATCCCAGCCATATCTGCCATGGAGCAGCCAGCTGCCATGTCTGGCAGGATCACATCTACGCGTTGTTGATTTCGTTCAGCAAGTTTTTCTGGACGGTTGGCGAGAATATCCGCAGTCTCGGCCATGAAGTGAACACCGCAGAAGATGATCGTTTTGCAAGTTTTACTTTCAGCCGCCATCTGGCTCAGTTGATAGCTATCACCTCTCAGATCCGCATGTTCGATCACGTCATCTTGCTGGTAGTGGTGACCGAGGATGAGCAGCGAATCGCCCAGTTCACGACGAACTTGCTCAATCTTGGAGTTGAGTTCCTCTCGGCTTAACGTTTTATAAGAGGCCAGTTCGTGTCGGTTCGCGGGATCGGCGGCTAGGCTAACGAGATTGTCAGTCGTCACGGTGGTCGGCTTTCTCTTGGATCCGTTCGATTGGAATTCCACGGTGTGGAATGAATTTGCTGTTGAGGATTGGAATTATAGCCACTTTGCAATCCTTTGTATTCCCTCGGTGATTGTATGCGTCGCTTTGAATCTCGCTGCTTGAGTTCTTTTGTGTGTCTCTCAATTTACTTGACGCTTGAGGAAGTGAACATGGAAGCGGCATCTGGAGAGTCTTTGACGCGACACGGCGGAATCCTCCGCAAAAATGCAGATTTCGTCGATGGGAAAAGTGTCAAGTAAAACGCAGCGAGGGGAACGCCATTCCTGTTCTTCTTGCCAATTGTAGGTATTGCCGCTGGGATGCAACCGATATTGATCTCGCTCGGGAAAGGTGTTTCCAACTCCTGCGGGACAATAGATCACAGGCCGGATCCCTTGCTGTTCGGCCGCTTTTTTCGTGATCGCAATTCCATAAGGTTCGTAATCCCATCGATGAAGATGGGGGCGGTAACAGCGACGCCGAAGGAGTTGATCCAGTTGATTTGCTGAGAAGCAAACGACGGGATAAGCATGTTTGCTTGCCGAAGCCTGAGCGATCATTCTTTGTTGTGTCACGATCCGGTACAACGCGTCAATTGCCTCTCTGCGGCACGCGGAGGGCGGGTCCATCAGTATCGAATCATAAAAATGCTCTTGGGTCTCATCGGGCCATCGCCCTTGGTTGCCTCGTGTGCAGTGAAATAGCCAATCGCCATTCAATAAGCTTTCAGGGATCAGCCAATTCACGTCGTCTCTACGTTTTCGCTTGGTTGAGGGAGCGGTAGGTCGAAGATTTAAATCTGCTACTAAAAGATCGGGATCACTATGCCTTGGCCAGGGCTGAGCCCCCAAGGAGATTAGACGTGCTGCAGACTTAGGCGAAGCGACGTAGACCTCAAAGGAGTCGTCTCGCTCGAGACGTTTAGCGACGATCCCCTCGATCCTTCCATTTCTCCGCAGGTAAGGAATGTACAGACAAGGCACGCGATTGATTACAAATTGATCGATGTTGCTCCCAAAAGGTAGCATTACACATGTTCGGCGAGATCGCTTTGAATGAGCTCGCTGTAAGATTGGAGAAGGATATGAAAGGCGGTTCGTGTTTCTTGTCGAGCGATTTCGCCCGGGCCGAGGTGCCGAGCAGATCAGCTCGATTGGCAGTTGCCATAGGTGTGAGGCGCGAATGCCCCAAGGCGCAATTGCTGTTCCCTCTCCGACTAGTAGCCTCGTGTTTATGAATCGATTGCATCTGAGTAGGTGCTGCAGTAAGTGGGCGACCTGCGTTATTCGACGACTGTTCCTACCTAGATGGCTGCACGCGATACCGATCACCTGCTCATTGGAGCTACGACTAATCGTATGCTCAAAAGATGAATTCTGTTTTCTCATGGTCGATTTTTGGCATCTAGCGACCAAGAGGCTAGTTTATTTTTTTGGTGGTTCTTGTTGCCCAGCTTGCCTAAAACGGACGCCACGCGATTCAAATTTCAATTTCGACCCTCTTGGGTGGTATCGACTGACTGTTGATCCGGTACGATGACGCTAGTTCGTGCGTGCTCGGTGCGTTACCGGTACCTCGAATCACTGCCGTTGAAAGAGGGATTTTGAATCGGTTGTGATGGCGAATGATTGATTTCGTTAATCGGCCTGATTCATGCCCTACTCTGTCGATACGCCGTTATCGCTCGACTCCCCTCTTTCCATTAATGCTCCGGTTCAACCGGATCAAGAGTGGGCGAACGCGCTGACACATGGTATCGCGGCCGTGGTTACCCTTTTCATGGGGCTTTGGCTTATTGAGTCAGTGGTGAGCGATCGCGTTGGCATGTTTATCGCCTGTGTCGCCTATGTCCTCTCGGTTTTTGGGACGTTTCTCTTTTCGACGCTTTCGCATCTATTTCACCGGCGGGCTTGCCTCAATACTTTGCGAGCCTACGACCAAGCAATGATCTATTTGATGATCGCTGGAACCTACACTCCGATCATTTATCGTTACGCTACCGAGCCAGTTCGTGTGCCGCTGTTGTGGGCGATCTGGGTTGCTGCGTGGGCCGGATTCATTAAGAAGGTCGCAATTCGCTACCGCATCAATTCGATCGGTACCTACACTTACCTTCTTTTGGGTTGGCTTCCCGCTTTGCCACTTGCGTCGCACGTTCCTGCGGAGCTGGGAAGGTGGATGATAGCAGGCGGAGTACTCTATTCGGTTGGGATCGTCTTCTTATTCAATGATCGCAAAAAGAGATACTTTCACGCCGTTTGGCACCTTTTTGTGATCCTAGCGTCGGCTTGCCACTTTTATGCAGTGTGGCGTTACGTGACGCTATCGTAATAAAGAACGAGGATGTCTCTCGACGACCTTTTTCATTGACCGTTGCTCGAGCCGCTGCTGACCACCACCTGTGTTGGCCGAATCACTCGATCGTGCATTTTGAAGCCTGTTTGAGCCACATGCATGATCGATCCTGACGGATGTTCCTCGCTGGGCATCTGTGAAATCGCTTCGTGGAGGTTGGGGTCAAAGGTTGCGTCCTCGGTAGAGATCTGTTCCACCGAGTGTTTGGCAAGTGCATCGTCGAGTTGCTTGGCAACCATTGCAACACCTTCCTTCAGACCTGCGGAATCAGCGCTGGTCTCTGCAGCCTCAAGACCGCGGAGGAGGTTGTCGCGAACCGAAAGGATATCTTCCACTAGGGGCAATGCCGCAAATCGAAGTTGATCCTCCAAGTCTCGCCGCATTCGCTTGCGGAAGTTCTCTGCTTCAGCTTGCGCCTGCAAAACTTTCTTTTCTGCAATCAGAGCCTCTCCGCGAAGACGCTCCATCTCCTCGTCGCGTGTCTCTGGTTCGCTTGGCTGTTCTGCTTCACCCTCTTGGGCAGCAGCATGATCCTGCTGAGTCTGCTCGTCGAGAACTTCTTCAGTTGGTTCTTGTGAAGCTGGATCGTTTTCCGACATGTTCCAGGTGGCTCCAAGGAAATTAAAATGCGAGTAAGGTTTGGGACGAGGGTAGGTTGTAGGGAATCGATTCGTTCAGACAAATCATGATTCTTCGTGATCGGTTTCTGGATCAAAAAAGCTGCGTAGTTTTTCTAGGAAGGTTGTTCGGTGCGGTAACACCGATTCATGATCAAGTTCCGCCAGTTCTCGAAGCAGCTTTTCCTGTTCGGCTGACAACTTTTTAGGAACTTCGATGAAGACCTGAACCAATAGGTCCCCTTTTCGTCTTGTGCGAGGATCAACAACTCCCTCGCCATTGAGCGTGAAGACGTCTCCATTTTGCGTGCCCGGAGAAATCGTGAGATTTTGAGGTCCATCTAGTGTGGGTACCTCAATCTCGGCTCCGAGAGTGGCTTGGCTGTAGGAGATTGGAAGTTGTAGGATCAGGTGTGACCCATCACGTTTGAACAGTGAATGGGGTTTGACGGTGATAAAGACGTAGCAATCGCCAACGGGTCCTCCATCGGGACTCGCTTCGCCTTCACCTTGAACGCGTAGTCGTGTCCCATCGTCCACACCGGCCGGGACGTTGACGGTGAGTTCTGCTTTCTTGTTCTGCAGACCCGAACCTCGGCAATCTCCGCAAGGATTGTTAATCTGCTGGCCGGTACCGGAGCAGTTTGGACATGCGGTTTGAACTCTTAGGATGCCAGCGGATTGAATGACCTGTCCACGGCCATCACAGGTTGTACAGCGAACTGGTTCGCTCCCCGCAGCGGCTCCACTGCCATCGCAACT
>JAKMEW010000393.1 GCA_022425745.1 Rubripirellula sp.
TGGTGCTCTTTCAGATGCCAACTACCAAACAACCAAATTGTCAAAAATCAGTTCCCCAGTTTGGAGCATTGCTCCGCGTCGGGGGACGCTGCTTGTGGGCAGCCGCTCGACGCCAAGTGTTTGGCATCAGGCGGTTGGCCGCAAGTGAGGGGCGAAAGATACCGGTGAGGTGGTCTCTCGTCAACCGAGACTTTGAAGGTTTCTGAAAATAATTTTTCAGGTCTCCTCGTCTCGCAAGATCATTGGAATTTCGCAGGTTTGCCGCTTCCTTGCAAGGAGGGTAAACACTGAAAACCAAGTTTAAAAGAGAACTTTCATTCAAGAAGGTTCGGCTTTTGCACTGCTGGCTTCCATTCCAAATCTCTTATCCGCCGGTTGGCTTGATCCAGTGCACCAAAGGGGTGACTGAATCAATGCAAATCGGCTTAAGACCGCATGGGTCTTGAGTCAATCAAGAACGTAAATCCTCGATCTTCCAAAGTGGAGGTGGACGGACTTGAACCGACGACCCTCTGCTTGCAAAGCAGATGCTCTCCCAACTGAGCTACACCCCCTTCAGGGCATTAACTTGGCAGGAGTCCATTGTTTTGACAAGGTCATCCAACCTCACCGATCAACGGAAATACCAAATTAAGTGGGCGTGCCAGAACTCGAATCTGGGACCTCGTCGTTATCAGCGACGCGCTCTAACCAACTGAGCTACACGCCCTTGTTCGACCTGGCCGGCTTGTGACATCGTCACGTGTTTGACCGTTGGTCGAGGGAAGCGGCAAAGTGTACGGAAACTCGATTGACTGTCAAAGGGAAGAAACCCCATGTTGCGTACAGAATCGGCGATTTCTTTGACATAGGCCGTGACTTTATGGCTCGCTTTCGCGTTTTTGATTTTACGGATTTTCAGTTTTGGCGAATCAGGGAGACCTGCAGTGTCCTAAAGATTGTTTTGTGCCGAGAGCCTTGGGGGGGCATTTTGAGCGGTGATTTACCTGCATCCGGCGTTTCGATGGCAAGTATTGGCATTCGTTGGGTTGGTATAAAATCGACATTTCCACACCCGCCACCGTCCGTCACACTACCTCTCAAACCCCACGGACGACCGGGCCTATCATTTCGCCTGGGGAATGGCCGGAATGAAAGTTTTCTTGTACCGAAATTCACGGAATCAATCGAATGATGGAACGTTTGCGACACGCTTCGCCCATTTTCAGCATCGGATTGCTGTTCGGATTAGCAATTGCTGCTAACGGGGCGCCCCCGACTCCTGAAAATGCCCTCGCCCTCAAGCCTGTACAAGCAGGTGTGGACTACGAAAAAGTTGCGCCGGAAAAGCAGGTGGAATGCAAGGTAATCGATATCGACCGAGAGGAATGGTCTGGTTGGGAGGTGATCGCCAAAGACGGAACATTGTTGAGGCGATTTGCAGATACCAACGGCGACCAACAAATCGATTTGTGGTGCTATTTCAAGTTCGGCGTTGAGGTCTACCGTGACATTGATAGAAATTTCAACGGTAAAACGGACGAGTATCGTTGGCTATCTACGGGTGGGACACGCTGGGGATTGGACCAAGATGAAGATGGCTTGATTGATGCTTGGAAGCAAATCTCGGCTGAAGAGGTTACTGCCGAAGTGGTAGCCGCTCTGCGTGAGAGAGATGCTGATCGGTTTGCGACACTGGTGATTAGCGATAAAGAAATCGGCCTGCTTGGCCTTGGTGACGCCAAGTTGAAGCAAATTGGGGAACTGGCTTCGGCGGCGACTCGAGGGTTTGGCGACCTCGCCAAGGGGCAGGATGTTGTTGCGTCTGATGCTGCTTGGGTGCAGTTTGCGGCGGGAATGCCCGGTGTGGTACCCAGTGGCACCGAAGATTCGACTCGTGACCTGATCGTTTATGAAAATGCGGTGGCGATGTTTGAACAGGCAGGCGGTGGGGGGCAGTTCATGGTAGGAACGCTCGTGCAAGTCGGACCTTCCACTTGGAGAGTAGTTGGTTTGCCGTTGCTTGGCGAAGGCAGTGTGCCGCTGGCGGCTGCTAATGCAAATTTTTTTGCACCTGATACGGCAACCGCGAATGCTGTCATGGATAGCCCCGATTCAGCCCGGAAAACGCAGGATTTAGTCGCTAGACTGGAAGCGACCGATACCCAGTTGATCGCCGCCAAGGATGCCGCTGCCATTGCCCAGCTGCACGAAGCTCGCGCTGGAATCGTCGAGAAACTGATTGGAGTGGCTACCACGAGAGAGGATCGTGAGATTTGGTACCGCCAGCTAGTGGACACGCTCAGCGTCAGTTCCCAAACAAACGCTTACCCGGGAGG
>JAKMEW010000399.1 GCA_022425745.1 Rubripirellula sp.
CCTCATGAAAAGCCAGATCACGCTCTTTGCCTTAGGTTGAAAATGAGGGTTTCCATCAGGGGCAAGGTTTGATTCGGCACGCGCGTTTTCCCCCGCAAGTAATGACGCTAAGGCGGTGCCCGCAATCCCGGATGTAGCACCAAAGAAAAGGCGGCGGTTAAATGGAGAAACGTGATTCATCATTTGCTTATTTACAAGACTGCCCGTTAACGAATCGTGATGAACTCGTGGTGATTCAAGATTGCATGAACCAGGCGTTCGCGGATGGCGGCAGGAGTACGGTTTTGTTCGGAATCGCTTACTTGCTTTTTATTCAGTTGATTGAGGAAGTCGATGCAGGTATCGATTTCTTCATCCGTAGCGTCGCGAGCTAGTAAATCTTGAAAGAGCATTTTTACCAACGCCTCATCGCTCAGGCTGGGATGATCTTCATGCACGACTTGATTGAGCTGCTGAGCCGCTTGAAGCGAAATCTTGCTGTTCACCAAGGCGAGTGCCTGCTGTGGAACAATGCTCTCGGATCGGCGGTAACAGGCCAGCACGTTGGCGTTGTCAAATGTCTCCAAAAATTGATCTTTGACGTCCGGCGAGTGTCGAAGGTAAAGGCCACGGCGAGGTGGTTGGTGGTTGTGTTCCAAGCTCGGCCCACCGCGAGTTAGGTCAAGTTGACCAGAGAGTGACAAAAGGCTGTCACGGAGTAATTGCGATTCCATCCGCTTGGCATTCATCCGCCAGTACATTTGGTTCTGCGGATCTTGCGTTTGTGGTGCATCGTCCGCACCGAGGCTTGAAGAGCTTCGCAGGTATGCTTCCGAGGTAACGATCGTTCGGTGGAGTTGTTTGAGGCTCCATCCTGATTGAATCAATTGAAAAGCCAACGTGTCCAGAATCTCTTGGTGTTCCGGACGTTTTGCACGCAACCCAAAATCAAAAACGGATTCGACCAGCGGTTGTCCAAAGTGACGCATCCAAACATGATTCACCGCAACTCTCGCGGTCAGCGGATTCTTAGGCGAAGTAATCCACTTGGCCAATGCGGTACGTCGCCCCGAACTTACTGCAGGATAAATCGTGGAGTAATCTGTTTCTTTGTGAGCGGGAGTCTCCAGTGCTTTTCTGCTCGCACGGAAAGAGGCGTAAGTAAGGTTCTCCGAGTTGCTTTGTTCAAGTTGTTGGAGTTTCTCTTCTTCTTTTTCGATGTTTTCTGATTCGTCTTTTCCGATTTCTAGCTGTCTCAGTTTCGCTTCCGCGATTTTTAACACCACTTGATGCTTTGCTGCATCAAGGAGCGTCCGGGTGATACTTGCTGTCTCCTGATCGCTTGCCTCACTGTTTTCAGCATTGAATTCCTGTTGTGACAATCCGAGAGATGTCAGCACTGTGTCTGCAGCAACGGTGGCCTTGATCGACTTTTTTTGGCAGCGGAGTTGATGCAACTTAGCCTCCGCAATCTTAAGTGCCTTTTCTGGAGCGGGTGAAGCTTCCTTGAAATCTTTTGGTTCCGTCCACTGAATGTCTTTCGACGGACGGTTAATCGTCAAGCGATCAAACGAAACGGTCGAATCGAACCCGGATAGCGAGAAGGACCCATCAAGTCGCTGGGGAAATTGGTATGCGATCATCAATTCACCATCTAACCAAACATTGATCAGAGTATCTCTCATCGCAAAACGCAGGTGATACTGTTTTCCTTCTTGAATCGCATGCGATTTTCGGCCATTGGCAGGATAGTCGGATTGGCCATTTCGGGTTGACGCTACTTGGACTTTGGGGCCCGGGGCGTGCGCGCTGGTGTAGACGAAGTTGCTGTTTTGATGGTCGTCTGATTCGTCAAAACGAAAGGTAACAGACCGGTAAGTGGTGCCTCCGGTGTGCGTGTAGTAGCAGTTTGCTTCGAAATCTCGTGGCAGTTTTTGCTTGAGCTTCGCAAAGTGTGCATCGCGTGTAGGGACGGTTTGGATCAATTTGCCGTCACGGATTTCCCAGTTGTCTCCGACCAGTTCCCATCTCTCTTTGTCGAGTTGGTCGAATTCTTCTATTAGCAAGATCGACTCGGTCTCTTGACTCTCCTCGGATCCAGATGTGGCTTTTGTGGCCGCATTTTTTTCACTCTCAATCCATTTGTTACTCGCATCTTGCAGTGCTTTCTCAGCCGCTTCAATTTCGTGTGATATTTTCGTTAGATGATCTTCGAGGACATAGGGTCGCGTTGCTGGCGCGCGGGCTTGCGGAGGCAGGCTGACGGCTTCAATCTTGGGTTGTTGCTCGATGAAGATGGATGGGATACCGGCTGTGATTGCGGTTTCCTCGTCAGGATCCTTGGGGTCACCTTTGCGGTGAAGATGTGTTGGAAGGTCGAGGTGGTCATCAAACACTCGAGGGAGCCCATCGCTTTCTAGGTCAGTGACTCCGGGTATTGGATCTAGGCGTACTTGATGCGGCTCGAAGATGGCGCGCATTTTGTAGTAGTCCACGTGTGATATCGGGTCGTACTTGTGATCGTGACACTTGGCGCAATTCATCGTCAGTCCGAGAAATGCTTTGCTGGTGTGTTCGATTGTGCTGTCGAGCCAAGTCGTGCGATTGAAGAGGTAGTAGTTTCTCGCGAGGTATCCTGTTGCTGCGAGCACGAGCGGATCCTCCGGAGCGAGCTCGTCTCCGGCAAGCATCTCGCGAACCATCTGGTCGTAACCCTTGTCGTCATTGAGCGAATTGATGATCCAGTCTCGCCAGTGCCAGAGGTGCTTTTGGCTATTACGAAGTTGTTGTCCGAGCCCGTACCAATCTGAGTATCGCCAGATATCCATCCAATGCCTTGCCCATCTTTCTCCATGCTGCGGGCTGGCGAGTAGCTCGTCAATGATCACCCCCAGTGCTCGTTGGTCCGCGAGTTGTTCTGGTGATGGTGGCAGTCCGATGAGGTCGAGATAGAGTCGACGAAGTTGAATCGAACGCGTGGCGGCGGCTTGAGGTGCGATGCCAAGTTCTGTGTGCTTGGCATTCAAGATTGCATCAATTGGATTGAAATCACCCGCGTCTGCAAAGCCATGTGCTGGCTTGATCGGCTGGAATGCCCAATGATCTTTCGGTGCCACGGGCGGCGTTTCCGCAGGAGCTGACGCGCCTTGCTGTATCCACTCGGTGAGTATCGAGATTTGGTCAGCTGTTAGTGCAGACCCTTCGCCCTCAGGTGGCATGCGATCGCTGTCGCGCGAAGAAACTCTCTCAATCAACAGGCTGTTTTTAGGTGCATCTAAATCAAGTATCGAACCGCTCTCACCACCTTGGATCATCAGGTCTCGCGTTTCAACGCGAAGCCCTGACTCTTGTTTGAGCGTGCCGTGGCACGGTGAACATTTTTCGGCGAGCAGCGGTTTGATTTCGGCGAGGTAGTCCACGCCGAGCGATGTCCCATTTTTCAAAATCAACGTCGCTAAAATCAACAGTTGAAGGAGGCGTTTCATAGCTGTTGATCCTTTCCCCCAGTGGGCGCACGGTTTTGAGTCGATGGCGTGTCTTGATTTCCACTTCGTGAGTGGTACCGGTTGAGCGAGGTGAGGCAGCAATTGCTTCGCCAACTCGATTCGGACTGCCGGCCACAGTTTAGTCGGTACCGGACACGTTTTGTTATGCCGAGGAATTCTCTGCTCGCCGAATTCTCTGCTCGCCGAATTCTCTGCTCGCCGGATTCCCTGCTCGCCGAATTCC
>JAKMEW010000401.1 GCA_022425745.1 Rubripirellula sp.
CTGCGAAAACTCAACGCTCTGTACTACCTAACGCTCCGTACTACCTAACGCTCTGCCGTATTCAACTCACAGCAAACTTACAAAACAGCAGCCTTCCGCATCAACGTTTACACCAACGTTCACTCGCCAGTGTGAGAAATCAATATCATGTTCACCTCGCCACTGATCGCCGAACTCAGCCCCGTCTTTCTCTCGTCCCTCGCGATTTTCATTACCGTGACGCTGGTCATGTGGGTGATCCTCGAAAAAATTAGCGGAGGTGATCGTCCGAATGCAGAGATTCGTTTACAGCGTCTCCAAAACAAAAAGCAGCATCGTGATCTTGCTGAACTCGCTAAAGAAAATGCAAACGCCAAAGCCACCCTCACCAATGTGCTCGAAAAGGCGGCATCCCCGTTAGCTGATACCGTGAGCGGGAACGAGGAAGAGATGAGTCAGCTGCGGGAAAAGCTGATGAATGCTGGTTTTCGTCGTGAATCGGCGCCGGTTGTCTTCAAAAGCATTCAATTTGCCACCTTCATACTAGGGCTATTCGCCGGGGGTGTCTTTGGAATGCTATCCGACGGAATTAGCCAAGGCTTGGTGATGAAAACGGCGGTCGGCATGATCCTCGGTTTTATGATCCCAAAACTGATCCTCGAACAGCTTGTCAAATCACGTAAACAAAAAATCTTTCTCGGACTTCCTGATGCACTCGATCTCATGGTCGTTTGCGTCGAAGCAGGACTTGGAATGGATCAAGCTCTGCGCAAGGTTGCAGAAGAGATGACTAAAAGCCATCCAGAAATCGGCGAAGAGTTCAGCATCGCGAATCAACAATTGCAATTTGCCCGCCCTCGGGGCGAAGTGCTCAAAGCACTCGGATTACGCAGTGGCGTCGATGACCTCAAACAACTCTCTTCGATCTTGATACAAGCAGATCGGTTCGGTTCGAGTGTTGCCGCAGCATTGCGAGTTCAAAGCGATGCGATGCGAGTCAAACGGAGACAAATCGCTGAAGAAAAAGCAGCCAAGACCGCGGTCAAGATGATCTTCCCGCTTGTCCTTTTCATCTTTCCGGGAATCTTTGTCGTCCTTGTTGGTCCTGCTGCAATCACCATGTATCGCAACATGATTCAATGACCGATCAAGCGACGATCGGATGAACAACATGACCATGGACATCAGTGAGTCGAAAATCCCGACCCTGATATCGATAGGTTAGGCGGCGATGATCGATCCCAAGCAAGTGCAAAATGGTCGCGTTCAAGTCATGGATGTGCATCGTTCCTGGAGTCCAATCTTCTTTCGATGGCTGCGGAACGAGTGGCTGACCATTCTCATCAGCGATGTTATATCCGTAATCATCGCTTTGCCCGTAAGTGATCCCGGGCTTCACACCACCACCGGCCATCCAAGTGGTGAAACAACGCGGATGATGATCTCGCCCATAGGTCTCACGCGTTAGCTTACCTTGGCAATAGGCTGTCCTCCCGAACTCACCGCCCCAAACAACCAACGTCTCATCCAATAAACCACTGCGTTTGAGATCCATGATCAGGGCTGCGGATGCTTGATCAATATCACGACACTGCGACTCGTGCTCGGTGGGCAAACGCCCGTGCGCATCCCAGCCACGATGGAAGATCTGAATATTCCTGACACCTCGCTGCACCAATCGCCTCGCCTGCAAACAACATGCAGCAAAACTACCCGGGGTGTGAACCTGATCCCCATACAGTTCGAAGGTTTCAGCAGTCTCCCGTGATAAATCGGTCAATTCGGGAACCGACGCTTGCATCCGGAAAGCCATTTCATGCTGTTTGATACGAGCGAGAATCTCAGGGTTATTCACCTGTGAGTGCAATTCCGAATTCAATATTTCGAGTGTATCAAGTTGCTTCCGACGATCTTGTCGAGTAACACCTTTGGGATTACTCAGATAAAGAACCGGATCACCCTGACTCCTCATCAGAATGCCCTGATGGTCTGACGGCATGAAGCCGGTTCCCCAAAGACGATTGAAGAGGCTCTGTTCTGCAAAGTTTGTCTTTGCGTGCATCACAACGTAATGGGGCAGATCTTCATTCATACTGCCCAACCCGTAACTCAACCAAGCACCCAAGCTCGGGCGACCGGGGATTTGGCTACCCGTTTGGATGTAAGTAATTGCGGGGTCATGATTGATCGCTTCGGTGAAAGTGCTGTGCACGACGCATAACTCTTTTGCCACCTTCGCTGTATGAGGAAGCAATTCACTGACCCAAACACCGTCGGACTCATTGTCTTGCTTGGTGAACTTATACTTACTCGGGCAAAGAGGAAAACCATCCTTCTGATTCGCAGTCATTCCCGTCACACGCTGACCGTCTCGAATCTCATCGGGAAGTTGCTCACCGAATTTCGCTGAAAGTGTTGGCTTGTAATCCCACAGATCAAGATGACTCGGGCCGCCGCTCATGAACAAATAGATCACATGCTTAGCAGAAGCGGGGTGATGTAATCCTGAATAGGCGGAACGCTTCTCTGCGGTCTCGTTATCTGAGTTCGATGCTGAAACCTGATCCATCTCGCCGGATGCACCAATCAGGCTCGCTAAAGAGGCGGTACCTAAACCGAGGGCATTTCGACCTAAAAAGTGGCGACGTGTTAATGCCTCTCGTGTCTCTGTATCCCACATACTGCTGTCTCGTTCTTGATGATCAAAGCAATGTCTTTACCGAGTCATTGCCCACCCTCGCCATAACCTCACATTCTACCGCCAATCAGTAACCCGTGGCACCAAATCCATCAGGTGAGTCGATGTACCACCGAATTGACCAAATCAGGGCGGATTAGAGCGGCGCAATTAGTGCGGCTTGGAGTGATGTTAAAAAAATCGATCGCGATCAACGCGATGAACAACGAGAAATGCGATCCGTCATGAGCGACTTCCGGGTGGAGAAGCAATGCGTAGATCGGTAAGTTGCTCCGGATCGGACGCCTTCAGTCGCTTGAGCTTCATTTTTGCAGTCGCTTCGCCAGGAGGCTCAACCCCCGGAGGGCTTCCCCAAAAGATCCTTTTCTCTCTCGGAGTAACCAGTTCCAACTGTGGAATCTCCATCTGTCTTGGATCACCATATACGCCGATGCTACGAATCCCAACTTCTTCGCGATACGGTGAGAGATACTCAGCTAATCTCGCAGCGGCCTCAACTCGAGCATCGCCAAAGGCAGATCCGACGGGATTGGTCGTGTAAACGCCCGGGACTTCGATATACAGATATTGACTCGTCTCTGATGTTGTGAATTCACTCGTGGGTAATAGAACCCCATCACCATCGACCGGAAAGAAATAGCTACGATCATCACTTGGATCAGGCTTATAGACATGCACCATCGCAACGGGGCGTCTATAAAGTAATCGAACATCGATTTCGCCGCCGGGCAACTTTCTCACCCCAACCACCTTACGAACCCAGGGGTGCATCGAGAAAGCGGCCGCGATCTTGGTGGTTGCCTGACGGTCTAGCAGTGAGAGTCCCTGCATTGCCGTATCTCGATAGACAGCCTGCACGATGTCACTGCGCACATAATCAGGCTGTGGCGAAATCTGAATCTTTTCTGGCACCAGCCCGTGATACTGCTTCGCAACATGATCGCTGCCCCAATAATGCCATGCCGACAAACCAAGAACCAGCAAGATTGCGGGCCAGAAGAGGACCATGACAACAGGCGAATTGAACACGGCACGGATCGTCTCCACTGCGGTGCTCTGGTCATTCGCCTTAGATGATCGCATTGCCACTTCGCACTCCATGCTCGCGAATTCGTCGGCTATCGCCTCAAGGTTTGAACCGCCTGACCCAAAGTCTTCTTACCAACTGATCACGCTTTCGAAACCACAAATCAGCGCTACCAAATCTGTAAGTTCAGTTGCAGATCGATCCCCGTTTGCAACAAGACCTGTTCTCTTACCCGTCCAATCAGCTTCATGCACTGCTCGCTAGTCGCACCGGAACGAGCGACCAGGAACTGAGGATTTTGCGTGTCCAGCGAAACTTCACCTTCACAAACCCCTGCCATCCCGACCTGCTGCAATAAATCGTTCACGCTCATTTGGTCCGGTTCAACAAACGGCATTGCCATACGTGGCTCGTCATTGGGTCGCGAAGCGTTGCGTCCAATCCAAAGTTTTTGCATTCGCTTTGTCAACGCGGTCACATCCCGTGATTCGAGCTGGAAGGTCACCGAAAGAATGGCGAGACCGACCAGTGAAGATTTACGGTGTGAAAACCCAGCTTCCTGTTGCGTCAAGACACGCTGCTCTCCCGATCGCTCGAGAACAGTGACGGACTCCACTGCCGATCCGATATCGCGACCGTCGCTCGACGCATTACCCATCACCGCCCCGCCGACCGTTCCGGGAATCCCAACGAGATGCTCAATCCCACCAAGCCCTGCGCCAACCGACTTAATCACAGCGTGTGACAACTTCGCCCCTGCTCCCACGGTCATGCGTGTTCCATCAATCTCCAGGCCACTTGTTGCAGAACCCGACATGGAAATTACAAGACCGTCGAATCCTGATTCACGCACCAACAGATTGCTTCCACCACCCAGAATTCTTACCGGCAGATCAGCCTCGTTGGCGGCTTGGATTAATTTCTGGACATCTTCTTGCTCAACCGGCTCAGCGAAATAACGGGCTGGGCCGCCGATCCCAAGCCAAACCAAAGGCCCCAGCGGCTCATCGGTTCGGATCAGATGCATTAATTCGTCCGGGAAACTCATACTTCGACTACTCATGTTTCAAAGGAATTCAAGGATCTCAGTCGTTGTGAGGCGACCGGCATCTGAAACCATCATACCGATCTCATCGCTCTTCGAAGGATAGCGAATTCGGTGAAAAAAATCGCTAACCAGATCTCGAAATCACGAGCGGAGTCTGGAAATCCCCTTTTGCAAGCAATTAGTTCCGAGGAATCCCTGCATCATGACTGAGGTTTTTCCCCGAGAGTCGAACTGCTACAAGACTTGAAGAATCAGCGTCTACGTCACACCGGGTTCAAATCAGGATGAAACTCAGGATCGGATTGATTGGGCTAGGTGATACTTGGCAAACCAGGCACCGACCGGCCCTGCAGATACTTCACGAGCGGTTCGATGTTCGTGCCGTCTACACTTCTGTCTCCAAGCTAGGTGAGACCTGCGCTCGGGAATTCCAAGCGGACCTGATGGACGGCTACCGTGCAATGGTGAGTCGACACGACATTGATGCGGTGATGGTGCTAGAGAAGTCCTGGCACGGCTGGTTACCCATGCTAGCAGCCGCTGAAGCAGGCAAAGCGATCTACTGGGCCGGTGAGATCAATCTCGATCCCGAGAACGATCAGCAGGTGCGTGACACCATTGAGAAGTCCGGCGTGGCCTTCATGGCAGAGTTTCCGAAACGACTCGCCCCAGCAACGTTGAGACTGCGTGAATTGATCGCCACCCAACTGGGACCACCGGAACTCATTTTTTGCCACCGAAGAACGCAGCATAAAACCCCGTCCAACGGTGACCTGTCTGGTGAGAACGATATCCGCTCAAAGGATCGAAGTGAATTCATCGATCTGATTGACTGGTGCCGTTACGTGGTGAACCGAGAACCGATCTCGGTCATCTCAAACTCCCGACAATCAGAAGAATCAACGACGTATCGCTCCATGAGTGTTGAATTCCCCGGCAATTCAAAAGGCCCCGGAGTCACCGCTCAGATCAGCTGCGGCGATTACATACGCCCAACATGGCACGAAGCGATTGCCTTCCAGCCACCATCTGCGATGCAGATTGGCTGCAAAAACGGAATTGCCTTTATTGACTTACCCTCCAGCCTCGTTTGGTTTGACGATGCTGGCAGACATCTTGAATCCCTCGAGACGGAAGTCCCCGTGGGCGAACAATTGTTACGACAATTCCATCGAACGGTCACAAGCTTGGTCCGTAACATGAGTGACCTCAATGACGCGTTCCGAGCAGCGACGATTTACCATGCTGCAATCGAAAGCGAACAGACCGGCCAACGCATCAATGTCTAGCGTATCAGTGTCTAACGCATCGATCTTTAACGCGTCAACGTTTAGCTCGCATCCAGTACTCAATCGCCCGTCGATTTGAGGGAAAAGCCATTTGCTCTAAACGACTCGGTGAAGGGCACACCCAATCGAAATGATCAAGTTCTTTTTCGTCGAGTTGCACTTGATCGCCCGCATCCACTTCACAAACAAAAAACAGATCCATCACCGGAGCAACCACCCCTTGATAATCGTAAAGATTGGGATACGAAATCAGATAACGACTTGCAGTAATCTTTAAGTGAGTCTCTTCCAAAACTTCTCGATGCAGTGCCTGCTCGATCGTCTCTCCCGGATCAACAAACCCGCCGGGCAAACCCCACTTACCCTTGCCGGGATCTTGAGCCCGCCGCACCATCAACAACTCTTCGTTACGATTCACCACAAGACCACCAACCGCAGCAACGGGCCCAAAAAAGTGAGCGTAGCCGCACGCGGTACACCTAAACGGCATTTCTCCGATTCGCTCCGCGGAAACACCACATTCAGGACAATACCGATAGGTTTGTTCGATTGGCCTCGGCATCTTTATTCGTCCCTCGGTACGCTGCCCAACGGTTACAGTTGCATCACCAGTTACAGTTGCATCACCAGTTACAGTTGCATCACCAAACGCTTCACTGACACCATCACTTCAATCGCTACCGCGGATACTTGGTGATGATCACCAAGTGCGGATGACAACATTGTCAAACTCATTCAAGTCGTCAAAGGAGCCGATCCCGATTCTCCCTTTACGAAACGTGGAATCATTGATCTGCATGTGCGGCTTTTCCATCTTATCAAAGTAGACACGAATCTGCCCCCGATCACCATCGCGAATCACCCGAACCTCATGCCACTGATCATCCCACGGAGTATTGGATTGATTGTCGGTGAGAGCCAAACGCGGAGCCTCATTCACAATCATGATTTGACCGCTATGAGGATCTGGCTTGGCACCGAGATGCACGTAGTAGAAATGTTGGTCATCCTGATAAGAGAAAAAGACGCAGCAGTCGCGATGATTGCCCGTATCCTTCGTACTTCTCACCTTGAACCGAATCTCAACGTTATCGAGCTCAAGATCCTTGATTAATGCAACATGTCCGGGGCTGCGTACCGGTGGCTTGTACTCGCTCGAACGCTCAGTGATTTCCAATGTGTGGTTACCGTCGCGTTGAGCAATTCTCCACGTCTTGGGATCAAGAATATCCCATCGACCAGCCCCCTGCTCGAAGTCCTCCTCGAAGACCACTCGCGGCGACGCATCCTCCGCCCTCAAACCTCGCTCGGGCACAAGCAACACAGCAAACGCTGCAGTGATTAACACGAAACCGTTTTTTAAATCGCCCACTCGCATCACCTCAACTCCCTCTTCACATGAACAGGACCGGGATTCGGCCATCAAGACCACCACGAAAGATCAGGCAAAAACATAACAGATCGCCCAACGGCAACGTAGGCGGCGAGAACCTTTTCAGGTCGATCTGATCAACCCATGACACCTTCGTTGACCCGCCCTGCTAGCCTGCAAACTTTGGGTTGCAACCTTGCACGCTGCACCACTTTGCGTGAGTGATCCTGAAGCAAATCAAACGGAACAGCCAACGGTGACTCTGCTGTCGATCAAATCTGGCAGAGGATTTGTTCGCACGCACCTCCGCCGGTAGCTACAATGACCGCGTTCGTATCAACTTCCATTCAAACTCATGATTCTGTTTCACTATGTACCGAAGAAGCTTCATCAAGACCGCAGCCACCCTTGCAACTGCTTGCCATCTCACATGCAACGTCCGTGCTCACGCGGCATCCGAAGAAAAGCTACCTTTCAAGATCTCGTTAGCAGAATGGTCTCTGCACCGAACCCTTCGAGATCCCTCAAAGAACCTAACCAACCTCGATTTTGCTCGAATCGCAAAACGCGAATTTGGAATCGACGGCATTGAGTACGTCAATCAATTTTTCAAAGACAAGGCGAAAGACGAAAACTATCTCAACGAGATGAAGAAGCGTGCCGATGGTGAAGGCGTCAAAAGCCTGCTGATCATGGTTGATGGCGAAGGGAGTCTTGGTGACCCCGATGAAGCAAAACGCAACCAAGCTGCAGAAAACCATTTCAAATGGGTAGATGCCGCCAAGCACTTGGGCTGTCACTCCATTCGAGTCAACGCCGCAAGCCGAGGAAGCTTTGAAGAACAACAATCGCTTGCTGCTGATGGACTGAGCAAAGTGAGTCAATACGCCCAGAAGTCGGGTCTCAACGTGATTATTGAAAACCATGGTGGGCTAAGCAGCAATGGTGCCTGGCTTGCTGGTGTGATTAAGAAAGTTGGATTGGACAACTGCGGAACATTACCCGACTTTGGCAACTTCTTCATCCGACGCGGACCGAATCCCGAAGAATACGATCGCTACCAAGGTGTGGATGAATTAATGCCCTTTGCAAAAGCGGTTAGTGCCAAAACCCATGACTTCGATTCAGAGGGCAATGAGGTTCACACAGACTACGTCAAGATGATGAAAATCGTCGTCGAAAAGCACGGCTACAACGGGTACGTCGGGATTGAATACGAGGGCGGAAAAATTGGTGAAATGCAGGGCATCCAAAAGAGCAAGGACCTCTTGGTGAAGGTGGGCCGAGAATTGCAGAAGGCCTGAGAATTTCAAACATGAGTCAACGGCGGTGACTCAAAGGTCGAGTCGCCGCCATCAAACGGGGTTCCGTTGTCACGCACAGCTAACTTTTTGCTGCGTAAACTTCGGCGTATTCAATGGCCCACGCGTCAATCAATCTCTCAAACTCGCTCACATCAACTTCAGAGATCGGGACAAAGAAGTTGCGATTGAATACCTCACCGTTCATCACGGTTCCTTTGCCCTTTAGGTCAAGAACGTGATGCTCGCTGTGAGGTCGTATGACCATCTCCAATCGACTGTATTGATTGGTTCGTCGCCCCTGCTCGATCCGCAGGTCATCGCGATAACAAGCTGCACCCCAACCGACTTCGCCGTACATCGATTCCTGCCGAAAGCCAGGAAAATGGTCGGCAACACGTTGAATGGATTTCTCAATGCGTTCCGAAAGCGACAAACGGTGCGTTGTATGAAGCCGACGCTTTTCTTCTTCGGTCAGTTCCTGTTTTCGCTGCTGGGAAGCTTTGTGATCCGCACGCTGGCGACCCCGAGAAATAGCTGACTCCAAGCGGGATTCAAAGTCATCACTCATTCTCAGGACTCTTCCTTGTTACTTTCCGATTGCTCGTGAGAAGCGACATCGCTTGGCACCACCGCATCCTCTGCCACAGGCTTCGCTTCACCTTGAACCTCTGATGTTTTTGGTGCATCCGATGGAGTGTCCGCTTTTGGCTTGGAGTCCTCTTTGACCGGCTCAGCAGACTTGGGTGAATTGTTACTATCAAAGAATTGCATCAAGTCACCGAAGGATCGCAGCGGCTCCTCTCCCTTCTGCATCGCATCGGAGATCGGCTTTGCTTCAGCTTTGCTGACCACACCGTAGGACTCAGGCTTGCGATTACGTCCACGATTTCCACCACCCGATCGACCGCCGCGTCCACGCCCAGCACCGTCGCGGCGTTGACCGTTCCCTCGACCACCCGAGCGACCACCTCCTCGAGCGTCTCCACGACCTTGCCCGGAACCGCCATCACGACCGGATCCGCCGCGGGAACTCTGTCCGCCGGAACCCTGTGTACGAGCCCCCTGGGTGCCGGAATCCTGTGTACCAGAACCCTGGGTGCCGGAACCCTGGGTACCAGAACCCTGTGTACCGGAACCTTTCGCACCGCGGCCGCCACTCTGACCACCTCGATTACCTTGGCCACCGCGCCCGCCGCGACGCTGATTCCCACCAGCCGATCCACGGCTTCCTCGGGACTCTTGCCTCGCAGCCTTAAGTTCCGCTTCTCGCTCGGGAGACACTGCCGACAATGCAACTCGACGACGCTTCTCATCGATACCCGTCACCCACGCAGTAATCACATCGCCTACCTGAACCGCCTCGTGCAGGTCTTCGACATAACTATCAGAAATACGACTGACGTGAACCAACCCACTGCAATCGGGAGCAAGTTCAACGAAGACTCCAAACGGCATCACGCCAACAACCACACCGATCACTTTGTCACCTGGCTTGAGCCCCTTGGTGGAAGGGATTCCGCTAAGCACTGCTGGAGAATTTCCAGAAGAATCACTATCCCCGAATGGATCGCATAGCCACTGAACAAGTTGGTGAGAGCGACGGCTACCGACCTGCCATTCCTTCACACACTTGTCGACTTTTGCTGCCTCAGGACAAGGTCGGCGAACCGGCTGTGGGATCGACTCTTTATCGATCTCTGGCGAAGCAGGCGACTCAGAATCAGCCTCAGCATCCGCCGCATTTGAGTCTACATCAGCCTCAGATGCCTCCGCTTCCGGTGCCGCATCACTTTCCACTTCTTGGGATGCCGGATCGGTCTCGCTTGCAGCGTCCTGCGACACCGGCGTGTCCTCAGCTGAAACAGGCTCGTCTGAATCTGGCTCAGCTGAAGAATCCTCAGTAGTTTCAGCGGCTAGGTTTGACGCATCACTTTCACTTACCGCCGCGGGATCAGACTCAGCTGGATCATCGACTGAAAAGTCAGCGGTTTCTTCCGCGGCACTTGAGAAATCCTTCACCTCTGCGACTGCCGGTTGGCTCAGAGCCTCCGAGATATTGTTTTTGGTAGTCGGATCTTCTTCCGATGAAAAATCAGGAGCCACATAGCCGGGCGGCGTTGACGGTGGCATTTCAATTTCAAGGGCAGATGCGAGTTTCTCCGCAAGCCCATAATCGTCCGGGTGGATCAGTGTCCCGTCGAGTGTTTTCTCACTGCCAAAGACTCTCAAGAACGGCAACGCTTGACGACTACTCGAGGCACTCGCCCACTGCTCAAGCTGACTCAGCCCTTCACGTGATTCAAATAGCTTTCCCCGTCTTGCCTGATCGATTGCCTCGGCAACACTCGCAGTGACTCCGGGGATTCGAGTGAGCCAAGAAACCGGTGCGGCATTAACATCCACACCGCCGCGAGAAGCTCCACTAACGATCACATTATCGAGTGTTGATGAGAGTTGATCATCAGATAGCTCACGCTGGAACGAACTCAACCGCAGCTTAAGTGGATCGACTTTCGCAAACGCCTGGGCAGGCTGTAAAACCGAAAAAGCAAGCCAAGCGGCAGCACGAAAACGCCGAGGCGTGGAGCGCATCTCTTCATCAGCGATTGAACTTCCAGCATAGACATCGGCACCGTTTCGGTCCGCCAACGTCCAACGAATCGATCCATCAGGTGATTGGTCGATCAAATCACCCAAGGCCATCATGGTCGCTCGCCTCGCCGGACCATTGCTAACCACGATCAAGTCGACATGATAACTGTGGATCAATTCGCCCAACTTCGTGACCGCCTGCGTTCTTAGGGCGGTGGAAAGCTGACATGGCAAATCCTCGTTGTGGAGAATTCGACCATCGGCGCAAACAATCGATGTCGCGGCTGTTCGTGGTCCGACAGCATCGATAGCCAACACGACGCGACCATCCAGAGAACCACGATTGACCTGACGCTCGAGGTGGTTTGCGGTAATGGCAACCAACTTTGAGGATGCTCTCTCGTGCAGATCATCCCACCAAGCGGTCTCTCCCGCCTCTCGAATGATTCCCTCGAACTGAAGAACAATCTCTTTCAGCTTGGATTCAAAGTGCTGGTTCATGCTTCCGGCAACTCGCTGCAATTCGGCAACGAGTCGCGTCGCATCGTACTCGAATGAGCAGACCACGACTTGGCTACGTAAAGCTCGGCCGAGCATCACAATTTGGAACGAGCTGAGTTTATCACCAGCGAAACGTTTACCAGAAAGCGGCTTCAGTACGCTGACCAACCAACGTCGTCGGCGTTGGCGAGGCGAAATCTTCTTTTGCTTCTTCTCAGCACCCGCCTTGGCCCCCGAAGACTCACTGGACTCAGATGCCTCACTGGCCCCGGATGCCTCACTGGCCCCGGAAGTCTCATTGGACCCTGAAGGCTCCTCGGACTCAGTAGGCTCTGCCTCAGCAACCGCTGCGGGAACAGATACGGTCGAAGATGAATCGGACGATTCCGAAGCCGCTTCAGATGTCGCCGAATCAGCAACGTTCGCTCCACTAACGCCTTCAGCGTTCGACTCATCGGATCCGGTCTGATTTTCGGCAACCGATTCATGTACGACAACTGCTGTTGTTGCATCGGGTGAAGCGTCGGAAGAATTAGGCTCCACGGTCCCTGTTGAATCGGTCCCTGTTGAATCGGTCCCTGTTGAATCGGGCCCTGTTGAGTCGTTCGCAGCAGATTCAATCGCAGCAGATTCAATCGCAGGAGTCACGTCGGCGGCATCTTGGCTGTCGGCGGCGGCAGCCACAGCATCAGTTCCTTGCCCTGATTCGACTTCCTTTGCTTCGTCACTTTGAACCAACTCGGTGGATGAATTGGTATCTACCGCTTTCTCATCAGCCTCGATCTTGGATTCAGTCTTCGCGGAAGCCTTCTTTTTCTTCTTCTTACTGCCCGATAGTTCGTCATCGCCAGCGACGTGCGGATCGTGAACTTTTGAAATATGGATTTTGGCGTTTCGCGAAAGCCATCGTACAGCCGCTGAAATGACTCGCGGATCACCTGCAATCCTCTCCGCCAATGCAGCGTCCAATCCTTGGACTGCTTCTTCCGGACCCTCGAGCCCCTCAATGACCGAAGCAGTCTCCTGTACGCCAGCAGGATCCCCTTGCTGCGGATTCATGACTCGAACAGCAAGTTTGGCAGACGAGGAAACCGAATCACCGGTCTCGCGTTTGAGCCGACGACCGAGACGATTGAGCATACGCAGCGAGCGAGAACTGCGGAGGGCTGACCCGATTGCCGGATCACGAAGTGTGGTTTTCTCCCATGACTCAACCAAACTTTCTCGTAGCGATTGCGTCTCCTGATCAGCTTGCAGCGAGCTCAGCAATTCCCACAGGCTCGCTTCACTGACTCCGCCCAATTCATCTCGGCGGTACCTCGCGAGGAAAGGAGGAGTGTAGCCTTGCTCCAATAAAGGAATGGCCAATCGTAAACTCGACACATCACAACGCCCTCTTTGGGCAATTGCATCAAAATCAACGCTCATGACGATTCGTTCTCTAAGTAGATCGTCCCAGAACTTCAGGGTACGTGGTGCTTGGGGAATTGCGGCACTTCGGTGATCGCAGCACGAGACTTGTCAGTCGCCGCAGAGATGGTTGCATGAAAGCGAACCTCTCCACCGGCCTGAAGTCCGATGCATTGGAATCAGGCGAGAATAGCGCGGAGTGCGAGAAATGTCAAGCGAACGAGGCAACCGACAGGCTAGGTGGGTTTAGCGAGCAGTCTCCACAAATCGCGTCTCGCGAAGCACCGTAACTTTGATCTCGCCGGGATATGTCAGCTCACTTTCGAATGCTTTGGCAATGTCATGGCAGATCGTTGCAGCTTGCTCGTCGGTGGTTTTTTCACTATTGACGATCACTCGCAGTTCTCGGCCCGCACTAATGGCAAATGCCTGCCGGACGCCATCGAACCGCTCAGCGATCGACTCAAGTTCTTCCATCCGTTTGACATAACGCTCCAGAGACTCGCGGCGCGCACCGGGACGACTCGCACTGCAAGCATCACCGATTGCCACAACCATCGTGTAGGGATGTTCAGTCACAATCTCATCGTGATGTCCCAATGCTGCATGGACCACCTCGGGTGACTCCTTGTGGCGTCTCAGAAGATCAGCACCAATTTTCGGATGCCCCCCCTCGAGCTCATGATCAGCCGCTTTTCCGATGTCATGAAGCAGACCACAACGTCTTGCAAGGTCACCATCCATTCCCAACATCTCTGCCACGAGACCTGAGACAAAGGCAACCTCAACACTGTGGCGCAAAACGTTTTGGCTATAGGAGGTTCGGAAATGCAATCTCCCGAGCATCCGAAGGACCTTATCATGAAGCCCAGATACGTTGACCTCATCTGCCGCCTCGCGACCTTTCTGCAGGATCACCTCTTCAATTTTTTTTCCAGTCTCGGCAACCACTTCTTCGATCTTTGCGGGATGGATGCGACCATCGGCTATCAGAGTGTTCAAGGCTAACCGGGCGACCTCTCGACGCACCGGGTCGAACCCGCTGACGATCACAACACCGGGGGTATCGTCAATGATGACGTCCACTCCCGTGGCCTTTTCAAACGCTCGAATGTTCCGGCCTTCACGACCGATGATTCGACCTTTGACATCATCCGTTGGAACGTCAACGGTACTGGTCGTCGTCTGGGCGGTATGAGTCGAAGCAAATCGCTGAATCGCTGTGAGCAGCATTTCACGACCTTGCTCCTTGACGACTTCAGACAGCCGTCGTTTGTGATGCAACAGAACTGCACCACGCTGACTTTCCAGTTCACTCTCTAAAGCCTGCATTAGCTGCTTTGACGCTTCATCTTTGGACATACCACTGGCACGCTCCAAGATCTCCACCTGCTGCTGCACGGTTTTCTCAAGCCGCGAACGCAGATCGGCAAGCTTCTGATTCTGAGTGGCGAGGCGATTCTGACTTGTCTCGAGTCCACGCTGCTGCTTCAGCAGAGAATCTTCTTGATGCTGCAACTGCTCTTCACGGCGATCCAGTTTCTGCTCTCTCTGTGTCTGCGATTTTCTCCCAGCAGCGATCTCCTCCTCAGCTCCGGCTTTCAACGCCAACGCAGATTCTTTCGCTTCAAGAACCAACTGATTGCGTTCATTCTCGGCCTGCAACTTTGCAGCTTCCAACAGCCGATCTGATTCATCTTTCAATCGTTCCTGTTGTTTTTTTTCACTCAGCTTAAAGAAAGCAAACGCCAGCCCGATCCCCACAAGGATGGAGACGAGACAGGCGAGCAGTAATGTTTGATCCATGAATAGGTCCTCGTAGGCGAGGACTCGAAAACCACCTCGAGAAGCATTCAGTTGCATGCATCTGATCTATCCCCGATCAACCATGGTGACATCGCCGCAAAAAACCGAAACGGTGCGAACATCTTGGAGAATGTCGACACGGCCAAGGTTGATGCGGCAACAGAAATCTCTCGACCGAAGCTTTGTTTTTGATCCGTTCTCGGAGAGTTCAGCCATTTAGCCAGACGCACCTCGTAAGATAAACGCACCGGTTTTGAAAAACACACCGCGTCCACTGAACGCACGGGTTCTGACGCATGACCTCTCAAGCTAAAAAACTTGCTCGTGGTCACAGCAGCATGTTTGCTTCGATGGCCGACCCGTTGGCCAGCCCAAGTATCCAGCCGATACGTATCCAGCCGATACGTATCCAGCCGACACGACCGGACGAAACCCTCAGATTTCAACGAATCTTGAAGATTGCTGATCGCGAAACCAGAAACGAAACAGACGGTCTTCTGAATCAAAGAAGACCTAGCCGCCGATGGTAACTCGATAATGAATGAGCTATCCATCACGTCAAAATTGGCACTTTCTCCCGGAGAAATGAAATGCCTTACTCGCCCCTGCGTCATCGCTAACACTTGGGCCGGTAAGCATTGAAGTCGGTGATGAGATTTTAGTCGATGAACCTGTCGCTCCTCACGCAAATCATCCTGACCAGAGACTGAAACCAGTCTTTGGAGTGGACGAATGATCGAAGAGAGAAGATTCCAAACCATGGTCATTATTTGGCGACTCAGACGTTCAAAATCAGCTAGTCGGCAACCATGACGTCGCCGACCGATTTGATTTCTAGGTCGCCAGTGGTTCTGTTGTCCGAAGGTAAATTGTCAATTTGTAAAGTCTCAGGCAGGCAGCCAAGTCGGCCTCCCGCCGGCAAAAGAGTAGCAGTTTCGACGGACGATTCAAACGAGCAGAGTGGTACTCGGAGAGCCCACAATTGACAGGACCAGCAAAAAACACTGCATTACGCGCGAAATCAATCGTAAAATCGAGTCCCAGATTTTTTTTAAATCCTTGGGTTTGCAGAATCCGACAGCAGGCGTCACCCCACTCAGAGACCTGCATCGATCCGGCACTCTTAAAGCGGACGCGTTGCTGTGCCTACCAACCCAGATGACAATCCCTCCCTGCTTACCTCACCCTGCTTGCCTCGAACAATCACGTGCCTAATTTGGATAATCCCCTACCTGCCTCCAACAATCTCGAGTCCACGCCCAACCAATCGGAGTCTGTTTCCTAATGAATCCCCAATCGGGCAGCACGACGCCGCGGTGGAATCAAATCCTCAATCAAATTGAAGAATGCTGGCCAACGTCTCGATGGCGCGACGTGGGCGTGGTTGTCGGTTGCAGCGGCGGTGCCGACAGCGTGACTCTGGTACGAGCCTTATCGCAACTGCGACGATCTGATCCCCCGCCACGCGGTTTCCTGGTCGTTGCGCACTTCAATCATCGTCTGCGAGGTGAAGAGTCCGACAGGGATGCTGCATTCGCGAAAAACCTCGCAGATGAACTCAACCTTGCGTTTGAACTGCAAGAAGCCGGACATCGCAGCGAGCAACCGCGTCCGCTCCAGACCAAAGAAAACGAAGACATAACAACGCCCGAAGACGATCTCGAGTCGGACGAGGCAAGCCTGCGTTCGGAGCGGATCAAGTTCTTTATTCGCATCGCAAAACAGTACGGGGCAAGGTACATCACCCTTGCCCACTCGGCCGATGACAATGTTGAAACCATGCTTCACCACCTCCTGCGCGGCACCGGCCCCGCCGGTCTTGCAGGAATTGGGCATCCCCTAGCGATCGATCAAGATCTCGTTCTCACACGCCCGCTGATTCACTCGCAGAGAGACGTCATCCGCGAATCGCTAAAAGAACAAGGACATCCATGGCGTGAAGATCAATCCAACCAAGATTGCCGATACCGGCGAAATTGGATTCGAAACGAATTGATTCCGATGATGGAGTCGGAATTCCCCAATGCCCGGCCAGCGATGCAGCGTGCGATCGAACTCCAAAGGAGTTGGCGAAACCAAATTGACTCAGAAGCATCCTCATGGCTCGCTGAAAACCTCGCCTGCGACATGGTGATTCAAGCTCGAAAAGATGCCTCCGCACCGACCCCGATCCTGATTGCGGCCATGCAACAACTCTGGACAAACAACCATTGGCCAAGGCAAGCCATGAATCAGGGACACTGGCGTCGTCTCGCAGAAATGATTCAGGGGAAACGTGAGAAACCCTGCACGCTGCCCGCTGGAATACTTGCGACCGTAAAAGGTGAATACTTCCTGATCGAGCCACCGGCGAACCCCCAATCAGACACCACGTGAATCCCACTGACTTAAACGAGACAGGCTAGGCTGCAGCGGGTTGGTTCGCAATTTGCACTCTTATCACTGGCAAACAAATACCCACTGTCTATTTGACAGCGACTACCTTTGGCGGGGTCGAAACGATAAAACGGCAAAGCTGGAATCAAAGCAGCTAAAACCTCGGCCTGAACCTCCGCGGTCACCTGCAGTGATCTTCAAAAACTGGTTACATTCAGCCTGCCGCGATGGGCGGCGTGTTCGTCGTTGCTTTCGGGTCGCGTCCCAGCAACAGAAACCACATTTTCCTCCGATGAAATTGATCGTTCCGTGTCAAAAGATCTTTATCAAGTCCTAGGATTAGGCCGCGACGCATCCAAGGATGAAATTAAGAAAGCACATCGAAAGCTCGCGCTAAAATATCATCCGGACAAAAATCCCGACGATGAGGTCGCGAGAGATAACTTCAAACGGGTCCAAGAAGCGTATGACGTCCTGAGCGACGATGAAAAGAGAGCCGCATACGATCGCTACGGTGCTGACTTTGAAAAAATTCGCGGAGGTGGATTCAACCCGCACGCCGGTGGCTTTGATGGATTGGACATCGAACAGATCTTTGGCCGCGGTGGTAGCCAAACACAATTCGACGGATTCTCCGATTTCTTTGAACAGCTTGTCGGCGGGGGTCGCCGAGGTGGCGGATTTCCCGGAGGAGGCTTTCCGGGGGGACGTCAGGCTCCAGCGAGTCGACGCGGAGAAAACATCCGATACGAGATCGAAATACCGCTTGAGACGGCCGTCAAAGGCGGGACGACCGAGTTCTATCTTGAACAGGAAAAAATTGCCGTCAACATCCCCGCTGGCGTGGACGAAGGCTCAAAGATTCGTCTCCGAGATCGAGGCCAACCGGGGCGTTTCGGTGGTCCGGCGGGTGACCTGATTTTGATCATCAAGGTCTCTTCGCATCCGTACTACAAGAGGAACAATCGCAACCTCGAACTCACGCTTCCGGTGCGTTTTGGCGAAGCTGCCCTCGGTGCCAAAATTGATGTTCCAACGCCCAATGGATCGGTCACCCTTAGCATTCCTGCCGGCAGCAGCAGTGGCAAGCGATTGCGACTCAAAGGGCAGGGTGTCCAGCAGCGGGACGGCACTGCAGGCGACCTGATTGTGACCCTTCAAATTCAACTTCCCGATCAGATGGATGACGCCTCTCGAGAGCTAGCGAAGCAATTCGACGAACGAAACCCTTTCTCACCAAGGCACGACCTGAAGTTTTGATCAATTACACGCTCTGCTCTGGCAAGTTCTCTGCTCTGGCAAGTCCTCTGCTTTGGCAAGTCCTCTGCTTTGGCAAGTCCCCAACTAGGCCTCGGCTGACTTCGGCATGAACCCCCAAAAAAACTGCCACACACCTTCAGCATCCGAGGAGTTCGCCTCGGGGTCGACTGAGCAAATGACATTGTGTTTTCGCAAATCACAACGTGTGGTTAGCGGCCTGCAGTTCGGACGAATCTTGCGTAAAGGTATTTGCAAGGCGGACGATCGATTGGTGCTGTGCGCCATGGCCAGACCCAATGACTCAAAAAAATCGCGTCCAACGCGAGCCGCTATATCGACAACACGGATTGGTATCACGATCCCCAAAAAAACGGGAAACGCTGTTGTAAGAAATCGATGGAAACGACTTCTTCGCGAAGGGTTCCGCAAACAACAGCACCAAATGCCGCCTAATCTCGACCTCGTCGTCCGCCCCAAAAAGGGAGCCGTTGCCGACGCCGAGGCGGTCAATGAATCCCTTCTGAGATTAGCCCATCGCGTTGCCAAACACGTTGATCGATTGCCCTAAGCGGCGATTCGAGCGGACTGCTGCTGGTAAAAACTCGCAATTGAATCCACCACGCGGCACTGCTCGGCCTCGGTCAAGCCAGGGAAAACTGGAAGATTGAGGATCTCGGCAGCAGCTCTCTCCGTTTCCGGAAGTGTTGAACCGTCCACCCCAAGAAACTCGAAACACTCTTGCTGATGCATCGGCACCGGGTAATAAATCTCGCTACCGACACCTTGGTCAGCAAGATGAGCACGCAATGCATCACGCTGTCCGCCGGCAACTCGAATCGAAAATTGATTCCAAACGTGAAACGCATGCGGATCCACGTAAGGCAGTGTGAGCTCGTCAGGACCGACCAACTGCTGATCGCTCAACAGTTCCTTGTAGCGATTCGCGATCGCTGTCCGCTTTTCAACCGCATCGCCAAGGTGCCTGAGTTTCACCCGCAGCACTGCCGCTTGAAACGTATCCAGACGGCTGTTGATTCCGACAACCTGATGATAGTAGCGGGGACGCATGCCGTGACCGGCGAACAGACGAAGGCGATCCGCCATCTCCGAGTCGCAGCTCGTCATCATTCCACCGTCACCCATCCCGCCAAGATTCTTGGTCGGATAGAAGCTAAAGCAGCCGACCAAACCCCAACTGCCAGCAGGCCGAGAATGATAAGCTGCACCAATCGCCTGAGCAGCATCCTCGATCACGGGCACGTCGTGCTGTCCGGCAACCTGACAGATGCGATCAATCTCAGCACATTGACCAAACAGGTGAACGGGAATGATCGCGCGAGTCCGCTCAGTAATCAAGCTCTCCATGTGCCGCGTGTCGATATTGAACGTGTCAGGACGAATGTCCGCAAAGATTGGCGTCGCGCCCAATCGAGTAACACAGCTGACCGAAGCGAAAAATGTAAAACTCGGAACGATCACCTCATCGCCAGGACCGATTCCCAACGCCATTAAAGCTAGCAATAGAGCATCGCTACCGGACGCACAGCCGATCCCATGGTCGGCTTGACTGTGGGCAGCAACTTCCTTTTCGAGTTCAACCACGTCGGGTCCAAACAAGAACCGCCCACTGTCGACCACTTCGGTGAGTGCTTCAATGAATTCGTCGCGATGGGGACGATTATCGCGATTGATGTCAAGAAGTGGGACGTTTTTGGGAGCCTGAACCATCGTGCAACCTTCCTTGGCTGGTCTGTGGTTTGATATTTCAGTGGTTTAATGATGCTGCGGGAAATTCGCGGGAACGAGTCACATGCAAAGTGACAGCCGCATCAGTTCCGTCTGATATTGCGGTGTCTTTGTACATGATCCGTTGTGGAATTCTTAATCCCGTAACGCTCAATTGGTCAAGATCAGTCCGGCATTGAGAAACTGTTCTCCCGGACAATTGACACGTTTGAAAACCGATGGTGTGGCCTGACAACAACCGAAAAAATCTGACCGATTGTGTTTGAATTGATTGCTCGCATGACGCAAAAACACTCTTTTCTGGACAGAAAGGCATCTCGACCACCGACAGATCCGGCGGCATTACTCTAGACTGAAGCGGATCTGATTAAATTTCGCTGGCACTTCTGCCGGCATTTGAGGCCCCCATGACCACACTGATGTTTCTGATCGGAGCAGTTGTTCTGATCATCTTGAACGGATTTTTTGTCGCAGCTGAATTCGCGTTGGTCAAAGTCCGGGTAGCTCGAATTGACCAACTTGTCAAAGAGCGTCGCCCGTTTGCTCAAACTGCTCGATGGCTGGCCAACCGACTCGACAAATCTCTTTCCGCGTGTCAACTCGGCATCACCATGGCTTCGCTGGGTCTCGGTTGGGTCGGTGAACCAGCCTTCGCAGCACTACTGGAAAGCCCGTTGGAATGGCTCGGGATCGATGATCCTCAGATCGTCCACGTCATCGGCTTTGCTGCGGCATTCTCCGTCATCACGGGATTGCACTTGGTCGTTGGCGAACAGTTCCCAAAGATCTTCGCGATCCGGCGACCGGAAAGCATGCTGCTGTGGTGTGCTGCACCTCTGAAGTTTTTCTACGTCATTCTCTATCCGTTCTTGGCTGTTCTCAACGAAACGACTTCCTTCTTGCTGCAGCGGGTGGGAATCCACGGAACCGCCGAACATGAGGGTCCGGTCAGCGAAGATGAAATCAGGGTCATCCTGAGGGATGCTCATGTCCGAGGGAATCTGAGCAGGAATGAGCATTCACTGATCAACAATGTCTTCGAGTTTGACGACCTGATCGTTCGTCGCGTGATGGTTCCACGCAACGAAGTAGCGTTCTTTGACGTCGACCAGCCACTGTCCGAAATCCTTGAACAGGTGCGACTCAGCAAGCACACTCGGTACCCCGTCTGCGACGGATCGCTTGATGAAGTTCTCGGAGTGGTTCACATCAAAGATCTATTAGGGATTCCGATTGATTCGGAAAAGTTCAACCTACGTGATCTCATGCGACCGCCCAAGAAGGTGCCGGAAACCATGCCGATCAGTCGCGTGCTACGCCATTTCCAAGCCACTCACCAATTACTCGCAATGGTGATTGATGAATATGGAGTCGCAACTGGTGTCGTCACTCTCGAAAACGTTCTCGAGGAGATCGTAGGTCCGGTAGAAGACGAGTTCGATACAAAACAACCGGACGTCGTGCCCACAGGGCCTGACGAGTTTTTGGTCAATGGTTCAGTGCGTTTGGATGAAGCGCGAAAAGAACTATCGATACCACTCGATGAATCTGATGAAGCCGACACCATCAGCGGCTTATTGATGGATGTCTTGCAGAAAATTCCCTCGCAGGGTGACGTGATCGAACTCGAAGGCGGCTCCGCAGAGGTTATCGAAGTTAAAAATGACTGTGCAACCAAAGTCAAATTCACGATCCCGAAAAACTAGGTCACTCCCGAGAAGACTTCAGCGGACACCGACAACGTGGCGCAAGATGCGATGCCGTGGAAGTCAATCTTGTTGGAACTTACGGATCGCCCAAGCGGTTGCATCTTCTTTTGTATGCAAGTATCCGTTCAATTGTGCGTCACGAATCCCTTGCAAAACGCGTGCATACATTGGCCCAGGTTCAAAGCCCAAACTTCGTAGGTCATCACCGCCAATCAGCGGCTGGGGGTTCAATCTTTCCTCCGGCCACTGCAACACCCGCTCAGCCTTTTCGAGACTCTCGAGAAACCGCTTTTTCAATTCGGGTTCGGGTTCGGATGCAGCAAGACAACTAGCAAGATCCATGATGTGTTCAACGTCGCGATCAATCATCACCGGCTGAGTCTTTGACCAGGGCGAATCAGCAAAACCCAAAACGGTCGCGTGAGACTCCAATGAAGATCTCAATGACCGCACTTCATCATTTGCCAATCGCCAGCTTTTTGCGAGTGACCGGAGTGACTGCATGGACTTCTCAGCCGTCGCCAAGATCACGGCTAATGGAAAGCGAAAATCGTCCTTGCGGCAAAAAGCTAAACGTGCAGTGAGATTATCAAAGTCCAGCGTCGGCAAATCAGGCAAAACCGTCTCAGCAAGATTGGTTCTGATCAGCGAACGCAGCCCATCCAATAAATGTGGAGCTAACAAGACGCGGCGCATCTCCGCACCAATCCGTTCACCACTAACAACCGTGATCGCCTCAGCATGCTGGCCGATCGCCGCCTCTGTGTCGGGATCGATCTGAAAACCGAGTGTTGCCGAGAAGCGAATCGCCCGCAGCATCCTTAAACGATCTTCGTTGAACCGATCATCTGCCCGACCAATGGTTCGCAGCAGCCCGTTGAAAAGATCGATCTGCCCACCGACGAAATCAATGACACAACGTTCAATCGGATCGTAAAACAAACCATTGATGGTGAAATCACGCCTCAATGCATCCTCTTCTGGATCACCAAAGCTGACGGAATCTGGTCGCCTTCCGTCGCTGTAGCTACCGTCGCTTCGAAAGGTCGCAACTTCGGTAGCCTGACGTTGACCCCGTTTCCTGCCGCGTCTCTCAGGGAGGACGCCTATCACACCAAACGAAACTCCGAAAGCTAACGTGTTTGATTTCCCGAAAATTTGCCTCACCATGTCAGGTGCAGCATTGGTTGCAACGTCGTAATCCTTGGGGTCTTTTCCCAACAAAGCGTCGCGCACACACCCACCGGCCAAGTATGCGGTGAACCCCGCCTCTTGCAACCGAGCCACGATGCGAACCGCTTCATCCGCAGCAGGTCGTAGTACGATTTGATTTGGAATGGAACTCACTCTTGTCTCAATACTAACTTGGTCTGAACCGAGCAAGCGGACCGTGTGGTAGTCTACAACACACGCAACGAGCACGACCCAAAACCGGAATCGTCAATGACCTCTTCCCCGAACTCTCCGCTTGTGAACCAAGCAGACTACCACAAAGACCCTTCTCGTCGCCGTGGGGTTGTCGCCGTGATCTTTCGACAACAGCGTCTTCTGGTGATTCGACGATCTCAAAGTGTCACGGCACCAGGTATGCTCTGCCTGCCAGGTGGTGGTATTGAACCCGGCGAAAGCGAACAGGAAGCGTTGTGTCGCGAAATGCGTGAGGAACTGAACCTGCCGGTCTCCCCTGTTGGACTGTGCTGGAGAAGTACGACGAGCTGGGGAACGAACCTTGCATGGTGGCACGCAACCATCGATGAACATGAACAACCCACCGCTAACCCTGATGAGGTTGAAGAGATCTTTTGGATGACTCAAACAGAGATCAACCGAAGTGCAGGAATGCTACCTAGCTTGCCAGAATTCATCACGGCCTTGGCTGCAGGTGAAGTTCAAATTGATGCTTTGCTGCGAAAAGAATTCATCAACTGATCCGACAGCCCAGCGGTCGACACGTATCGGCTCGTAAGACTCCTGACCGAGTATCCGACGCTTAGAACCGTCGAACGCGAGCGTTCGCTGCCGGGCACATCGTGTACCCGGCCCGTGAAAAACCATGAAGAACTAGCAGGAAATCCTGCAAGCCTTTAGGCGGTGTCAGCCCGTGGCCGCAAGCTGACATCGAAGGTTCTCACGCGAAGCGAACTAGCGGAAAAAAATGCGTTGGCGAGGTTTGTCAACAAAATCGCCGAGGGACACAAACCCTTTGCAAGCAATCACTTGCATCACCGATCCAGACTGCACTTGGGTCGGCGTGCTCACAAGAGCGTCTCTGACACGTTCAGCGATCCGGTAGCTCTAGAGTACGTCCTCGCCACTCTCGGTCAACTGCAGATTTTAGATTTCAGCGGCCCTCCGATCCTCCCAAAGCGATAAAGTCTTGGAGCATCGAGATTTAAAAAAATATCTCCCGAACCGATGAACCGCTTCGCCGATTGATCGAAAGCGCGAACAATCGGGACAAACCACCCATATTAGCTACACGAACCACCCCTCAAGTGGTGCACGCATTATTGAAATGACGGGTGATCCCGCAGACCACGAGCTAACCCCCTAATTTAACACCTTCTTTTTTCCCCAGTTGGATCGGGTTAGCCTTAAGCAAGTCGAGGCCGAACCATCTGTCCGGACCACGAGCCGATCTGCCTGTGTACAAACCCATTGCACACGCACAAACCCATTGCACACGCACAAACCCAACAGAGCGACCCACCATGCAGAAGAGCGAAGACCCCCAGAAGGTTTACCTTGCCGTCGACTTGGGCGCATCCAGCGGGCGCGTCATCGCAGGGGTGCTCAGTGGTGGAAAGCTCGAACTGGAAGTCATCCACCGCTTTGAAAACTCCCCGGTACGAGTCCACGATTCGCTGCAATGGGACGTACTCGGTCTCTGGAAAGAAATCCAAGAGGGTTTGCGACTGGCTGCATTGGAGCATCCGCAAGTGGAATCTGTCGGAGTCGACACATGGGGGGTGGATTATGTTCTCGTGGACCAGTCAGAACAGATCACAGGCGTGGCTCGCTGCTACCGCGACAGCCGGAACCAGGGCATGACCGAGCGAGCGTTTGAGATCGTCCCCCGCGAAGAGATTTTTGAAGCGACTGGTCTTCAATTCATGGATATTAACACGCTTTACCAGCTGCTTGCTTCCCGCATGGCATCGGACCCTGCGCTGAAGATTGCCGATGGATTCATGATGATCGGCGATTTCTTTCATTGGCTGTTGACGGGGAAACGCAGTATCGAGGCGACCAACGCGTCCACCACACAACTACTTGACCCACGCACAAAGTCTTGGCGTGAAGATCTGATCGAGCGATTCCAGCTTCCCGGTCGACTCTTTACCGAACTGGTGGAGCCTGGAACCAACCTTGGCCCACTGCAGAGTTCGGTAGCAGCGACCACTGGCCTCCAGGACGTGCCGGTGATTGTCCCCGCGACTCACGATACTGCTTCAGCAGTGCTAGCAGTTCCGGCAAAGGATTTTGCGCCAGCTCATCCAAACTGGTGTTACATCAGCAGCGGCACCTGGTCACTGATGGGCTGCGAAGTGCGAGACGCACGGATCAATCAACGGTGCTCCGAACTCAATTTCACCAACGAGCGTGGTGTCTCGGGTAGCACCCGTCTTCTAAAGAACATCGGCGGCCTTTGGATCTTTCAGCAGATCCGCAAATCGATGCAGCGTCGCGAAAGTGCGCACGACTGGGCCGAAATGGTACAGATCGCTGAGCAGTCAAAACCGTTTGAGCTACTAATCAACCCCGATGACCCGTCACTTGTCGCACCCGATGACATGATTGAGGCGATTGAGGAGTTGGCGATACGCACCAATCAAACGCCCCCAACCCTACCGGGTACTCTCTACCGAGCGGCACTCGAAGGGCTGGCTCTGCGTTATCGAGCTTGCCATCAAATGCTCGAATCTTTGGTCGGAAATCGAATCGATACCATCCACATCGTCGGCGGGGGATCACTCAACGAATTGCTTTGCCAGATGACTGCCGATGCCTGCAATCGCACCGTGGTAGCCGGCCCGGTTGAAGCGACTGCCATCGGTAATCTGATGATGCAAATGATGGGCACCGGTAAGCTTGCAGATGTCACGCAGGCACGCCAATTGATCCGCGAAAGCTTTGAAACCAAAACCTACAATCCTCAAACACCTGAAATCTGGGAAGCGGCGGCCGAAAAGTTTGCCGAGATCTAACGGCCTACGCAGCCGAACGAAACTGCGATACATTTGCTATCAAACAAGCCGTCTCCCTTCGATTCACGCGAGAACGCGATGTCCACCGATCTTGCTCAACGCAAAACCGAAATCCGAACTGCCGCCCACGCGGCCAGAAAAGCCCAAGAAGACAAAGACACGGTCAGTCAAGCGATCACCGATCGCGTCATGCAACTGCCCGAATATGCCGCAGCGAACTGCATCATGTGGTACGTCGACGTTCGCGACGAAGCTCGTACACGACACGCCCTCCCTGCGGCCCTCGAGAGCGGAAAGCGAATCGTCATTCCCTACTGCGTTGACGGTGAGCTTGAGCTTTTCCATCTTGAATCAATGGATGAACTCGAGACCGGGATGTACAAAATTCTTGAACCCCGAGAAGACCTCCGTGAGGTCGAATCGAAACGAATCGATGTTTCAGAGTTGGATTTAATCCTTGTTCCGGGAGTCGCCTTTGATGCTCGGGGCGGACGCACCGGTCACGGCAAAGGCTACTACGACAAGTTACTTGAGAATGCCAAAGTCGAGACACCACTCGTTTCGCTCGCGTTCGAGTGTCAAATGTTTGATGAGATTCCGATGCAAGACCACGACATTTTCATGGATAAAGTGGTAACCGAATCCACGGTTTATGATGGCATCGGTCGCAAAGGCTAAGAAGAGATAAAAACAGACATGACGCAGCTAACCGAACTGGTTGACGACACTTACGCCGAAGGCTTCCGTAGCATTTACGGTGAAATCCTCATCACTGCTCGTGACCAAAAGTGGCTTCGTCACTGTGTGGCAGCGGTCACGGGACACGCTTCGAGCACCATTATGTGTGACTGCGAAGCGGGTGTCTCGCATTGGATCAGCGAAGAGGAAGCCTCATCGGGCGCAACACCTGATGGACGCCCCGGCGCGGTGGTGCAGTTTCATGTCCCGCGTTTTGTGAAAAACCGCGAGAAGCATCTCGAAAAGGTCATGCTGGCGAGAATCAGCCAAAACGTCCTGACCTGCCCTACGGCCCGATGCTTCAACCATCTCGACACAGATCCGTATTTCAAGCTCGGTCGTAAGGTCGCTCTCTTTGGAGATCGGCATCAGTTTCGCGATGAAAGATTTGGAGAAAAGGGATGGGTCATTCCAACCCTTGGTGGTGAGTTTTTCCTCTCACGCAGATTCGGTTTCCGAGACGGAGTGATGGGTGGCAATCTATGGTTCTTTGGCCCCGATGAATCGATTGCACTCGAAGCAGCCGAAAGAGCGAGTGAAGCCGCTGAAGCCACCGGTGGCGTGGTCACGACGTTTCCGGGCGGGATCGCCTCAAGTGGATCCAAAGCGGGAAGCAGTTACGATTTCTTGATCGCCGCGACTTATGCTGAATTCTGTCCGACGCTACGAGAACAACTCGGTGAACGCTCTAAAGTCCCCGAGGGTGTCGGTAGCATCATGGAAATCATCATGAATGGCCGCGACCTTGAAGCCTTACAGGCGGGCACACGCAATGCAATCCTTGCTGCCGCTCAAACCGAAGGCTTAATGAAAATCAGCGCCGGCAATTACGGTGGACGGCTTGGTAAAACGTTCGTTCACTTGCATGAAGTCATCGCCTAATTCGCTCCACCCGTCACCACCGACCGCGCGCTACAATCACGCAAACCAATGTAGAGCCGGTATCTGTGAGGGATCATCAACACTCACCCCTCGCTAACCATCATCAACTGCCCTGACCTGCATTTCCTCAAGGAGCAACAACCGCCATGTCCCGCCCATCGTTGCTACAGCATCCAGCGCGTTTCACCTGTGCTTGTTTACTGCTGATTTTAACAACAGCTAGTTCCGTGTCGGGGCAAGCGAAATTCGTAGCCAATTACGACGAAAGTAAAATCCCCGAGTATCAGCTCCCCAACGTCCTGATTGACCAACAGGGCCACCCGATCCAAACCTTAAAGCAGTGGAATCAACAGCGTTCGGATTTGCTAAATATTTTTGCCGAGCAGGTTTATGGAAAAGCTCCCGAAGCATGTGAGATTTCAAGCAAATTGATCAGCTCCTCAAATGATGCGGTCAAAGGTAAAGCAGTCCGCCGAGAAGTGGATGTCACATTCGGGGGCAAAGTGGGGTCGGTCACGATGCGACTATTGATCTACACCCCAAAGAACTCCGTTCTTTCACCCGCATTTCTCGGCTTGAACTTCCAAGGCAATCACAGCGTTGATCCCGATCCTTCGATCAGCCTGAATCAAAACTGGATGCGCAACCGACAGGGGATCACTGAGAACAACCTGGCAGACGAATCTTCGCGTGGAGTTGCCGCCAGCAGGTGGCCGGTAGAGATGATCATTGATCACGGCTTTTCGCTCGTCACCATCTACTACGGTGATATCGACCCCGACTTTGACGATGAATTCGAAAATGGAATTCACGGAGCGCTCAAAGACGAAGCAAAAGGAATTCCAGCGGGCGAAAAATGGGGAAGCATCGCTGGCTGGGCCTACGGACTCAGCCGCGCACTGGACTACCTTGAAAAAGATTCGATGGTTGATGGATCCCGTGTGGCAGTATTCGGTCATTCCCGTCTTGGCAAGACATCACTGTGGGCGGGGGCAAGTGACGAGCGATTCAAGATGGTCATCAGCAACAACTCTGGCTGCGGTGGAGCCGCACTGAGTCGCCGAGCCATCGGTGAAACGGTTGGCAGAATCAACACCTCGTTTCCTCACTGGTTCAATGACAACTATCTGAAGTACAACGAAAACGAAAACGCTTGCCCGGTCGATCAACACCAACTGCTGGCATTGATCGCGCCACGCGCACTGTACGTTGCGAGTGCGACCGCGGATCGATGGGCTGACCCGAAAGGCGAGTTCATGTCATCGGTCGAAGCAGATGCCGTTTACCGTTTACTTGGGACCGATGGATTCGGTGGAACCAAAGCTCCCGAAGGAATGCCGGAAGCAAATCAAGCAATCAACGTTGGCACGATTGGCTATCACTTGCGCGACGGCAAGCACGATGTGACATCGTACGACTGGAAGCAATACCTGACCTTTGCGAAACGCAATCTTTAACTCGGAATGAATCAGCAGGAATCATTTCCGGTGCTCGAGTGCATTGATTCGCTAATCGATGCACTGAGCCAAAGTCGACCGGTCGTTCTGAAAGCCCCACCGGGTGCGGGCAAGACAACGATGGTTCCGCCCGCTATCCTCGATAGTGGATTGGTTCAAGATCAACAAATCTTGGTGGTACAACCACGGCGTTTGGCCGCAACAGCGACCGCTTCCCGCATTGCCTCCATGCGAAACGTCCGACTCGGCGACGAGATTGGCTATCACGTTCGCTTCGATAAAAAGTCGTCAAATCGCACCAGAGTACTCACGCTAACCACAGGCCTGCTGCAACGCAAACTGCTCACCGATCCTCTACTTGAATCGGTTGGCTGCGTGGTGCTCGATGAATTCCACGAGCGCTCAATCGAGATGGATCTCGTTCTCGGAATGATCGAACAGATCCGCAGAACCTTTCGCCCTGAACTGAAACTCGTGGTGATGTCTGCGACCCTTGAGACTGGGCCAATCTCCGAATTTCTACAAGATGCAGTTAGTCTTCACAGCGAGGGGCGGTCCTACCCAGTTGAAATCCGCTATGACCCCCAGAAGCAACAAATATCTATCGAGCAGCAAGTCGTCCAATCACTCCAACTGCTTCTGCATGAAACCAAAGGCGATGTCCTGATCTTCTTACCGGGCGCAGGCGAAATCCGACGCCTGAAAAGACATCTACAGGAGCATCAACTCGGTGAAGTGTCTTGGCAGGGAATCGAGTTCACGGAGCTTTATGGTTCCATGCCAACGCAGAGGCAATCACTTGCACTCGAACCTGCGGCCTACCGTAAGGTCATTCTCTCGACCAACATTGCGGAAACCTCAGTGACCATCCCGGGTGTTGAATCGGTGATCGATACAGGTATCGCTCGTATCCTTGATCACGACACATCAACAGGTCTGCCTCGCTTAACAATTCAACCCATTTCGCAAGCATCAACCGATCAACGCGCCGGTCGGGCGGGACGCACGGGGCCAGGAAAGTGTCACCGACTTTGGCCGATCGCACTTCAGCGTTCAAGGCGTGCTAACGACCAGCCGGAAATCCTCAGGGGTGATCTCGCGGGCGTAATGCTAACTTTGGCCGGATGGGGTGAAAAAGACTTCGATGCGTTTCCATGGCTCACCATGCCACCGATGAAAGCCGTTGATCAGGCAAGGGAATTACTGAAACGCCTTGGTGCGGTCGATCAAACCGGAAACATCACGGAACTTGGCAAAGAGATGGTGCAACTACCACTCTCTCCGAGACTAGCTCGCTTAATGATCGAAGCCAGAAAACGCGACGTAGTCGAACAGGCTGCCATTGCGGCTGCCCTACTGAGCGAGAAAGATCCATTTGACGGCGAAAAACTTCCGCCCAGTTTCATCG
>JAKMEW010000436.1 GCA_022425745.1 Rubripirellula sp.
TGCCAAGCGTCGGCCGAACTCCATAACTCGATATTGTCGTTCACACCGCCGGTGGTGAAGTTATAGGCCTCCTGAAAACCCTGGCTGGTGTTCAGCCAGTTCACAAATCGAGCCGCTTCATTCCACGACACGGAAGTCGCCGGCTTATCGTCCCCGCGTGTGTCCTTCGTGATTGTCAACGATTGTGAGGCATTGAACTTCGTGATCATGTCCTCGCTCACTTCGTACTTACCCATCTGATACGTGTACTCGACCTTGCCCGCGGGATTTGGATTGCCGGTTGTATCGTCGGCGTTGTTGGGACTGCCGATCTCGACGAACGTCATGTCGAACTGGTTGGGACCGCTGCCAAAGGTAATGACACCCGCATCGACTTGCTGAGTGAAGAGAAGCGTCAAGAAGCCGGCAGCGGCCAGTAGTCCTAGGGAAATGCGTCGCATGATGGTGGCTCTCTGGTAATGTGGGGATTTCTACTTGCCTTCCCAGCACCGGAGCGCTGTAATACATCAACAACGCTAATTTACCCACACAACGCACACAATCAATAAAATCCATTGAAACACGGTTTTTCCGGCCAAGCACTGGGGAGGTAAGCGATCGCTGCGAAGCGACGTCGGTGGCGCCAATAGCCACCGACGAGGACAGGAACGGCTGATTCTTTGACCCAAACGCGAAACAAATCGCTGACTGCCCACGCCCCATAATCAAACGGGCACTCGTCGATCGTGAATCGCTGCCTTGGTTCACCGGCTCAAAGCCCGTTCAGGTCAAAATCTCGCCCCACATCCCCCGCTGTACGCCCCAGTCCATCACCCGAGCGATCCGCCGCGCCTCGATCTCTTTGAGCGTGTCCGGCCCTGACTCGACGCGTGGCAGGAACAGAATCGCCTCTTGGATCTCAGGGGCCAGATTGGTCAACCACATGATGTGCGTCATACGGGCCGTCGTGACCTGAGCATAGTGAGCAAGCTCGGATTGGTTCTTAATCACGCCGTCGCGTATTAGCTGGTCACACTCACGCGCCGCTATCATGACCGACAATCGGTATCAAAGTTCCAACACCGACGCCTTCGCTCTCAGGATCTCGCCTCTTGTGGAACGCGTAAGTTAGCGATGTCACTTTTCAGGAGTGCGACGGAGATTCGAAATAAAGGATAAACGCGGTTCAATAGCCGATCGAATTCGAGACATCATGTGATTCAGGCCAGTACCTGCATGTCGCATACCTAGGAAAACGGAAGCCGGCTGTTTCCCAAAATGTTGCAAAGCTTCAGATTTCTTTCCTATCGCCAGCGTCTTCTCAGGCTTCCCAAGACTGATCTCCATCGTTTTGGCTTCCCCTTCAACACACAACATCCAGGAGGTGGCAAGCAGACGCTATCAATCTCGGATTCACCGAGTAAAGCCAGCTTATCTGCAAGTCTTGGCGCTATGTCGGCCGCACTCACGCACGTTGAGGGGAGTCCGTTCGGAGTCGATGCGTCGACCATCTCTCGATACCATTTCGCGTATTCCGAGTCCTTTCCCGTCCCCTCCGAAATGATACGAGAAAATCTCTCTGCGAACTTCGCAGCAAGTTCAATCGGCGCATCGTCCATTGCGTCGTCCCATCCGAAGTAACGAAAATCATGAGGACTGCCATAGAAGGCCGCCGGTAGGTTCTCCGTCTTATCGTTTCCCAGTAGTTGCATCGCCTCCATGCTTATCAAAGGCGAGATCTCGGCTCCGTGCCGTTGCAAAACATTTATCGAAGCCGTTAACCAACACTGCCAGTGGACACCCGAATTAGAAAGCTGCGGACAGATCCGCACTCGTTCGAATCCTAAATTGTGTAGCTCTCTCACCATAAGAACGATTCTTCTGCTGGGCGTTGCCGCATCCATTTTCGCTCCGGGGAATGACTTGGTAGTTTTTGCTGGAGTTTCTATTTGCCTCTATTATCAGAGCAGTATAAGGCAGTAATCTCGAACGGATAAAACGGCTGTCTTGGTTGGTTGTGACCGCGCACCCGTTCAATCGTTCATCGCATTCCACAACCCCCGCCGCACTTCCCAGTCCATCACCCGAGCGATCCGCCGCACATCGTCTCCTTGACCGTGTCCGGCCCTGCCTCGACGCGAGGCAGAAACAGGATCGCCTCTTGGATCTCAGGGGCGAGATTGGTCAGCCACATGATGTGCGTCGTGCTGGCATGATCATCGCTGTATCGGCTTTGGAACACTGAATAGTGGTATCAGACTGCTGGCAGCGACGAGTACTCGCGCGGTAAAATCTTGAATGTCGCGGTAAATAGCAGAGATGAAAGCACAGCGATTCGTTGCGGACTACCTAGTCGTCCACTGATGTCAGTAAGACGATAGAATTGCAGCTTTTACGGACCCTTCTGATATTGGTATTTCGTGGAACCTGGGCTTTACGATCAACTTTTGACCAAAGTCTTGGAAGACGGGATCGCTAAGCTGGGTGATCCGCGTCTGGCGACGCTTGCGCCAGTCGATTCAGAAGAGGCTCACACCTCGCTTGCTCAATTCTTGGAGCGATTGATTGCGAATAGTCTGGCAACTTTTCGCGGAAGCGATGCTTCGGAAAAGCAACGAGACCTAACACATAAGATTCTGCAGACGCTCGCCGAAGCGCTAAGCGATAGCGATTCCCAAATGCTGAGTATCGCAAGTCCATTACAGCGGCTGCTGGCAGTCCATCGGGTCCCTGACGCCGCCCCGGCCGATCGGCCAGATAGTCCGCTTTCGAGATGTTCATTGCTGACAGGGACTCGTCTCGACGCTAGCCTTGGAAGTCAGCTGCGCAAAGAAGTCGCAACTTGCGACCGACTTGACATCCTTTGCTCTTTCATCAAGTGGAGTGGTTTGCGTGTCATCTTGGATGAGCTGAGAGAACTCACCGGCCAAAACAGCGGACTGGTAGTTCGTGTCATAACTACCAGCTACATGGGCGCTACGGATCCCAAAGCGGTTGAGACTCTGAGCCAGTTGCCGAACACCGAAGTACGTGTCAGCTACGATACAAAACGGACGCGATTGCATGCCAAAGCCTACTTGTTCCATCGGAACACAGGCTTCGGCAGTGCCTATATTGGTTCGGCAAATCTTTCGAACGCCGCGTTGTCCGAAGGTTTGGAATGGACCACGAAAGTCAGCCAGTACGAATTGCCTTACCTGTGGGATAAGATCGCAGGTACGTTTGAAACGTATTGGCAAGATGAGGAGTTCCAAACTCTTGATGCTCATTCGTTACCGAAATTACAAAGAGCCATTCGCACCGAACGGAAGGCCGGGACGGAAGGTGCGATAGCAATCAATTTCGACCTGCATCCGTTTCCGTTTCAGGAAGAGATCCTGGACATCATCAGTGCTGAGCGCGAGGTTCAGAACAAGCACCGGCATCTAATTGTTGCTGCTACCGGAACCGGCAAGACAATGATTGCCGCGTTTGATTACGCACGATTTGTAAAAGAGAGTGGTCGAAAACCGCGGCTGCTATTCATCGCTCATCGTAAGGAGATTTTGAGTCAGGCTTTGGCTGCATTTCGCTGCGTGCTTCGAGATCAGAATTTTGGTGATCTCCTAGTGGATGGTGTCCAGCCCGAACAACAGGAATATCTCTTTTGTTCGATTCAGAGCTACAACTCACGCAATTTGCAGGCCGAGTCGACCGATCAGTTTGAATACGTGGTAGTGGATGAATTTCATCATGCTGCTGCGCCGAGCTACCAGACTCTGCTGGCTCACGTTCAACCCAAGGTCTTGCTTGGTTTAACGGCAACGCCGGAGCGTTCTGACCAGTTAGATGTGCTTCGTTGGTTTGGTGGGCGAGCAACCGCAGAGATTCGTTTGCCTGACGCCATCTCCCGACGATTACTTTGCCCGTTTCAGTATTTCGGCGTTTCCGACTCGGTGAATCTCGACAGTCTGAATTGGCAACGCGGTGGTTATCGTGTCGACGATTTAGATCGACTTTACACCGGAAACGATGCCCGCGCGAGTTTGGTATTTCAGAAGGTCCTTGAAACTGTTTTGGAGCCAAGCGAAGTTCGAGGTCTTGGGTTCTGCTGCAGCGTTGCTCATGCGGAGTTCATGGCACGTTTCTTTGATGAGAACGGGATCGCCTCAATTGCTTTGTCAGCAGGTTCATCCGATGCAGAACGAAACTCCGCTCAACAGCGACTCCGCGATCGATCAATCAACTTTATTTTCGTAGTCGACCTGTACAACGAAGGTATCGACATTCCTGAAGTCGACACTGTCTTGTTCCTGAGGCCGACAGAGAGTTTGACGGTTTTTTTGCAGCAATTGGGGCGGGGATTGCGATTGCATTCCGACAAAGAGTGCTTGACGGTATTGGATTTCATCGGCGCACAGCGCAAGGAGTTTCGGTTTGCCAGCCGATTCCGAGCGTTGAGTGACAAGCCAGCCGCAAAGCTTGACGATGAAATTGAGAAAGGCTTTCCGCACCTGCCCAGCGGATGTGTGGTCAAGCTGGAGAGAGTTGCCCAGCAACGCGTGTTGGAGAACGTTCGCGAATCGATTCGGCTGATCAGGCCACGCATGCTGGGATCATTGCGTGATCTTAGACAATACCTGGGTAGAGTGCCAACGCTTGAAGATGCACTCGACTATTTCGACACGACTTTAGACGAACTGCTGAAACGTGGTCTCTGGACACGGCTCTTGGCCGATGCTGGACTTGTAGAAGCAGCAAAGAATCCTGACGAGGAACAACTTGCGAAGGGACTCCGACGTCTAAGTCACATCAACTGCCCCTTGCAAATTCAGTCTGCCATGAAATACCTGGAGCGAGGTGCGGTATCTCAGGCTGGCATCGCCGAGATGTTGCATGTCTCTCTGTGGGGCTCCAAGCATGAAGGTATGTCACTCGCTGATGCAGACACGCGGTTACGTGGTAACCCGGCGGTCGTGGGAGATCTGCAATCAATCTTGGAGTACCGATTGAAGCATTCACCATTAATATCGACTGAGAACACAAGAGCCTATGAGCCATTGGCCATTCATGCCGCTTATACGCGGGACGAAATCCTGACCGCACTTGGACATTGGGATTTCAGCAATCGCCCAAGCCAGCGAGAAGGCGTGTTGCATCTGAAAGACCGGAAGATGGATGTCTTCTTTGTCACGTTGCAAAAATCCGAGGACGAGTATTCTCCAACGACCATGTATGAGGACTACTTAATTTCACAGGACCAATTTCACTGGCAGTCCCAGAGCAACACGTCGGAGCAATCACCTACCGGGCAACGCTACATCCACCATCGCGACATAGGTTACACACCGCTGTTATTTGTCCGCGAGATAAAGAATCTGCCCTCTGGCCTGTCAGCGCCATACCACTTCCTTGGTCCATGCCGTTACCTTAGCCACACCGGCAGTCGCCCCATCAGCATTGTTTGGGAGCTTGAATATCTCGTTCCAACTCGGCTGCTGCGCACGATGGCCCGACAGATCGCGGTTTGAGTTATGCCGCTTTGCTTGAGTAGTTTTTCAATAGCCCCCCAAGGCGTTCTTTGCGTCGGAAGTCGGGCAACCGAATCGTAATGCTAGGATCAGGCCGTACGGTCAAAAAATTAAGCCGCGCTCAAAGCTCGTTCACAATGAGGTGTTATCGGGAGAAGTTGACTACTGCGCGGGCATCGCAACGACTTCAGCTCACAGCTCCAATTCTCTCCACATCCCCCGCTGCACACCCCAGTCCATCACCCGAGCGATCCGCCGCACATCGATCTCCTTAACCGCGTCCGGCCCTGACTCGACGCGCGGCAGGAATAGAATCGCTTCTTGAATCTCAGGGGCCAGGTTGGTCAGCCACATAATGTGCGTCATGCGGGCGGTCGTGACCTGAGCGTAGTGAGCAAGCTCCGA
>JAKMEW010000473.1 GCA_022425745.1 Rubripirellula sp.
CATCCCGCACGCGGCGTCGCTCGGTCAGACTTTCGTCCATTGCCGAAGATTCTCGACTGCAGCCATCCGTAGATGTCTGGGCAGTGTCTCAGTCCCAGTGAGCCGGGCCATGCTCTCACACCCGGTAACCATCTGAGCCTTGGTGGGCCATTACCCCGCCAACAAGCTAATAGTACGCGGTCCGATCCTAAAGCGGAATCACACCATTTGATCCGAAGATATTATCCGGTATTACTGCCAGTTTCCCAACACTATCCCGGTCTTCAGGGCACGTAACCACGCGTTACTCTCCCTTCCGCCGCTGTCCGTCGGTTAGCAAGCTAACCAACTTCTCGCACGACTTGCATGCCTAATCCACGCCGCCAACGTTCATTCTGAGCCAGGATCAAACCCTTCAATTTGTATCGATTCAACAGTTTCACCGTGAAGTGAAACCGGGGTAAATCAAGTTTAAAACCGAATGTTTGATTCTGCTCTGTGGCGCTCGGTTGGGCGCCACAGCGATTCGCCATTTTTTTGCACTCGCTTTCGCAAGTACAACAAGCGATCTCGCATTGCTGAACTCAACAGAAGTTTCATCACCAAATTGTCAATGATCGGTTTGCCGAGCACAGCAAATGCTGTGCCTCTTCTCGCTGAGAAGCGTCCTTTCGGACTTGGCTAGTCCCGGTACTATCCGGGATTGATTTGTTTTCGTCAACGGGTCTCGTTAAAAAATAACAAAGATTTTTGTTGACTTTACTCGCGATATGAGAGCGACGTCTTTGCGACGCGTGTGTCTCAGTAAGCGAGAGGCGGAAAGATATAGGCCACTGAGCTTGCTGGCAATAGGCATTGCGGCTTTTTCATGGATTTTATTTTCGCCGATCGCAACCGCTTGAGTTTGATTGCATCGTTTTCCCGTAAAACACGCGTCATTTGCTCTGTTAGCCGCGACGCAGTGATGTCTCGGTAAGGGACAGTTTTCGGTGTTCTGCGGGAGTTTCTTAACCGCTTCCGTCACTTTTTTTCCTATTGAAGCTCGGTTCCCCGTTGGATACCAAACGTTTCATCCAATTCATCACTCGCTTTTCATGCCTGCGGCCCGTTTTTGACGTACCGTTACTGAAGACTGTTTTGGTTTTTCAAGGCTGGGGCAGTCGTTCTCAACGCGTCGAAACATTCGTTCAGACTCGATGGAGGCCTTCAGCATGCAAAGTGAAGAAGTTCACAGTGAAATCCAAGCTCCGGATCACTCTGGTGCGCAACACGAAGGGGCGTTGGATTGCCTAATCGGGCGGCTTCAAGATCTTACCAGCTCGGTGGATGCACCCTGTTCCACGCAAGACGCCCCGCAGCATGACGCTCTCGACGTACATGGTTTAGCTTGCATGCCCTCGCGTGCCTTCAGTGAGCCATCGGTGCCTTCTGGGGATTTGTCAGGCGTTATGGACGCGAAGGAGTATCATCCCTCTCGCGATGAACCCTGGAGACCGCTGGAGCCAAGCGACTTGGGTGACGGTGGAGTCAACGAAGCGTTGCTTGAGGCGATTGTTTACCGCTACTTGCTAAATGTTGGGGAGGCTACCGGACGCGAGGTCGCCGATCAGGTGAAGCTGCCTTTTCGTTTGGTTGAGCCGATTCTTGCTCGGCTAAAAATGGATCAACATGTCGCCTATAAATCCTCCACGAGCACAAACGACTATCTCTATGTGCTGACCGATGATGGGAGGCAAGTTGCTCGCGGCCACCAGCGGGACTGCGCCTATGTCGGTGCTTGCCCCGTATCGCTGGATCAGTATGTCGAGTCGGTGAGCTTGCAGAGTATCGAGGGGCAGTTCCCAAAAAAACGGGACCTCGAAAACGCATTCAGCGATCTATTGATCAATCCTCAGATGTTCGACCGACTGGGGCCTGCGATTGCTAGCGGGAAAGGGATGTTCCTGTTTGGTTATCCAGGTAACGGTAAGACATCGATTGCCGAACGGGTCACGAAAGCTTTTGGTCGTTGCATCTGGATTCCACGTGCGATTGAGGTCGCTGGTGAAATCATTCAATTGTGGGACCCCATGTGCCACCAACTTGATATGCCACAGATGAATGCTGGGCTTTTGGATGCGAGTGG
>JAKMEW010000481.1 GCA_022425745.1 Rubripirellula sp.
CTGCCTGTTGCTGCAAGGTAAAGCAAAGCCAGCGGTCGAAATCTATCAAGAAGCAATCAAACGCTACCCAACCAGCCTGTCCTTGCGTCTGCAAGGCATTGATGCCCTTCGAATGAGCGGCTTGAGCGAGGAAGCAACCGAAGCGACCCAACAGATCCTCCGACTCATGCAAACGGCCCCGTCCCGTTACGCAAGTCGCGACAACCTCGTTGCGATGGGTGAGTACTTTACGCAGCAGGGAGAAGATGCTCGCCAGATCCTTGAATTGTTCTTTGACCGTGTACGTGATTCTGACCCGAACCACCTTGGTGCATGCATCGCATCTGCGGAACTGGCGTTGATGAAAAACGATTTCAAAGTTGCAGCGGAAACCTTGAAGCGGGCTTTAGAGATCGCCCCCGAAGACCCCGATGTTCACTATCTCCTCGCGAGAACTTGGGAAACCTCGGATCGTCTGCGTTCGAACGAAGCGTTGAACACTGCACTAGACCTCAATCCGAAACACCCCCAGAGCCTTGCCTTCAAAGTAGAATCAGCGATCGACAGTGAACAATATGAATCGGCTCAGACTATTCTATCTCTCATCCTTTCGGTCAACCCAAACCATCAAGAGGCAATCGCCCTCCAAGCCGTTCTAGCGCACCTCAGAGGAGATTACGACGGAGAGAAAGCTCTCCGCTCCAAGGCTTTGACAACCTGGGCCAACAACCCGCGGGTTGACCACCTCATAGGAAAAAAGCTCTCTGACAAGTACCGATTTGCCGAGGGTGCCGCCTATCAGCGTCGTGCCCTCGAACTGGACTCAGGCTTTGTTCCTGCCAAGTTTCAACTTTCCCAAGACCTCCTGCGTTTGGGGAATGATCAAGTTGGATGGGAACTTGCGAAGCAGGTCGCGGACCAAGATCCGTACAACGTGGTGGCGGTCAATCTGCTAAACCTCAATCAGCGCATCAAGTCATTCACAACGCTTGAAGCCGATGGAATCATCTTGCGAATGGACTCTGGTGAGGCCGCCGTCTACGGCCAACAAGTCCTCTCCCTGTTATCCGAAGCCAAACAAGTCCTTTGCAAAAAATATGAAGTGGAACCCAACGCACCGGTTGTGGTTGAAATTTTCCCGGATCAAAAAGACTTTGCCATTCGAACCTTCGGTTTACCGGGCGGAGCGGGATTCCTGGGAGTTTGTTTTGGGAAAGTCATTACGGCTAACAGCCCCGCTTCTCAGGCTGACAACCCAACCAACTGGCAAAGCGTCTTGTGGCATGAGTTCTGCCATGTCGTAACGTTGGAAAAAACTAAGAATCGAATGCCTCGGTGGCTGAGTGAAGGAATTTCGGTTTATGAAGAAAGACAGCGTGACCCCTCTTGGGGTGAGAAGATTACTCCCACCTATCGCGAAATGCTACTCGCTGAATCACTCACTCCCGTCAGTCAACTTAGCAGCGCATTTCTTACTCCGCCTTCGCCCATCCATTTACAATTCGCATACTACCAATCATCTCTCGTGATTGAATTCCTGATCGAAGAATATGGACATCGTGCACTTCTAGAAATCCTCAATTCACTTGCAGATGGACTACCGATCTCACCGGCACTTGAGAAATCTGTCGGCTCATTGGCAAAACTCGACTCTCAGTTCCAAGAGTATGCCAAACTTGTGGCGAACGATTTTGGACCTGACGCTGATTGGAGCCGCGAGGACCTCCCCGAGTCACCGACCGTTGCCGATCTGGAAACAATCGTCTCCAAATCACCCAACCATTACTGGGGTTTACGATCCTTGGCGGAAATGCATTTCCAAGAGAATCGCCCTGAGGATGCACTGCCGATACTTCAACGTCTTGAAACACTGGGTTGCTTCACGGGCAACTCCGGTGACCCGCTCTATCTACTCGCAGAGACCCGGAGGCAACTGGGAGACGCCGAGGGTGAATCATTAGCCCTTCGACATTACATCAAACTCAACTCCAGTTCACTCGATGCCTTATTTCGCCTCAACGAGCTTTCGATCGAAAACGGTAACTGGGAACAATTACTGCAAGATTCCGAGAAAATCCTGGCGATCAATCCGCTGCGTGAAGAGGGGCATCAGTCGGTAGCTTTAGCGGCCGAGAAACTGGGAACCGCTGACAAAGCAATCAACTCGCTAACTGCTCTCTCATCGATGGATCCCATCGATCCAGCACTGATCCACTTCCGACTCGCCAAAGCACATTTTGATGGCGGAGAGCTTCAACAGGCCAAGGAGCATGTCCTTCTGGCACTTGCGGAGGCGCCACGGTATCGGGAAGCCCATGAATTATTGCTGCGAATCACAGGTACTTCGCAGTAAAGACAAACAGCATTGACAACGCCCCGTCGACAAGCTCGCGAGTCAGCTGCACGACGTTCACCACCTACATTCACTTCCATGACGAACGATACAGAAAACCAGCAAAATGCTTCGCAGGACAACAACCGCAGGCCCGAGATCACGTTACAAACTGCCAACGCGTCCCGAAGCATTCTAAGTAAACGTGCATTCTGGATCAGCACCGTCTGCATCACCATGGCAATCACTGCCGGGATCACTCTGGCTCAGCGTGGAGGCTGGAATCGTGGGATGGATGGAGGAAGAAATGGAGTTCCCAATTGGGAAATCGATTCGGACTTTCAAGATGATGTCTTCACCTTTGTGCGAATCCGATACGACTCCTACGGTGGCTACGGCCGACGTGGAGGCGGCTGGGCCACTGACTATCGAGATAGTGATCTGAACTTCTCGCTTCGCTTGCAAGAACTGACGTCACTAAAGGTGAATCCAGAACCGATCGTGCTTGACCTCACGGATCCACGACTCTTTGACTATCCGTTCATTTACATCATTGAACCCGGTGCGTTGATCTTCAGCCAAGAGGAAGTCGACGCACTTAGAAAATATTGTCTCAATGGCGGATTCCTGATGGTGGATGATTTCTGGGGAGATTCTCAGTACGAAAACCTACGACTGGAATTAAAACGCGTTTTCCCTGAACGCGATCCCCAAGACGTTCCTTTGTCGCATGAGATTTTTCAATGTGTTTACCCGATGAAAGAAAAGCCCCAGGTTCCTGCGATCAATGCCGCCTATGCAACTCGAGACGGCAGAATCGGCTCGTGGGAGCGTTCACGTGATGGAAGTGACACGAGCAAGCCAAACTATCGCGCAATCTACGACGACGAAGGTCGCATTATGGTATTCATTTGCCACAACACGGATCTGGGCGATGGCTGGGAGAGAGAAGGTGAAGCCCAGTGGTATTTCGAAGAATTCTCAGTCAAGAAGGCGTACCCCATGGGCATCAACATCGTCACCTACGCCATGACCCACTGAATAATAAACCGTCTGAGCAAGAAGGTAACAGAGTGATCTAGTCAACGTGATCTAGTCAACGTGATCTAGCCACAGTGATCTAGCCACAGTGCTCAATTCAACGAACTTGATCAAGAAGCCTTTTGCAGCTTCTCCAGCGGAACATAAAACCTCTGGTAACGTCGTCCATCACAGAATAACTCACCACGATGACTCGGCACTAAAACGGTTGCTCTTCGTGTGATGCGATTCACGCGTCCTTCGAGAACCTTACCGTCGTGCTTGAACCGCACCTGGTCACCGAGCCTAAGGTTGAATCGCATCGCTGCGCGTTCACGCTGCGTGATCAAAGAATGACGATAATCGGTATGCAAAAAATAGCGTTTCGCGATCGATTGAAATCTTGCCTCGCTACAGTTTCCACTGTTCCAAACCAGCATTTCAATCAGATGCACAAACTCATGCTCGACCACCCGCTGCATCGCTTCAAGACGATTCATGCAGGTGCGTCCGGTGACTTCCACTTTCTGCCCTTGATCTTCAAAGGTCTGAAAAAGAAGCGTTGACGACAGCACCAATTCAAATCTTCGTTTTCCCTTCGCGGTGCCATCGGGATAGTGCGTGACTAATTTTCCAGCAACTTTCGTCATGCGAGACGAGATAGAAAAATCCATCCCCTCGGCAGCAGCGAGCGGCAACACCTTCCCGTCAAAAAAACGAGCGTCGTACATTTTGACCATTCGCACCAAGTCATCTCTGCCGACTCGCTTGAAATTGGGTCCGGAAAAACTACGACTCAATCGGAGCGAATCCTCGAAGATCTGATTCTGATGCGATAAGACCTCTTCGCGCCGAAACGTTCGCAGTGCAACTTCACCCGCCAAGCTGCTCAAAGCCTGCCGGTCTCGAGGGGCGTCGCGATTCCTGACGCGATCCACAAGGCGGCTCGCACCACTGCGAACCGAAGATCGCACAGCAGCCATGGTACGTGGAACTCTTTTCATCGACATCCTGCTAATTCAGCCTAACACCTACTCAAACGCTCATGTGAACACCCAAGCATCGTACCAATCGAGCCAAAACACAATCAAGGTTGGATCGGCAAGACAAGGCTGACACCACGTTGTCCGCGTCGGACTTTCACAGTGATCAGTTGCCCGGGCGCGAGGTGAGTTGTGGCATAGTGGATCAACTGCTGTTCGCTACCGAGATTCGTCTTTCCATCATAGGAAACAATCACATCACCAACTTGAAAACCGGCTCGCCTAGCAGCTGCATGCGCCCCATATCTACCAGCACTTTTGACCGAAAGCGCCATTTCACCTTCGCTTATCCCTGACGCTTTTCGCAGCTCCGGCTCCGCTTCCACCAAGACCATGCCACCGGTAACCATCCGTCGCAGCCCCCAAGTGGAAACCCTCCAGGAAATATCGCCTTCCTGCCTCCAACCCTCATCCAATACCAAGGACAAATTAACTCGACCCGATGACCGAGACACCTCGATTGGAATCGAACCGCCACGAGGTGACGTGCGGTGTAAGACCCACTGGATGTCTGCAAAGGACAGTGGCATCTGTCCCCCAATCAACTCAATTTGATCGCCCACCTTCAAGCCGGCTCGCTCTGCAACCGATCCCGGATGAACCCCCTGAACAGAAGCCCGTTCCTTTGGGTCAAGGGTCAAGCCAATCGACTTTGGATGTGGGTAAGGAAATAACACCTCCTCGGGTATCCCCGCTTTCTTCTCCCAGTGAAACTGCCTTTGCGCATCACCAATTTGATGACAATGAATGCAACTCTTTGCGACATCGCCGCTGTAATCCAAGCTCTCGGTGAATCGATCTTTCAAGCTTGGGTATTGCTCTGGACTCGCCACTTCAGGTTTGTCGCCTCGCTTACCATCCACCAAGTGACGGTTACCAGGATACCCCCGATGCAGATCCAGAGCCCCCTGAAGCGCCTTGGCCATCCCTGGCAAAGAGACGTCACCATACCACTCCGTACGGTGAGACCGAGTACCGAAGCGGCCATAGATCGTGCCATCAGCATTGAGCATGAATACTGCGAATGATTGATCAGTGTCATACTGAAAAAGACTCAAATCCAAGCCATTGGTAGACACCTGCCTCGCACAGATGAACTGATCGAGCAGCGGACGGATAACAGGATCCTTATCCACCAGCTCGTCATCAAGCTTGACGCACTCATGACAAGGTATGCAACGCAGAACGACTAGAATCGGTTTCCCTGACGCTTTCGCTTGCTCGAACGCTTTGGGCAAATCGTTATAGATCCAGAAACCATCCTCGGTAACTTTTCGACGATCTTCCCTAACCAGTTCATCACGAGTCTGCCCGATCAAACTAGAAACTTGACACCCCATCAGCACCCCGAGCACCATCAAACGCCAGTAAGTTGCGACATTTTCCATTGCATCACTCTTTCCGAAAACACATCGAAGAACCACGAAACGATTCGAGAGGGCAAGCAACGTCGTTCGCCCAATCCCTAACGACCAAAAACCTTTAAAAAGTCAGCCACCATCTTCCGATGGGGAGGCACCCAATTGTTCTGACAAACGATCCTCCACACCACTCGCGAAGGATGATTTCCAAAATACACGTCCCCAAATTAGGACGCAGAGGATCGACAACATCAAAGCGACCGGACGATCGAAAAACCCAGTCCAGCTACCTTGACTACCGGCGAGTGTCTGAACAAACCGTTCCTCGAGAGGACCACCAAGAATCAACCCCAAAACCATCGCACCAATGGAAATCCGATAACGCTCACATACCACTCCAAGCAGGCCAAACGCCAACATTAAAGCGATGTCAAAGCGACTACCGTTGACCGCGAATGCCCCCACCACGCAGAACAATGTAATCACCGGTAGCAGAATCCAGCGTGGGACTCGCAGCACCTGTCGCGATGCTCGAATCGCTAGCCAACCAATTGGCAGCATGACCAGATTGGCGAGCAAAAAGAGGAAGTAAAGACTGTAGACCAACGCCCCCTGCTGCTCGAAAATCTCCGGCCCAGGCTGGAGATTCTTCATGTAGAGAACAC
>JAKMEW010000487.1 GCA_022425745.1 Rubripirellula sp.
GCTCTACTCAGCGTTTTTCATCGGATTGATTGCGGCGGTGTTTGGCGGACGACCGGGAATGATCTCCGGAGCCACCGGAGCGATGGCGGTGGTGGTCGTGAGTTTGGTTGCGATCCACGGTTTGGAATACTTATTTCCCGCAGTGATTCTCTGTGGAATCATGCAGCTGATCATCGGCTCCGCTCGCCTCGGTGTCCTCATCAGAATGGTTCCCCATTCCGTCATGCTGGGGTTCGTCAATGGATTGGCAATCGTGATCTGCATGGCTCAGTTTGGAAGCTTCAAGACAGTCAACTCACTCGGAACCCTTGAAACGATCCAAGGTCCAGCAATCTGGATCATGCTGACCCTAACTGCCCTCACAATGGCAATCATTTGGTTGCTACCCAAGCTGACCAAGGCTGCACCAGCTTCGCTCGTGGCAATCCTTGTGGTTTCGGGCATCGGCATTGCGATGAATCAAGTGCTCCCTAACGATATGGCGGCCACGAACCAAAATCACGTTGTAATGACCGTCGGTGATATGCTTGCGACCAACGCAAAGGTCGCCGCGGCAAGTCAAGCCAAAACAGCCATCGTGGCCTCACAAACGGATTCGAATGCGACAGAGGAAAAAGCGATTGCGGAGTCGGCGAGCATCGAAGCGGCGATGTCAAACCTTGACCCCGAAGCGACAAGTATCCGAGCTGGCTTACCGATGCCATTCTTTCTCTCTTACAGCTTACCGCCACTGACGCTGGAAACACTGTGGATCATTCTGCCGTACTCCGTCATCCTCGCTGCGGTCGGTCTGATTGAATCCTTGATGACACTAACTTTGATTGACGAAATCACTGAAACTCAAGGCAGCAGTAATCGCGAATGCCTCGGTCAAGGCTTCGCAAACATCCTTTGCGGTTTCTTTGGCGGCATGGGTGGATGCGCCATGATTGGCCAATCATTGATTAATGTCGAATCAGGAGGACGCAGTCGAGTGTCGGGCGCCTTCGCCGCGTGCAGCTTGCTTACGTTCGTCTTATTTTTCTCGAGCTGGATCGAGATGATCCCGATGGCCGCCCTGGTGGGTGTGATGTTCATGGTGGTGATCGGCACCTTCGAGTGGGCCTCCCTGAAACTGTACAAAAAAGTCCCCACAACGGATTTCCTCGTGATGGTGGTGGTTACACTTTACACCGCGATCATGCACGACCTTGCTTCCGCGGTCATCATCGGTGTGATCGTCTCGTCACTAGCGTTTGCCTTCAAGCATGCCAAGAACGTGAATGCAGATATCCGAATCAATAAAAACGGAGCAAAGGTCTACCAGTTGCACGGTCCTTTATTCTTCGCTTCAACCACACAGTTCAAAGAAATCTTTGACCCCAAAAATGACCCCGAATGCGTGGTGATCGATTTTTACTTCACCAAGGTTTACGATCATTCCGGTCTTGAGGCGATTCACTCGGTTGCACAAAAGTACCAGCAGCAAGGAAAGACGCTGCACCTGACTCACCTCAGCGAGGACTGCCAGCAGATGCTCAAGAACGCGCAGGAGCTTGTGTCCTTCCAAATGATGGACGAACCCCAGTTCCATGTCTCGACAGATCGCTTCGCCACTGACGAGCCAGCCACGTCATCGGTCTGAGCTTCTAGTCTCCTGAAGCTTCTGGCCTGCTACAGTTCTGGCCACGTGACACGAGCCGCGTACGGTAGGTGACCGTAGACACTCTCGCCCTTGTACCATCCAACGACCACGGCGTCTCCGTTGTCATCGCGAGTATTGCTACCGTAGGCTAAAGTGCCGCCCCTCTGCAGTAACTTCTCCGTAGATGGTGAAAGATCAACCACTTCACCTCTCCATTGCTCGAGGTCGTAAACAACCCAATCGTACGCCCCTTCGCGACTAGCCAATCCGCACACGACCGATTCACCATCAGGCGATGCGAGGACCGCGGGGTAGCTCTCACCGTCCGGATGAAACCACCCCAAACGTTCAAGATTTGACGGTGAATCGAGATTCGGTGTGAGTCGGTAAAGAGCACCTTTCGCGGTGGTAAAAATGCAATCACCACTGCGGAGGAACGCAAATCCTACAATCCCGTGCGAATCAAAATCCGATGTGGCTCCGTAATCCGAAAGCGGATGTGACGCCACTTCCTTCAATTCGGTGTCCAACTCAATTAGCTGAACAACGGAGTCGCCGGCACCCCTTAGTACGACACGCGGCACGTAAACATGCTCTCGTAGATCAACAAGAAAATTACGTGAAATGTGACCACCGGCGGAACCTACTTGGATTTTACGAACACCGAACGTTTTCGTATCAAACTGATAAAGAGAGTGCTGATAGTAACCCAAAGCGTAGACGTAGCGCCCGGTACAACCGGTCGCAACAATCCCCTCCGGTAGTGCAAGCAGATGCTCCCAATCCGACGATGATGCATTACCAGCCGACAATGTCACTGCCGAAACACGCCAAAGGTTCGAACCATAAAACGGCAATCGAGAACCATTCTCGGTCTCACCATATTCATCCATCGATGCGAAGTACATGTAACCGTCATCAGCCTGCACAGGCTTTGTATGAATCTTCATTTGCATGGTTGATTCATTAGCAATCCCAAGACGACGCATTTGCGACACCGAGTCACCTAGCGAAACGGCCTTGTCCGAGCCAGGAACGATAAAACATAAAGCGGCTGAGTCTTTCCACTCACCCGCGCACGATACACCGAGATAAAGATTGCCATTGTCATCTCGTCCTGTCGCGCCCCAGATTGCATATGGATTGGTTAGCTCAGGCAGTTCTATCTCCGTGAACTCGGGCGCGAGTTTCCATCGAAGCGAGGGCTCACTAAAAACGGTACCGAGCCTATTTGCAACGGTTCGCTCTCGAGGTTCCGGAACCGGTGGGGATGGTTCCATAAGATCTGATACGTCATTTGAAACGGCGTTACCCGGTGAGCCGGCTTGTTCTCCTGACAATAGGTTCACCGCACCGGAATCGCTCGTCGTGGTCACCGTTTCAGGCTCCACCGAGTCACTCACAGAGAAGGTCCCATCTGTCTCAAACGAGCATCCGAAACAGGCAATCAGAAAACAACCTGCCGATACCCAGCGTCTCGCAGTCTTTTTTAGCACGTTTACCCTAGTCATTATCAAGCGTCACGCGGGATCACCACCGTCTCGCGGGATCTCCACCGTCTCGCGGGATCTCCGCAGTCTATACAAGAAATCTCAACTGACCGTTTCCGGTAAATCTGAAAACGTGCTAGCCCGAGCTACTTGGCCTCTTTGTACCGATTATGTGGAAGATCTCAGGCGGTATCGTACTAGAACAGAGACAACTTGCACATCTTGATCTTCTTCACGATACAATCTCCTGCCCTTCAGATCGGCGTGAATCCCCATGCCGCAAATGAAGGCCGCAAGTAAACTGTGCGTGATAACTGAACCAGACGCGGCAACGCCGATTTCCTTTTAAGTACACCAAACATGAAAATGAAATACTCATCCATGATCCATCGACGCCGTGTGCTCCAAAGCGGCTTAGCGATTACTTCCGCCGCTTTCACCACCCCGGGCCTTTTCGCGGATCTCGTCCAAACACCTTCACAAACAGAAGGACCGTTCTACCCAAACCAAATGCCGCTTGATACCGATAATGATCTGCTTGTGATCAACGACTCAATCACGCCTGCGGTGGGTGAGATCACACACCTTAGTGGCGTGGTTCGAGATCAATCGGGAACTCCGGTACGAAACGCATTTGTTGAAATCTGGCAAGTTGATGCCAATGCAGTCTACTTACACACGGGCGACCAAACGAACCGTGACAATCAGGACACCAACTTCCAAGGTTACGGACGTTTTCTAACAGACAGCCAAGGACGGTACTATTTCCGCACCATCAAGCCAGTTTCCTATCCGGGAAGAACCCCTCACATTCATTTCGGTGTCAGTAAGTCTGGGCAACGCGTCTTGACCACCCAACTGTATGTCAAAGGACATCCGAATAACCGGAAAGATGGACTATTAAACCGACTCTCAGCGGATGCAAAGGCAATGCTCCTCGGTGACTTCCAGTCGCTGCCTGATTCAAAAATCGGTGAACTTAGCGTGAAATTCGATATCACACTCGGAACGACTCCGGACGACGATGACCGAAAAAACCTGAAGGGTGTAGCAAAACCACTTTGGAAGCCGAGATAAACCTGCTGCCTTTGCCGAACAACTTGCAACACCAGTTACGTGTTTCAAACATCCGAATTCACAAATGCTTCGACTTCGATTCCTCGCGATCTTTACCCTTTTGGTGACCACCACCTTTTCGCTCAACATCAATGCACAAGGAAGACGCAAGTCACCTGTGAGGGAAAACCGTCAGCCTGCGAATGCCGACGCAAAGAAATCTCCCAGCGCACTGCAGAGCAAAGACACCGCGCCTCATGCCGGCAATCATGATCAGATGGGACCTGGAACGAGTGGTCCAATAGGACCCGGTATGGGAATGCATGGCGGTATGGGTCGTG
>JAKMEW010000516.1 GCA_022425745.1 Rubripirellula sp.
TCCGTACTCACACCACGCTGGGCAAGTGATTCAAACGCGCGCTTGCCAAGTTCATCGTCACCGACCGCACTGACAATGTGGACATGGTGCGTTGTGTCGCTAAGTTCGGAAGCACTACATGCAAAATTCGCGGGCGCTCCGCCGAATTTTGCTCCGTCAGGAAATACATCCCAGAGGATCTCACCGATGGCCACAATTTGAGTTGTCAAAGTCTTGATTTCCGTGGAAACGAACAATGAGGATGAACGCATCATTAAATTGGACGCGTTTTCATCTTTCGATGTTTTCGCTGAGGATCGCTTTCGCCGTTGTCTCGCGGTTGTAACGCTGTGCGACGAAACCGCCGATTGCCAATGCCGCAACCATTGAGGCAATCATCAAGAGGCTACTCACTTCATTGAACTCGCCGCAGCGGTAGGGGAATGCGGCCGCAAGTCCCATTTCGGCGGTGATCATTTTTCTTGCGTGGATCATCCACCACTTTTTGGGCGACCTTTTGGTGAAGTTGATCTGCAGATCGCGAAACGCGTCGAATGCAACATAGCTAGCGGCTGCCAAAATGATCGCGTGAGCCAATTCCATTTCGAGATGAGAAAGGTGTTCCACTTCATTCTTGCGGTCGAATGCCACCCACAAGGTCACTGAAAAGATGATACCCGCCAGCAGGTAGAGCAACGCCAGCAGCGTGTCCTTAAGAGGGAAAATATTACGCTTAGCCAGAGTAGAGCGTTTCCAAATTCTCCAGCCAGAGATCGCTAAGTAAAACGCCATCGTGTTAACCATCGCCGTGTTGATGATCGCCAAATAATCCATCTGTTCTCCCTTTGTGAAGGGAGACACCGCCCAGTCGACACCATAGATGTGGACAACTGAGCTTTGCAGATTTTCAAACTCAAGCAAGAATCCTCCGCAGCAGATGATTGCAAAACAAATGACAAAAAGGCGTCCACCAAATCGGTGGAGCTTGGACTGCTTTTTAGCGAATGCGGCGATTGGGAATGCAACGAACGCTGCCATCACGCCCGCGAGAATATGAAGTTGCAGAACAAAGAAAAGTAAAGCGTCAATCATGTTTTTACGCGTGTTTGTTGGATACCAGTCACCTACCTCAAAGAATCTACCAGTAAGCATATGGAACTGGAAGTGTTGGCAACGTCGATAGCGCGCGACGCATCTTCGCTAATTCCTCCATGAGATGACCTGCTGGTCGGCGACCAGCCAAATTCGATCACCGGATCTGGGACGAATCACTTTGGTTCCCGTGAAGTCGCCGATCGCTGGGAGGACCAAATGATTCTTCCGTTGCAGGAAGCACGGCAGTTTGAGTCGGTCGGTGTGCGATCCGACGTGCACGGCGGGATGAATGTGTCCACACAGAACAGGGCCGAGTTTTTTGTTTGACTTGAGCGGGAAGTGCGATAGGACAAGGCCACCCCAGGTCGTGGTTGACTCAAGCATGTGGATCTTCCAATTCCGGGGGAAATTGGGAAGGTTCTTGTCATGGTTTCCAGGGACTAGAGAGATCCTGAGATGGGGACAGTCATGTGTGGTGAATTCATCAATGATTTCGTTGGTCTCTTGTGAAAAAGAACTGGCCGCATGAAACATATCCCCGAGAATCACGAGTTGCTGCGCGGAAGTACGTTGCACGAGTGATTTGATTTTTGAGATGGTCGCCAGTGTTGATCCGCTGGGGACGGGGATCGAGTGCTTTCGAAACGTTGCGTCTTTGCCGAAATGAGTATCGGTAACGAAAAGTGTATTGGTCGCCCGATGAAAAACGCCACCGGTGGGAAGGAGGGTGAGTTGGTGGTCGTCAATGTTGATCTCAATTGTCTCTTTCAAGATCTAGCCCGCTGCATTTTCAAGTTGTTTTTGCATGCGAATCACTCTTTCTGCGAGAGTTTCGCTGCTGAGTCGTTCTCGAAGCTTATCGACAAGAAGGGGGAAGGCTAGTGGCGTCATCCGTTTAGGTGTCTTGATGATAATTTCACTGTCCTCAATTCTGAGGGACGCATCACGGAGCCGATCTGCTTCGAGTTGTAGATCGAGAACCTCTTGTCTTGCTT
>JAKMEW010000532.1 GCA_022425745.1 Rubripirellula sp.
ATTGGAGTCAGCAGTGATTCCGAAACAACTGACACCGCCGACCTGATCGAACAGGGATCGATTCACGACTACCTACCCAAAGATACGGTTGTCGTCTTGGTTGAACCCGAGGAACTGAGACAATCAGCTGACAAACTTTATCGGCGTTCAGGAGAAACAAGCAAATTACTTCAGTATGAAGAGCTTGTGCGTTCATTTGATGGTTTTCAAGTCGTTACCGCATCAGCCCTAGCAGCCACGAACGAATCAAGTCAAACGATCATCGATTTACAAACAGGCTCGACGGAATCATTTGCGGGCTCTCTCGACGAAACCAAAACGAAATTAGATTCGTTACCGAACCGTTATCGCGTGATCACGGTGGGCGACACGGCGGCTGACGGAGAACGACTCAGCGAGTTATTGCGTGACACGGAGGTTGCAAAACAGGGCCGATTAAAGCTGATGATCGCCGATATCACAGGTGGCTTTCGCTTGCTCGCCAGTGAAATCTTGGTTCTCACCGGCGCCGAACTTTTCCACCGCAGCCCAGTGAGACGCGGTAAGACGCGAGCCAAAGGTAAACCCATTGGCAGCTTGACGCAACTTGATCCCGGTGACCTTGTGGTCCACCTATCACACGGGATCGGCTTGTACCGTGGCTTACGGCAGATCGAGAAGAATGGCCAGCACATAGAACACCTGACCATCGAGTTTGATGAGGGAGCCAAGATCTACGTGCCAGCTTCGCGGATCGGTTTGGTCCAACGTTACGTTGGGGGTACCAAAACACGCCCGCGACTGGCCAAGATTGGCGGACAGGCTTGGGCCAGACAAAAGAAAGCAGCGGAGTCAGCGGTAACGGACATGGCCGTTGAACTGCTGGAAATGCAGGCGGAACGAACAGCCAAACGTGGAATCACCTTCGACTTGGATAACACCTGGCAGCGACAATTCGATGCCAGTTTTCCGTATCTCGAAACCCCTGATCAATTAACCGCCATCGAAGCTTCGAAAATTGATATGGAGTCGTCCAAGCCGATGGACCGTTTGATATGCGGCGATGTTGGTTTTGGGAAGACCGAGGTTGCGATGCGTGCCGCATTCAAAGCGGTCGTCAGCGGATATCAAGTAGCCGTTCTGGTGCCGACAACGGTGCTCGCAGAACAGCACTACCACAATTTCAAAACACGAATGGCAGAATTCCCCGTCGAGATCCGAAAGCTGAGTCGATTCTGCACCGCCGCAGAGCAGCGAGAAACCGTCAAAGAACTGCGGATGGGAAAAGTCGACATCCTGATTGGGACGCATCGACTGGCGAGCAAAGACGTCAAATTCAGCAATCTCGGCTTGGTGATTGTTGACGAAGAACAGCGATTCGGCGTGGCAGTGAAGGAGCGACTGAAAACACTGCACAGCAATGTTGATGTGATGACACTATCAGCAACCCCCATCCCAAGAACTCTCCACATGGCACTGGTGGGCGTCAGAGATATTAGTAATTTGGAAACTCCGCCTGCAGAACGCCGCAGCGTTGAGACAAAGGTGCTTCGCTGGGACGAAGAGGTCATCCGCAGAGGAATCATTCGTGAACTCAATCGTGGTGGCCAGATTTTCTTCATTCATAACCGTATCGGCGATATGGGAACGGTTGTGGACAAGCTGAAACGGATCATTCCCGAAGTTCGTATCCGCGTTGGGCACGGACAAATGAACGAAGGTGAACTTGAGCAAGTGATGGTCGACTTCATTGACCATCGCTTTGACTTGCTACTTGCAACCACGATCATCGAGAGCGGTGTTGACATTTCAAATGCCAACACGATTTTCATTGATGATGCTGATCGGTACGGCCTAAGCGACCTCCACCAACTCCGAGGCCGTGTGGGGCGTTACAAACACCAGGCGCATTGCTACCTGATGGTTGCGCAGCACAAGCACCTCTCACCCGAAGCGAGTAAGCGACTCAGAGCGATTGAAGAATTCAGCCAGATGGGTGCAGGATTTGCCATCTCGATGCGTGACTTAGAGATACGTGGTGCAGGTAACCTACTCGGGACACAGCAAAGCGGTCACATCGCTGCAATTGGTTACGAAATGTATTGCCAACTGCTCGAAGATGCCGTTCGACAGGTGCAGAATCTACCACCTAAAATCTCCGCGGACGTCGACATCGATCTGCCTGTCGAAGCCTATTTACCGGAAGACTATGTGCCTAACCTGCGTCACAAAATCGATCTCTACCGTAGGATCGCAAAACTCGAAGACGCCTCGCAGATTCGTGAGATTAAGGAAGAACTACAGGATCGCTTTGGAGAACTTCCCGCACCAACCAAAAGGATGATGGAACTGGTGGAACTCAGGCTCGATGCGGCTGCGTGGCAGATCTCCTCAATTACATCTGACGCGAGATTTATCGTCCTGCACTACAGCAACCGAAGACAAATCGAACGGCTCGCCAAGAGCAGTCGTGTTCAGATCCGCATCGTCGACCGCCGAAAGGCCTACATCCCCACCAAGGGATTCAACATGAACGCCGATAGTGCTGGTACCAGTTGGCTGCAACTGGCAAGAGCAGCCTTACATCTCGGATAGAGACGTGTTTCTTTAGTTGAACCGAATGAACGCGCGATCCCACCATCCTCGCTGAGGATTGGTGAGGTAGCGATCCGCTGCAAGGCAATTTGCTGGGCCGCAAATCACTAGGCCGCAAATCACTGGGCCGCAAATTATTAGGCCTCGAGTCACTGAGCCTAGAGTCACTGGCAACAAGTGATTCGGTAGTGATGTGACGATTGCAACAGTTATGCGAACCGAGTGTCATGACGTCCTGCACGGAAGTGATCCCGTACTGCCAGAATCAGCGCCCTGAGGGATTTGAAAACCTACGGTTACCAGGGCATTTAAAATGCCTACGGTTGCTAAACGGTGCACTAAGACGAAAGATGAAACCATGAAGTCGGTCCACATTTCACTAGTTCTCTTCCTGCTTTTTCTCCAATCTCCTGCCTTTGGCCAACAATGGCACTCGCTTGAAAATCAAGGCATCGTGGTTGAAGAGATGCAGACCAACGCCCCAACCAGCAACCTCCCAACATCTCCCGGGGAGGTGATCGTGTGGAGCAACGAGTCCGCAGTCGTCGCGGAGCTACAGCGCGAATACGGTTCTTTGACGCAATCAGACTCCTACGTCTTGAATCAGGGGGCCAGCGGAATCACGTCAGATACGATTGAGCAGCGTTATACAAGCCAAAGACCGATTCTTTACATGGATACTGCGGAAGGACAGACGTGGTCCACACGTTCTGGAAATGCGCCGATGCCTATCACAAGCTCACAACCGTTCAACACACAACCCCATGCTCACCCACACACACAACCCCATGCTCAACCGCATATGCATCGACCAACCGGTGTACTGCCTTGGCTTCGGGAAATGGAATATCGAAAAAACCTGTGGCTGCAACGCACCTTCGGATCATAAAAAGTCGTAGAAGTGCAGGGCACCAGCGGAACACGATTTCTTAACTCAGAGCTTCGTAAGCATCAGCGACGTGACTTGCAATTGCC
>JAKMEW010000025.1 GCA_022425745.1 Rubripirellula sp.
GTTATGAGTCTGACAGTACAGCTTTCCTTGTCCCTTGAATTTACAAACCAAACCCTCACCGCCAAGAAAACTACCGATCAAGCTTTCGCCCGCCTTACCGATACTGAACTGAAGGGTGTCTTCGAAAGCAACAATGTGACCGGTATCAACGATGTACTCACCATTGACCTCGATCTCGTGAATCGCACCGAAGCTGTTGAGCAACAGGTCCCCCGTGCCACTGCACTTGACCCAAAACATCGATTCGCCGCTGAATAAAGCCTTACCGAAACCTTGCCAAGTCGTATCGATCTCAACGCCCGTATCAGACGCAAGCCAGCTCGATCCTTGCACCACGAGCGTGCCACCGGTAAGTGGGTGTTGGATGATGTCACCGAGCATTGCGGGGCCGATGATCAAACTTTGATCCGCTGCGGTCGCGGTGAAATGATTCAGGAAGTAACTCTCGCCCGAAAACATCCGCTTGAGACCTTTGCGAAAACCACCTCCGCCTCCTCGACTTTTTGAAGTCGTTTCGACGTTGAATCCGGCGCTCATCGCAACCATCGCACCGACTTCACAGGTCACGGTTTCACCCGGCTGTAACGTGAGTTTTGCGACGGTCATGGACGGTCGTGCTATCAGTTCATGCTGCATCGGATTTCACAATTCATATTGAATGAACATTGACGGAGCCATCGGCTCCACGATCTGATCAAAAACGTCACGCTGTGCGTCACAGCCCAAGCGTGAACCACAAGCTACAGGTGAGCGTTCGTCCAAGCTGCGAGGCCGTCGAAAGAACGAGACTGCAGATAGATTCTCCCGGGGCCTTTGACGCGAGTAACCAACCCCTCGCCGCTAAAGAAGCTCGAAAAAATCCCACCGGCCATTCCTACCTTCACGCCAATGCTTGGCTCGTAAGCAACCAAGTGCCCGGTGTCAACGATGTACTCGTCGCTGATTTCACGTTCAAAAATACCACCGTAGGCGCCAAACCACACTCGACCGTGACCGGATACCTTTAGACGAAAGAGCCCCTCGCCACCGATCAACATCCTTAGTCCAGCCCAGCCAATCCCTAACTTCACACCCGGCTCACAGGCAACAAAAGCACCGGGCTGAAGGTACATGGAATTGCCCTTGAGTTCCAAGCAAGTCATGTCGCCAGGATAGGGCTGGGTGATGACCAGTTCCCCGCCTGTGTCGGTCGAAAATTGATTGACGAACATCGACTCACCGCCGAGGAACCGCTTCAGAAGACTCTGAATCACGCCACCATTCCACTTGGTATTCATTCGGATGGTGGAACTCATGTAAGCCATCGCATCTGCCTCAGCGATCACCGAGTCACCCGGCGAGAGCTGCAATCGCAAATTCGTGAATGAAGGCTTATCTCTTAGCTCAGCTTCCATTTTCTTGTTCCAATTCAGACGTATCTTCGGTCAAATCTGTTGAAGACATGGGGTTCTGGCTGCTCTCAGGGTTCTGGCTGCTCTCATCAGCGTCGCCAGAGCTGTCATCATTACCATTGGCAGGGTCGCCAGCAACTCTTGATTTCAACGCTTCCCAATCGAGTTCGATCGGGTTGTACGTTTTGGCTGGAAGAGAGTCTATCATACTTTGGGTCTCTTCGATTCTCGATGCGTGATCTGGATGGGTGCTGACCCACACCAACGCTTCGGGCAATTCGCCGTGCTCCTCCTTGAGCAACTCAAACAAACTTGGCATTCCACTCGGGTCGATCGCTGCAGCGTGCAACATGCGAACGCCCTCAAGATCGGCTTCCGTCTCCTGTTGCCTGGAATAACTGTTAATCGAAGCGGCCGTAAAAAACTCTTCGGCAGCAGCCATGATGCCTGCCGTATCACCGATCAGCAGCGAGACAGCAGCGGTCAAACCCAACGTCTGACTGATGCGGCTTAACCCATGCCTGAGCGTTGCGTGTGCCATCTCGTGTGAAATCACCGCCGCGAGCTGTCCCGGCGATTCGGCCGCGCTGATCAACCCCGTGTAAACCACCATGGTTCCGCCTGGCAAGCAATAAGCATTCACGGTCGGGGAATCAATCACATGCAACTGAAAGTCCATTCCCTCCACTTTGGCGTGATCAGCCAATCGATCAACAATCGCCTGAATCGGTTTGGTAACCAGCGGATCCGTGATTTCGGATCCCTCCTTGGGCATGGCTTGGTAGGCAGCCTTACCCAGCTCGCGATCCAAACTCACCGGCAGGCTCTGTGTGACCCGATTGGCGCCAGCCCGGATCCCGAAATAGAGGGAAACGAGAACAAGCAGCGTGGCGGCGACCAAACCAAAACTCAATATCGCACTCCGCCTTGACTCGCCCTTGGCCTTGGTCAATTGCTTTGCGAGCTGGTCATCCAATCTTCCGCCCGCCGCCAAAGCAAGGGCTTTGGGGAATTGCTTGTCCTCAGAAAAAAGTGTGACCGATCGATCCGCATTCCGACAGAAAAGCATCTTGCCATTGTACCCGCCAAGCTCCAACTGGCACTCATCATAGGGGATCACGAACGCATCCCCATCCGCGGTGGATGCACACAGATGAGAGTGCAAGAGTTCAATCTCGACTCCCGCGCGACCATCACTCAAATCGGCATGAAAAACTCCACCGGTATATTTCTGTGTCACAAAACCACCTTACCCATCAGCCGACTGATACAAAGCAATCACGGGATCACCTCAACGGTGCCGCTTACGCACCTACAGAATACTATATCACGTCCGTTTCATGCTTCGTACGCGTAACGTTTTCATGCTTCGCACATGCAACAACATCTTGGACTTCTCCACGACGATCTTCCAAAGACGCCGCCTGGACACCTTGTGAGATCGCTCCAACCCGTTACCGTTCTCCATCGAGAAAGTAGATTCACTTTACTGTTCCGCTCAAACCACCCGATATGTGAATCGTTCAAAGTGTCGAGGCAGCAGTTTGGCGCTTCGCCGCAACACGAAAGTGACACTGGCCGACGTAGCTCATAATGAAAAGCCAAAACAATAAAAAGGAGTCGTACCGTTGAATGTTCAGCCTGGTCCGAAACCGAGAACCGTCAAAATGGCCGATGGACTGGTCGCATCTGCTCCGGAAGACTGGGAACTTTTACCCCCCGGAGACGCGGCTCTTACGCGACGAGTCAAAGCAGCCGGCGAGCACTGGGTAGTGCAAGAAAAAAAAGGGCGACGCACTTTCTCCCGTGGCGTCTGGGCACCTTCTAAAACAATCCACTCGATTCAGGCCACATTAGAAACGGAGCGTTCACACCCGAGTCACGCCAAGAAACAGGCCGCGGCCAAGGCACGCAGAGACCGTGAACAGGAACACTACGTCGAGGACTTTGGATTAGCGGTTAAACGCTTTCTAAACTTTCATTCAAATTTCCATGAACTCCAAAACCGGCTCGCGAAGTTAGTATCCCAGCACGCGACACCCGTCGGAAGCGGCACGGTTGCTCGCACCAAGCGGATCCCAATTGAATCGCGTGCGGAAGCGGCTGTCATCGCATGGATGCGGCACCAAACAACCTGTTACGATGACATGAAGATTCCTCGAGTGAAAGGGAAGCGTCGAGAAATCCGCAGGATGCTCGCTCAGCGATCCAAGCAACGACTGGAGGCGTATCGCCAAGGCAGATCAATCCCAACAGACTGCCCCTTAAATCAAGCACTCTCAAAAAATCAAGCACTCTCAAAGTCACTCGACCCGCCATGAATCGTGACTAACTAACAACCGCCCCGTCCTGCTAACCTGATTGACGATCCGCTCGGAACCAAGACCCCGGCGACACGCACCGAGTTGAACACAAGCCTCACAGAATGACCTAACATGCAATCGGCGTTCGACAACCAAATCTTTGACAATGACTACCGTCTAATCAACGGAATCGAAATGCATTCGGAGAATCCAGAGCATTTTTTGATTCCTCCACAAGTCATGAAACGCCATCTTCATGAACAACAATTTGTGGAACTAAGAATCGATTCAACTCGCTTCTCTGTCCATGAAGACGACGCAGCAAAGTGCGCATGCCCATCTTGCAACGGGGAAATGTCCAATCCGATCCTCTCACATCCGCACCCTGCAAGCTTGGTCGAGCTACCGAGTCAAAACACTCCATCGCGAGGCTGGGGAGAAGACTTTTGGGTTCAGATCGTTGCACGCGAAAACGGATTCTTCCGAGGCATCGTCGACAACCAACTGATTGAATCTCGCCTCCATGGCCTTGATCTTGGCGACACCATCTTTTTTCACGAAGATCACATCCTCGCGATTCATCCTGTTCACAGACAAGATCTTGTCCGCCTGATGTCTCTCGAAGATCTCAAGGAGCTAGCGAGCTGGCTTCGCATACAACCACCCGGCTTTGACAACCAGTGATGCGAGCTAGCGAACCTACCGCTGTAGTGCCAAAACGGCTCGACACCACCAACCAAACTTCCATCAAGCCATACCCCTCGAATAAACGATGCGTACTTTCATGAAGATCCTGTACTCGGCTTGGAGGACGAAGAACACCGGCTTGTTCAGCAACGCTCGGTTCTTGGGATCCATCTTTCTGAGTCAGCTACTAGCGTTGACCATCAGCTCCACCCCTCACAGGGCCGGAGCAGCAGACACCTCAGAGGACTCACCACGGCCTAACGTGGTCATGATTTGCATTGACGACCTCAACGACTGGGTTGGGTACTTGGGGGGTCACCCCGAGGCGAAAACACCCAACATCGACGCATTGGCAGCAAAGGGCATGGCATTCACTAACGCACACTGTGCCGTTCCGGTCTGCTCACCTTCCCGCATCAGTATTATCTCGGGTCTCCATCCCACCACACATGGCAGCTACGAACTTGGCCCTTCCTACACTTCGATCGAGCGGCTCGATGACGCCCCGACGATTCACGCAACCTTTCGCAAAGCCGGCTATCAAACACTTAGCGGAGGCAAGGTTTTGCATCACGGCTTCAAGAACCGACTAAGCAAGGACGTGGACATCATTTTGCATGGTCGTCATGGCGGACCACGCCCGAACGAGCCCATGAACTGGAACCCGAGAGTGTGGGACTATGGGCCGTTCCCAGAAACGGATGACCAGATGGATGACATGAAACTGGCTCTCGCGGCTGCTGAACACTTACAGCAGCCAAGTGAAACCCCCTTCTTCATGACCGTCGGCTTTTTTCGACCGCATGTGCCAATGTACGTCCCACCTCGATGGTTCTCGATGTTCGACCGAGCAAGCCTGATACTACCTCAAGCTCCGCTGCAAGACATGAGTGACATACCGACCAACTTCCAAAACATGAATCAGATCGCGCCGGGGCATCAGAAAGTAAAACAGTCGGGAAAATGGAGAGGCTTTGTCCAAGCCTACCTGGCGTCCACGGCCTTCGTTGACCACTGTGTTGGCACGGTGATCGATGCACTCAACCGCGGCCCACACTCCAAGAACACGCTGGTTGTTCTGTGGAGTGACCACGGCTTTCATCTCGGTGAAAAACAGCATTGGGCAAAACGTACTCTCTGGGAAGAATCAACGCGTGTCCCCCTGATTTTTGCGGGCAGGGATATTCATGTCGGTCAAACATGTGACCAGCCGGTAAGCCTGATCGACATCTACCCCACCTTGATTGACCGTTGCGGTCTGAAAGAAACATTAGCCCTCGATGGAATCAGCCTCACACAACAACTACAGAACCCGGAGTCGCCACGGAAACAACCGGCGGTCATCTCAAGTTTCGAAGGTAATCACGCAGTCCGGACCAAAGACTGGCGATACATTCGCTACCGTGACGGAAGCGAAGAACTCTACGATCATCGCAACGATCAGAATGAGTTCCGAAACTTAGCGGAGAATTCAGATTTTGAATCGATTCGGAAAAACCTTGCGACCTTCTTACCCGTTAATCCAGCTCCGGAGGTCAAACCTGAAGCGAGCCGGGAATTCAACAACAAGGATCTACGGAATCGGAGACGTTCCAGTGGACCGGTCCAGCGTTAGTCGGCCTCACAACAGAAGACGGATGCAACTGAACGAACACCTGCTACGTTAAAAGCGCAGCGAGTCGAATTCGCTAACACAGACCGCATGAGTCATGTCACCGCGAACTACCCGAATCGCCGCCAACTGTAAACTTCTTCAGAGCGCGAAGTGAGTTGCTCGGAAAGGAAGAGACGCTTTGAATAAAGCGGCACTTTGATCAAAAGTTCCTCCTGATCATCCTCCGTGGCAACCTGATTATTGGGATCCGAGTCCACATCGGCCTGATCGTGTGACGTAACCTCAAGCCAGACGCTCTTGGTTCCGCGAATCTGTGCGTTGGCAGTGATGGTCAATATCACCGTTTCTCCTTCGCCGAGTGAACCCAGTTGCCAAATACCGCCATCAAACACTCCACGACTTGGCGTGTATGACTCGACGGTGATCCCATCAGGCAGTTGAAGTTCCAGCTCGACACCGCTCGCATCATCTGGGCCCTCGTTGGAAACCACAAAGGTCATTTCAAAATTTTGACCAATCTTTGGCTCTTCTATGTCAACGTAACTGCTGACCGATAAATCAACAACTTTTGGGGTCACGAGAACCGAAGCAAAATCATCTTCAAGAGCAGACTGATTATCGACGTCACTATCCGGGTCGTATTGGTCGACCCGAATCACTTCGGCCTGATTTAAAAACGGAACCTTGGATTGCACTCTGGCCACGACCTGCAACGACTGCGCCGCCCCACTCTCAACCGCCTCAAAGGCCCAAACCCCAGTCACAGGGTTATAACTGCCACTGGTAACATTAGATGAGACGAATTCAGCGCCTGCGGGCAAAAGATCTCGCACCTGCACATTGGTCGCATCATCGGGTCCATCGTTATTCACCACAACGGTAAAGAGAATTGCCTCGTCTTGATTTGGGTCGGAAATGTTGACCGACTTCGTCAAGGAGAGGTCTGCCTGCTGAGGAGTAATCAAGACCTCTGCATAATCATCCTCGGCGGTTTCGCCATTCCCCGGAATCGAGTCAACGTCAGGCTGATGCACGGCAGTGATCTCAGCTTGATTCATCACGGGATACGGAGTGTCAACGCGTGCCATGATGGTCAACGTGGGCCGAGATCCAATCACAACACTTCCCACATTCCACACGCCGCTCAGTGGATCGTAAACGCCCTGAGACGACTCGGCACCAGTCACGATCAATCCATCCGACACATGGTCAGTGACTTCAACGAGGGTCGCATCCGAAGGCCCGACGTTATCCAGTTCTAACGTATATTCCACAATGTCTCCCACATTGGGCGCGGGATCATTCACCACCTTGGTAAGTGCTAAGTCAACCAACTCGGGAACCAAGGTGACTCGATCTTGATCGTCCTCTGCATCCACCTGATTACCGGGATTACTATCGGGATCAAATTGACTGCTTGAAACGATTTCGGCAACGTTATCACGCTCACCGAAAGTATCCACCGAAGCGATCAAATCGAGGCTCACCTGCTTACCAACTGCTAATGAAGGAATTGACCATCGGCCCGTTGCAGGATCAAAGTTGCCGGCTGAAGCATCTGAGGAAAGGAAGGTCATTCCAAACGGCAATTGATCACGAACCACGATATCGGACGCATCATCTGGCCCCGTATTAGTGACCTGCAGGGTGAAAGTCACATTGGAACCAACCCCTGGTCGATCATCGTCAATACTCTTGGTCAACTCGAGATCCGAACTGGCTGTCACCACGGTCACCTGAGCCTGGTCATCTTCATCGTTGCCATTACCGTCAGCCCCATCGTCGTTTGATGGCACGCTATCTGAATCAAACTGATCAACCAAAATCACTTCAGCCCGATTCTCAGGCTGACCGGGACTGAGCACAGTTGTTCGAATCAACAGCGTTGCCGATGAACCGGCTGCCAAGGATGGGATCGACCAACGTCCGGTAATCGGATCGAAAACCCCAACACTTTCGGTTGCAGAATCAAATTCTGTCGACACTGGCAAAACGTCTTGAACCACAATTCCAGTTGCAACATCTGGCCCATCATTTCGAAGTAGAAGTGTGTAGTTCAACTCACCTCCAACTCTGGGTCGAAGCGGCGATGCTGACTTTTCAAGTGAAAGATCGATCACGGGTGGATCAATGGTCACGCGACTTTGATCGTCTTCGCCTGGCAGGTGATTATTCGGCACAGAATCAGGATCGGCTTGATCCACGGCAATCAATTCGGCCCCGTTAATCTTTCTACCGGGTTCCTGCACGAGTGCGGTGATCTGTAAAGTCGCATTAGTGACTGCATCAAGGCTGGACACACTCCAGATCCCCGTAGCCAAGTTGTAGTCACCATGGCTCGGGTTAGCAGACACAAAGGAAAGCCCAGCGGGCAAAACATCTTGCACCTGAATACCCGTTGCAGCGTCAGGGCCATCATTACGGATATCGACGGTGTAGACCACTTGTTGCCCAACGTTGGGACGATCATTACTTGCAGATTTTGTGAGCGATAAATCGGCTACCGGCGTTGCCACAAACACGCTGACTTGGTCATCCTCAGAAGCAACGTCATTGTTCGGAATCGAATCAGCATCGGGCTGGTCCGCCGAAACAATCGAAGCGACATTCTCGACGTCCAGTATCTCACTCACGATCGCCACTAACTCAAGTGTCGCGAAACCGCCGTTGGGTACCGCACCAACATTCCATAACCCGCTTGCGTAGTTGTAGCTACCTTGGCTCGAATTGGTTTCCAAGTAAGACAAGCCCGATGGCAAAAGATCTCGCACCGCAACGCCAGTCGCGTTGGATGGACCGTAATTATCCACTCGCAGAATGAAGCGAACCTGATCACCAACGTTTGGGGACGACTGATCCACAACCATTGAGAGCTGCAGATCAATCTGTGCGGCCGTAACCGAGACCGATGACTGATCGTCTTCGGAAGCTTGATGATTCCCAGGGAGAGAATCGGGATCCAACTGATCCACGCTTTGAACTTGAGCCACATTGGTTGAAAGACCTGGGTCGATCGCATTTGCAACGATCGTCAGGCTTGTTGAAGCGTTAACCGCAAGGTCGCCGATCGACCAGATCCCAGTGGCTGAATCAAAGCTCCCATTGACCGCTGTGGCCGAGACAAGCCCGAGTCCTGAAGGCATCGAATCCAAAACGCTCAGCCCCGTCGCGACGTCAGGCCCCGCATTGGTTACCACGATGTCAAACGTGACCTGCTCCCCGACATTCACCTCCGACCGATTCGCCGTTTTGACCAAGGACAGGTCCGCAGTAGCGGGTGAGAACTGAACAGCAGCCTGATCGTCCTCCGATGTAACACCATTGCCCGGAGTGCTATCGGGATCGTACTGATCTGAGGTGTAAATCTCGGCCGTATTGGTTCCCCCCGTCGCAGAGATCACCGTACCATCAATTGTTAAAACGGCAGACTGGCCGCGGCCGATCTCACCAATACTCCAAATCCCAGAGTTTGAATCATAAGCACCCGAGGCCGTCGAAGCTCCAGAGAAAGACAAACTCGCGGGTAACAAATCAAGAACAGAAACACCGCTCGCGTCGTTGGGTCCCGCGTTACTGACCGTCACGGTGTACTGAACATTATCACCCACCCGCGGTCGACTGACATTGATCTGCTTTTGTATCGATAAGTCACTTACCGGCGGAGTAATCACGAGGGAAGCTTGGTCATCTTCGCCTGCGTTCGCATTACCAGGTTGGCTATTGGGATCGTATTGATCCGCAGCGATGATCTCTGCCGTATTCGACTTACTACCCGGAGCCACAACGGTTGCTTCGATCTGCAAAGAAGGAGTCACTCCAGGCGATACCGAACCAACCGTCCATCGACCACTGAGCGCATCGTAACTGCCTTGAGATGGAGTCGCACTGACGAAATCTAGTCCCGCTGGTAATAGATCTCGCACCACCACATTGCTCGCAGCATCAGGCCCCGCGTTCTCGACAACCAAAGTGTAGACAACGTTCTGCCCAACATTGGGTGCCGTCAAATTCGCCGTCTGTGTGAGCGAGAGGTCGGCAATGGCTGGAGCGATCGTTGCCGAAGCGTAATCATCTTCTCGATCATTCCCATTGTTCGGCGTGCTATCGACGTCAATCGGCTCTGAAGAAATGATTTCAGCAACATTGGTAACAGGGGCGACCGACGTCACGGTTGCGATGATAGACAATGTCTCGCTGGCACCTTCAGCGAGGGAACCAACAGACCAGATACCGCCAACTGAGTCGTAAGAGCCGACCGTAGCTGTCGCAGAAACAAAGTCCAAACCGTTTGGTAGCCGATCACGCACCGAGACGGTCGTTGCATCATCAGGACCTGCATTGGTAATCGTAAGATCAAATTGAACCTGATCTCCGAGATTCGGTTTCGCGACGTCGACGACCTGAGAAAGTTCGAGATCAATCTGCCGAGTCCCAACCATTACGGAAGCCTGATCATCTTCTCCCGATTGATTGTTATCGGGTGTTGAATCGGCATCGGGCTGATCCGCATTGATGACCTCGGCGGTGTTGGTGACGATCCCCGTCCCAGTCGGGCTCGCCGATATCAGCAATGTCACATTTGCCCCGCTTGCGAGACTGCCGACATTCCAGATCCCGGTGGCACTGTTGTAGGTACCTACCTCAGGTGTTGAAGACAGGTACTGAAGACCCACCGGCAAAAGATCTCGAACCTGCACACTTGTTGCGTCACTGGGACCTGCATTGCTCAAGCCAATCGTGAATTGGATCGGGTCTCCGATCAGCGGACTCGTGTTATCGACCGTCTTGCTCAACGAAAGGTCGATTTGGGGAGCACTGATGACGAACGTTGCCTGATCATCCTCGTCGGATGACTGGTTTGCGGGTGTGCTATCAGCGTCAGGCTGATCCGCAGCCTGAATCTCGGCGGTGTTGCTCAACACCCCGGGCTGATCCACCGTCGCTACCACCGTCATCGATGGATTGGTACCAATTGGCACCGCACCGAGGCTCCAAAGACCTGTCTGCGAATCGTAGGTACCTTGGGTGGTGGAGACATTTACTAGGGACATGCCGGCGGGCAAGACATCCAAGACCTGAACTCCCGTCGCAAGATCTGGACCATCATTGGTGACCGTCACCGTGAAGGACACACTCTGCCCAACCACGACCGTAGCCGGCGTTCCCGTCTTGGTTAAAGAAAGATCGATCTGCGGCACCGAAATGGCAACGCTCCTGTAATCGTCCTCGGCAGTGTTTTGGTTTCCCGGCTGACTGTCAGCATCGGGTTGGTCCGCAGCAGCAATCTCAGCATTCATCGTGAACGCGCCTGGTGAGCCAGGACTTGCGACCAAAACCAGTTGCGAATTCCCACCAGACAACAAATCCCCAAGCGTCCAAATCCCAGTTACTGAGTTGTAAGTACCAGCAGCTGCTTGGGCACTGCTGATTGCAAATCCACCAGGCAGTGGAACGCTCACCTGAATACCACTTGCGTCACTCGGTCCACTATTGGAGACAGCGACGGTGAAAGTGATAGGCTGTCCAACTGCTGCGGTGCCTGGATTAGCGGAAAGCGTCAAAGACAGGTCCACCTGCGGTGATTCGACCGTCACCGATGCCTGATCGTCTTCAGTGGAACTCGCATTATTAGGGGTGCTATCTATATCGCTCTGGTCAGCAGAAATGACCTCGACCGTACTTGTAAGTGGGCCGTAAACATTTACCAAACCAATAACGGTTAAGGTTGCCGATGCTCCCGGAGCCAACGTATTGAGCGACCAGATGGAAGTGCTGGAGTTAAAGGTACCCACGGAAGCACTAGAACTGACATACGAAATTCCGGACGGCAAGGCATCTCGGATTTGAATGCCCGTTGCTGTACTGGAACCAAAGTTTGACACGACGGAAGTGAAGGTCACCGGCTGACCAACGGTGACCGCCTGTGGAATTGCGGTCTTCACAATGGAAAGATCAATCGATTCTGAAGTGATGGTGGTAAGGACCTGATCATCCTCACTTGCATCATTGGCCTGCGTCCCGTCTGTATCCGGAGTACTATCTGGATCGAATTGATCCGATGCAATCACTTCGGCAAAATTGGAACGAACACCCGCGTTATCGACACGCGCCACCAAAGACAAAACCGCATTGCCACTCGACGCCAAAGTCCCAACACTCCAAACCCCGGTTGCGCTATTGAAAACGCCCTGAGATGTGTTGAATGTTTGCAGCGTTACACCTGCTGGCAATTGATCCAGAACCGCCACATTAGTCGCAGTGTCTGGACCATCATTATGGATGGTGATCGTAAAGGTGACGCTCTGCCCTACATCAGGAGATGAGTCGCTTACCGTTTGCGCCAGACGCAGATCAGAAGATTGAAAGTTGGCGAAGTCTTGCGTGAAGTTCGTCTCTCCAGCAGTACCAACGATCTCAGCTGAACCGTCGTAGTTCGCGCCACCTACGATCTCCAATTCAATCGCACCAACCGAAGTCAGATCCACTCCACCACCGCTGGTGGCTGTGAATTGGTTGAAAGGTAAGAACTCAGCCTGAAGCGGAACGGCTCCCCCGGTCTGAGGAATCGGAAGTGTTGCAGTGCTATACCGACCCGATGTCCCAACGACACCGTCGTCACTGTAAAGACGAACCACTGCTGTTCCGCCGGACTGATCTGCACCAATCTGAAGCTGCAGTCCCAAGGCCTGACCCGAATCGGTCAAATCAACCCCGCCCAACCCTGAGTCATTGAGACTCAAGGCGTCTCCGTCAACGCCATCCCAAGAAATTCTCCGTACGCCGTCACCGGTTAAGCCGGCATCAAAAATGAGAAGGTTAGGCAGCAGCGGATCGTCAACATTCAATGCAACGAAGCCATTGGAGCTTGTGAGATTCACATAGAGATCCCGCTCACCGCCAATTGCCTCGGGAGCCAACTCCGCCGACGTCATTGGGACGCCATCATTGGTCGTGTCCTGAACCGCCTGTTGAGTGACATCGAAGTCGTCGATGGTCGTGACAATCTGACCTTCTACAGCCCCCGTACTCACCGAGATCAAACTGGAAACCTTCTCCGGTAGCACGCGCGAGCCGACCGTCTGAGCGGGCTGAACAACAAAGTAGTTGCCTGCGGTTAGTCGAGAGAACTCATAGCGTCCGTCTGAACCTGTGGCCGTCGAACCGACGGAGGTATCAACGGCCGATTGGAAAACACCGTCGCCACTATCGCGGTAAAGTGAAACCGCTGCACCAGCGATCTCTTCGCCGGCGTTGTACCCGTTCCCCGAGTAATCATTGAAGACTAGCCCCGAGATCGATGCTAGATCAGTGGCTGCCAAGAGCCTACGAGATTCCAGATTCTCGAGCAGAAGCCGCCTTTTGAACTCACGCCGCCTAGCCGAAGTCCGTTTGTTCCGCATCTCTCATCCTGCTTTTTACGGTCTAAATCGTTTTGGACTCCGAAAGGTTTGCCACAACCGAGCAGGCAAAACAAGTAGACTAGAGAGAAAAGGGGAAAGAGGGGTTATCTGCGGGGTGAGCATTTCAGGGGAAACGCAAAAAAAGAGTAAAAAAAACAGGCTAAGCAAGGTGAGACAAATGCAAAACCAAGGAGGTCGTGGGCAAACAGGACGCAAAGGCAGTTTGCAAGAAATCGGCAAGCGAGGAGAAATCGAGGCAGTAAATCGCCGGCAGGCTCAATTTACGAGGGCCAAATCCCGCAATTCACCGAATAAAGAGAGGTCCAGGGCGAGTCGTGCGCAAGCCCTGGGGACCGTAAGTCCGAAAATAATCGCTTCAAAAGCAAACTCCTCGGAATCAGTTGCACAACAGCACTTCAACCGGCGAGCATAAAACACGATGATATTCGACTCACCGGCAGAGCTTCCCTCACAGAGACCAGCCCGCTAGCCATTGCCCACAAAAGGAACAGGAAAAGTGATCGATTCCCACCGAAGGCACGACAGATCACCCAAGAAGGCATCGCTAACGGTAACACTCCTCGGGGCCAAACTGCTCGCGGCATTCACGCTGATTTCTGCCGGTAGCATTGCATTGCATTTAAGAGCCCAAGGGCAAGTAGAAGGCGATCGCCTCATTAACGGCCCAGTCTCAAAGTCTTTTTCAAAATACGACACCAACGAGGATGGCTACCTCACCGAAGCAGAATTTCGGGATGCACGACTACTGCAGAAAGTTGACTCCAACGGGGACGATCGCATCAGCTTGCAGGAAGCGAGGTCAGCCGCTCGGCGAGGGGTCTTCGAGGGAATTCAATTACCCCCGCCGCTCAATCGCAAAACACAGAGCCGCGAAACACAAAATACTGAGCGAATGCAACAAACTTCCCCAGTAAGCAAGGATTCCATTACGGAGACCGCGAAAACAGAATTCAACAAAGAAATCAGACAGGCACCTCAAAGACTCAACTCAATCGCCTTGGGAATCGGCCGGCGGATCAATTTTAAACCGTTCACGCGAACTGCCAGTGCGACGCACGCCGATGCAGTGAGCAACGTCGACAAGCAAACCCCATCCCAAAATGTTGTGGTCATTGCGTTGACGGGAACAGGCTGCCCCTTGTGCCTCAAGTACTCGCCAACACTCGCGAGAATCGAAGACCAATACAAAGAACAGGGTGTCGAGTTCATCTATATCAACCCAAACGATTCGGAGAATCAGACACGAATTGACCGGGCGATTCAGCAGCACGGCTTTGACGGGCTTTATATTCACGATCAAGAGATGTTGCTAACGCAAACACTCCAGGCACACACCTCCACCGAAGTTTTTGTCCTCGACTCCTCTCACACCTTGCGTTACCGCGGAGCGGTGGATGATCAGTACGGCTTTGGCTACGCCCTCGATCAACCGAAAAACCACTATCTAACCGATGCGATTGATGCCGTGCTCGCGGGTCAAACGCCAGACATTGCGGCAACCACTGCGCCGGGATGTGAGATCTATCTTCCGAGTGATTCACCCGAACCTGCGCAACAGGATGTCACTTATCACCGACAAATTTCACGAATCATGCAGACACATTGCGTGAGCTGTCATCGGGAAAATGGATCAGCCCCCTTCGCATTGGAACAATACGAAGCGGTGAGTGATTTTGGAAAAATGATCGCGAGTGTTGTTAGCAGAGGCATCATGCCACCATGGTTCGCCGAGGATCCTCCTCCTAGCAATATGAAACACGACGGAGCAACCGGCGGGGATTCATCATCACATGGAACCGCGCCCCAGCACGGAATCTCGACTCAGCACGGAATCTCGACTCAGCACGGAACCTCGACTCAGCACGGAACCTCGACTCAGCATTGGGCCAACGACCGAACGGTTCCGGACGAGGATCGACAAAGGTTGATCCAATGGGTGTCCGCGGGAATGCCCGAGGGCGACCCGAGCGAGGCGCCATTACCCGTGAAGTACCCCGAAGACTGGGAGATTGGAACACCGGACCTGGTTCTGCAAATTCCAGAACCGATCAGCATCAAAGCGGAAGGCCAAATGCCTTACGTCCACCGACTGGTTTCCACGACACTTGATAAAGACCAGTGGGTCTCAGCAGTTGAGATTCGTCCGACTGCGGTCTCCGCGGTGCATCATGTCCTCGTCTACATTACAAAACCAGGTAGTGGGCTTCGTGCAATCCAAGAGGGCTCCGCCGGCTTCCTCGCCGCTTTCGTTCCAGGGAACTCGCATCAGATTTATCCCGATGGCTACGCGAAGAAGATCCCAGCGGGTTCACGTCTGATTTTCCAAATCCACTACACTCCCAACGGCAAAGCCACCACCGACCAAACTCGACTCGGATTGCGTTTCAGCAAACAACCACCGCAACATGAAGTCAAAAACCATGGCATTGCCAATCATCGAATTTTGATTCCAGCAAACGCAGACCATCACCGCGAAGACGCATCACTTACGGTGCCAAGTGACATCAAACTCTTGGCCGTCATGCCTCACATGCACGTGCGAGGCAAAGCCTTTCGATACGAACTGGTGTACCCCAATGGCGAAAAACAACAACTTCTAAATGTCCCTCGTTACGACTTCAACTGGCAACTTGAATACCGTCTTTCCGAGCCACTATCAATTCCAGCAGGAACCCGAATCGAACTTGCTGGATGGTTCGACAACAGCGTAAAGAATCCTGCAAACCCCGACCCTGACAAAGATGTCCGATGGGGGCCTCAGACGACCGACGAAATGATGCTCGGATACGTCGAGTACATCGTGGACGGTGAACGAATCGAAGATTAACAAGTGGGCAATCAGCTCGTCGCGACCGTATCTTCGCGATCGACAACTCGCTCTCGCGATCAAAGTTCCACGATGTTATTCATTTGAGGAATCAATCCAACGCCGAGTCAAACCTTGATAGGCGTCGATTCTTCGGTCACGAAGAAATGGCCAATGAGTTCGCACAACATCGATCTCCTCAATGGCGCAGTCCGTTGTAACCAAGCACTCTTCGCTCGTCCCAGCCTTCGCAACCACCTCACCTCGTGGCGAGGCAACAAAGGAAGTCCCCCAGAACTCCAAACGCCCCTCAACGCCAACTCGGTTTGCAGCACCCAACCACAATCCGTTTGCGATTGCATGGGCACGCATTGCAGTGAGCCAAGCGTCTTGTTGCCCAGCCCCAAACTCTTCCTTCTCTTCGTCAATCCATCCGATCGCCGTGGGATACAACAAGATCTCAGCACCGGCTAAGGCGAACAGTCGTGCTGCCTCGGGAAACCACTGATCCCAACAGATGCCAACACCCAGCTTTGCATACCGTGTTTGGATCGGTGTGAAGCCGAGGTCGCCCGGCGTGAAATAAAACTTTTCGTAGAACAACGGATCATCCGGAATGTGCATCTTGCGATAAAGCCCCGCGAGGGAGCCATCTGCATCAATCACTGCGACCGTGTTGTGATAAAGCCCAGGTGCTCGGCGTTCAAAAAGAGGCACCACGACGACGACCTCAAGCCTTTTTGCTACCTCAGCAATTGCCTCAGTTGAAGGGCCCGGAATGCTCTCGGCGTAGTCAAAGTTTCGGTGGTCCTCGCTTTGGCAGGGGTACGGACCAGCGATCAGTTCCTGCAGGCAGATCACCTGCGCGCCTTCGGAAGCAGCTTTTTCAATCCAGCTGATCGCCGTTTCGATACACCTTGCAGGTGATCCGGCGTCGCGCATCTGCACCATAGATAAGCGAACAACACGTCCCACAGTCGGGTTCCTTCTGACTAGGATTTGCGGTTAACCTGTGCCAACATCGCAACAACATTTTGAAAGGCCATTTCAGCCGTGGAACATCGTACGCCAAAGCGACTCTTTTTTGCAGGTACAGACACCGAAGTTGGCAAAACTTATGTCACTTCACTGGTGGCCAAACACCTCGTCAATCAGGGCCGCAAGGTGGGGGTCTACAAGCCCGTGGCAAGTGGATGCCACCAAGTCAACAACACACTCGTGGCGGAGGATGCGGTTGCACTCTGGCAAGCTGCCGGAAAACCGCTAACACTTCAACAAGTCTGCCCCCAACGATTTGAAAAAGCACTTGCGCCTCCCCAAGCCGCCGAAGCGGAGGGAAAAAAGGTTTGCATCGATCAATTGATCAATGGGATCGTACCGTGGGAAAAAGACTCCGAAGTGCTTTTGATTGAGGGTGCTGGAGGACTCTTCAGCCCCATCGCCGACGGACTACTCAATCTTGATTTGGCCAAGCAACTTGATGCTGAGATCATCTTGGTTGCTGAAAATCGCCTCGGCGCGATCCATCAGGTGATTGCGACATGTGAAGCTGCCAAAGCTCACCAAATCTTGCCCGTCGGGATCTTTCTATCGCACCCGAAAAACGAATTCCACGAAGCACTGCGGGACAACCCAAACCAAATGGAAAGGTACAGCAAAGTCCGCCTTTTAGGCACGGTTCCCTTTGGTGGTGACGAACAACACGTTGCAGGAATCAACGCGATTCTCAACTAGAATCTACAGTCGCCAGTTGTCGCTTCACCTCAACCATTACGCCTACCACGAACCCTCACCATGACTCCCAACCAACTGAAACTCCGTTTCACCACGCAACTTGCAGCGACCACTCTGGCGTGCCTTGTGAGCCTCGTGTTATCCAGCCTCAGTTTATGTGGCACCTGTCTCTCAGCAGAGTGGAACATTCCATTCTCAGGAAACGCGTACCGCACCGCTCCCACCAGCAGTGACCAGGGTTTCACACGAGATCAAGGCGTGCGGTGGAACGATCAAGAGGAAACCGTCTCTGTGTTTTTTCATCTTGATCAACCCGCATCCGTTGCACTCTCAATCCGTGCCAGCACACTTTCGGCTCCATCTTCGGTCGTTGCCACGATTGTTCAACAACGCTTTCCTTTTACCATCCAAGACTCGACTCCAAAAATCATCACGATCGGTAAAACAGAAGAGCTACCAGCTGGTTACGCGCGAGTTGACCTCCGAGGCGAAAGTAAAACCTCATTCCACGGCATCCAAGCCACGGATTTGATTGTCCAAAGCGAGAAAGTTGATTTGAAGATTGGTTTTGTGAAGAACAATCAAGGCAACATGTTCTATTGGGGGCGACGTGGCCCCTCGGTTCACCTTCGCTACCACGTCCCGCGTGAGCCGAAATTGACCTATGCTTACAGCGAAATCACTGTCCCCGAATCGCAAGACCCACTCGGCACCTACTACATGGCGAATGGGTTTGCTGAGGGTTACTTTGGCATCCAAGTCAACAGCCCGACAGAACGGCGAGTTTTATTCTCGGTCTGGAGTCCGTTCCGAACTGACAATCCTCGCGAGATCCCGGAAGATCAGAAAATCATTGCTCTTGGCAAAGGCGAAGGCGTCCACCTGGGCGAATTTGGCAACGAAGGATCGGGTGGCCAAAGCTATTTGGTCTATCCGTGGCAGTCGGGACGCACCTACCGATTCCTGACCGAAGTGATCCCAAATGGAAAGGGACAGACCACCTACACATCGTGGTTTGGTGACGTTGATCAAGATGAATGGCGTCTTATCGCAAGTTTCCGCCGCCCTAAAACAGACACTCACCTGCGTGGCTTCCACTCGTTCCTTGAGAGCTTCTATCCGGCACATGGCCACAAAGAGAGACGAGCCAATTATGGGAACACTTGGGTGCGGGACACCGAGGGATCTTGGCACGCTTGCCAAAAAGCAACCTTTTCAGTCGACGCCACGGGTGGTGGTAGCCATCGACTTGATTTCACCGGTGGCAGCGAACAAAACCATTACTACCTGCGAAACTGTGGTTTTTTCAACGAGACCCAAACTGCGGGAACCACTTTTGAACGGACGCCTGAACCTTCGTCACCACCGAAGATTGACTTCAATAAACTTCCCCGCTAGCGATGCAGAGCAAAATCAAGAAAAGCATCACAAGCTTGCCTGCACCAATCTGCCCGCACCAATCTGCCTGCACCAATCTGCCCGCACAGTCCTACTCGTACAATGAATCAAGACGAGGCTTTCAGTAAGCAGCAGGCAGCATAACCGAGCATGAAACTCCCATCACCAAATCATTGTTTGGGAAACGGAGGAGCATCGTAATGCGCCCGCAGTCGAAAGAACTCCTGCTTCATTGAATCAAGTAAAGATGCATAACTCGCATCGTCATGCACACTTCTCATCTCTAACGGGTCAGCTTCGAGGTCAAAAAGATTCCATTCGTTGCTAACCGGGAAGTGAATCAATTTGTGCTGCATGGTACGAACGCCGAAGTGCTGCGGCACTGCATGTTCACCAAGCTCATAGTAGGCATAGTACAACGAATCTCTCCAATCGACTTCCTTTCCCTCCATCAAAGAAACCAATGACTGGCCCTGGATCTCATCGGGCACATTCAATCCGGCAACCTCGAGGAATGTCGGAGCGTAGTCAATATTTTGAATCAATTGACTCGGGCGAGATTCAGGCTGAATCACCCCGGGCCAACGTGCCACAAAAGGCATTCGAAAAGACTCCTCGAACATCCATCGCTTATCATACCAGCCGTGCTCGCCAAGGTAGAAACCTTGATCGGACGAATAGATCACCAATGTATTCTCAGCGAGCCCGTGATCATCGAGGTACTTCAGTAGCGTCCCAACACTCTCATCCACTGCCTTGACGGTACTTAAGTAATTTCGCATGTATCGTCGATACTTCCAGCGAACAAGTTCTTGATGAGTCATCTCACCGGTGGCAAATCGATCAAGAAACTCTTGATTCTTTGGGCCAAAATGAGCATCCCAAACCTGTTTTTGCTTGTCAGTCATCCGATTGTATTCGGGAGTCCCATAACGATCGGGCGCCGGCAATTTAACATCACCACGTTCATCTTTACGAACCTTTGCGTCATACGCCCAATCAAAGTGCCGATCAATCTCCATCTCGTTTCCAGCCAGAGTCTGACTACGATACTTGTAATCATCAAACAAAGTCTCGGGTTCAGGAATCACAACGTCATCAAATGAACCAAGATGTCGCAGCGCAGGCGCAAACGTTCGGTGTGGTGCTTTGTGTTGACACATGAGAAAAAACGGCTTGGATGAATCTCGCTGTTCCAACCAGTTCACCGCTTTCTGAGTTGTAAGATCTGTCGCGTATCCTTCAAAACGCTTGGTACTTCCGTCAGGCTGGATAAAAACGGGGTTATAGTAGCTACCTTGACCGGGAAACACTTCCCAGTGGTCAAACCCCAATGGCGTGGTTTTCAGATGCCACTTGCCGATCACCGCGGTGTTATATCCGCCAGCTTGCATCGCCTTCGCGACTGTCCATTGACTCTGATCGAACCCTTTCCCGGTGTTCCGCATGAATCCATTTTTGTGGCTATGCTTCCCGGTCAAGATGGTCGCGCGTGAAGGCCCGCAAATTGAATTACCGCAAAAGGAATTTAGAAACACCGCCCCTTCTTTTGCGAGACGATCGATATTAGGTGTCGGGGCAACTTCGGTTAGCGGACCTTCGTAGGCCGAGATCGCATTGATTGCATGATCATCGGAAAAGATGAAAAGTATATTGGGCCGCTCATCAGCAAAGCCTGTCGTCGCTACAGCAACAATAAGCCCGAAAACAAAAAACAAACGGCGATTGATTCGGTCTAAACTACTCATAAAACCTACAGACGATCCGATAGTGGAATAATAGTGTCGATTCAACACCGTTGCAGCATCTTGATTGACAACGATACCGGCAAGTTAGTCTAGCAATTGTCTGTGAAAGATTCGACCAGCCCCGCCCGTGACATCACCATACGCTGTGCAACATCGGCTACCAACGCCGACGAGGTCATCTGAACGGCTCAACGCAACTATCAATTGGCATCTTCAATCAGCCCACCTCCACCACCTAAAATCGCTTACGAAGCAAACCGATGAGCACAACTGTGATGCACGATGAGAAAATGAGCCGCCGGTCTTGCCTGCAGATCGCCGCAGCCACCTCACTGACGGCATCACTCGCTAATGCGGAGGAAAAATCGAATGAACTGCCGAGAATCAAGAAGGCGGTTAAGTTCCACAT
>JAKMEW010000044.1 GCA_022425745.1 Rubripirellula sp.
CACGAAGATCTACCTAAGATCCTGAAAACTCCTGTCGCTACCAAAAAGTAGCCGACCACGGTACTCGCCCCAGCTGTAATTGATCCACCAGTGGCTCCACCAGGAATCCTCTCGGCATTAACTCACTGCCGATTACCTCCGCGGGAAGCCAATCTTGGTCGTTACAAAAACACAGTTTTTCATCATTTATCAAACAACTTTTGACTCACAAAGAGAACTCACATGAACGATGCAATTGGCTTGATCGAAACCAAAGGCCTTTTGTCTTTGATCGAAGCAACCGACGCGATGGCGAAGGCTGCAAACGTTGAAATTGTTAAACGCGTTGACATTGGCGGAGCTTACGTCACGACCATCGTTAGCGGTGACGTGGGAAGCGTCCGAGCAGCTGTCGAAGCTGGTGCGACTGCCGCGTCACAGGTTGGCGAATTGGTTAGCAGCCACATCATCCCTCGTCCATCCGAAGGTTTGACCAAAGCTTTTTTGGCGTAACGGCGAACCTTTCAACTGCGATGACCGGCGAAACGACCGAGAAAGCATCGCCCCTTGAAGCGTTCGCCTCCGAGGCTCAGTTGCCTTTAGCCTTTGACTCAACCCATTTCCATTCCTCCGACCCAGAAACTTCCGTGCTTGTCTTAGTCGCAAATCTCGGCTCCACCAGCTTTAAGTATCGTTTGTATGACATGTCGAACGAACAATGCTTGGCGCGTGGTGCTGTTGACCGAATCGGTCAAGCGGAGAGTCACTGCGTTGTGGAGATTGGAGACTGGAAAGACGAACGCCAGATGCCGGTGCCAGATCATGGAGTTGCAGTGGAAACCTGCTTGCAGCAACTAACAGACCCCGAGCACGGCGTGCTCGAGGATGCATCGGATGTCGTTGCAATCGGGTTCAAAGCGGTTCACGGTGGTCGTCTCTCTGGCGTCTTTCAGGTGGACGATGAAGTACTCGAAGCCATGACGGAGATGAACGCGGCTGCACCGGCACATAACCCTCCCTACATCGCCGCGATGCGGTCGATGCGAGAGAAATTGCCTAGCATCCCTCTCGTTGCGGCATTCGAGACAGATTTCCATCAGACCATTCCTGCAAGTCGCCGCGAATATGCGATTCCTCGCCAATGGGCGGATGAATTCCACATTCGTAAATACGGCTTTCACGGAGCTAGTCATCGGTACATTGCGACACGATCTGCGGAAGTCCTTCAACGCAATGACGCTCGCGTGATCTCCTGCCACCTTGGTGGCAGTAGCAGCTTGACCGCAATTGAGTCGGGACAAAGCGTTTTGACCACCATGGGAATGACTCCTCAAACGGGTCTGCCACAGAACAATCGCGTTGGAGACTTCGACCCCTTTGCCATCCCACTCATCATTGAACGAACCGGGAAGACGCTTGATGAAGTGCTATCGCACCTCGCAAGTCACGGCGGACTTCTGGGTCTCAGCAATCTCAGCGGGGACATTCGAGATCTAGAGCAAGCCGCCGACTCAGGCAACCAACAGGCACAACTCGCTCTCGAGGTCTTTGTCCAAGAGATTCGCCGTCACCTAGGCAGCATGCTCGTAGCGATGGGAGGAGCTGACGCAATTGTCTTCACCGGTGGTATTGGCGAAAAGGGGAATCGCATCCGAGCCGCGGTATGCGAAGGCCTTGAAGAGCTTGGTATCCGCTTGGACAGCGATGCAAACGCAGCGGTGGACGGCGAATCGAGTTTCCATCACTCCGACAGCCAAATTCAGCTGTGGGTCATCCCAACCAACGAAGAGATCATCGTCGCACGCCAGTGCGTTGATGTTTTGAATCGGTAGACAAAAGAAAGCATCCACAGAAATGTTTGTCGCAAAAGTCACCGGATCCGTCGTCAGCACTCAAAAAGTTGAGTCGATGACCGGACACAAACTCCTCGTCGTTGAGCCGTACAGGCTTGACGAAGAAAAGCGTCATGCACTGGTTACGACGGGTCGCACGTTTATCGCTGTGGACACCCTTGGATCAGGCGAGGGCGATTTCGTCCTTATCACCCAAGGGAGCAGCGCACGGTTAACACCCGAAACCAAAACACTACCAATCGATGCGGTCATTATCGGAATCGTGGATAAGGTTCACATCGACAAACAAACTGTCTTCTCAAGGCAGGAATCCTGATTCACACGGGCCTAAACCAACAAAAAACTGAAACATGCAATACGACGAAAACATCATTCGAAATGTAGTGGCACAGGTACTTGCGGAGGTCGGACCGATGCCGGTGGCCCCCAACGGATCCTCTCGAGGGAGTCTCTCTGCAGGACGTCACGGCATTTTCCAAGACGCAGAGTCGGCAGTGAACGCCGCACGAACTGCTTTTGAAAAGTTCCGTGACTGCTCGATTGCTGACCGCAAGCGAGTGATCGAGATCATCCGTCGCATCTCCATCGAACAGTGCGAAGAACTTGGCACCATGGAGATGGAAGAGACCCAGATCGGTCGACTCGAACACAAAATCGAGAAACTCCGGACTCTCGGTGAGCAAACTCCGGGTGTTGAAATGCTCGAAACCAAATGCTTCAGTGGAGATCATGGGCTGGCTGTCATCGAACGTGCTCCCTTCGGTGTTATTGGTGCTATCACACCGGTAACGCACAGCCTCCCAACCATCACCGGAAATGCGGTCAGCATGCTAGCTGGTGGAAATACCGTTGTGGTCAACCCACACCCCTCGGGAAAAAATGTTGCTGTTGAAGGAGTCCGCAGGTTCAACCAAGCGATCGAACAAGAGATTGGGATCGACAACCTAATCTGCGTCATTGCTGAACCGACTCTCGAGTCGGCCGAAGCGTTGTTTAAGCATCGCAGCGTTGCTTTGATCTGCGTTACTGGTGGCCCAGCAGTCGGCCGTGCGGCACTGCGAAGCGGAAAGCGAGCGATCGTTGCAGGACCGGGCAATCCCCCGGTTGTCATCGATGAAACTGCAGACTTGGACAACGCCGCACGCAGCATCATCCAAGGTGCCGCATACGATAACAATCTTCTCTGCATCGCAGAAAAGGAAGTCTTCGTTGTCGAGGAAGTCTTTGATGACATGATGGCGGCCATGCGACGCGCCGGCGCGGTGGAATTAAACCACGGTCAAATTGCGAGTCTTACAGCCAAAGCAATCGTCAAAGTCGGAGACGACCAACATGACGCCGCATGTAAAGATTTCATTGGCCAGAACGCGTCCGTGCTCGCGAAAGCAGCAGGATTGAATATTGATGATTCAGTTGAGCTAGTCTTTGGTGAGACCGACGAACATCACCCCTTTGTGAGTGTCGAGCAGATGATGCCGTTCGTCCCGTTCGTTCGTGCAAGAAACGTTGATCACGCGATCGAGATGGCGCAAAAGTATGAGCATGGATTCCGGCATACCGCGATCATTCATTCTCGCAATGTTCACAACATGACCAAGATGGGTCGACAACTTGACACGACTCTGTATGTCAAAAATGGCCCCAGCATGTCAGCTCTCGGACTCGGTGGAGAAGGGTACCTCTCCTTCTCAATTGCTGGTCCCACGGGCGAAGGCGTCACGACCGCGAACACGTTCACGCGAGAGCGACGCTGCAGCATGATTGATGAACTCCGCGTGGTCTAAGAAACGGTAACCATCCAATGCAACCCGCACGCGTTCTCGGATCGGCACGAGCCACGATCAAGCACCATAGCTTAAACGGACAGAAATTGATCATTATCAATCTTTTGACCGTTGATGGTTCGCCCGATGGTCCACCACTGATCGCACTCGACCATTTGGGATCAAGACCCGGGGACTGTGTCATGGTGACTAGTGACGGTACATACGCAAGAGAATTGACGGGGCAAGCAACCAACCCTGCTAGATGGACTGTGATGGGGATTGTGGACTAAACGTCATGACCGGCCTAAAAGAAACAAACACTAACCTGCCGGATCGCTTAGCAATCGAAAAGATTGTTCGGCAAGTGCTCGCGCGACTGAAAGGTTCTGAATCGAACTCGGATCAACTGACCCCCAAAGTAGGATCAAGACGGACGATCCCTGCGGAATCTTCAAAAACGTCCAGAACTGCTTCCTATCTGGCGGATCGACTCATCACAGCAGACAAAATCAGCCGACTCCCCAAACACATTTTGGTGACACTCATCTGCAACGATGCCGTGATCACTCCCTCGGCATTAGATGAAGCCAAGACACGCGGCATCGAAATCAATCGTGTTCAAAGAACCGAGCAACTCAATCCTGCCGTGCAAGAGTGTATCGAATGGATCGTGGACGAAGAGCAGCCCGACCGCGGGAATGCTGTTGCGAATCAAATCAAGAAGCGTGGGATCAACACACCGATGTGTCGCGTCATACTTAGCGACACACCCGCAAAAGAACTTGAACAACAAATTCGTGTGCGGGGGGAAGTCGCCGCGGTGGTCGGATCCATTGAGGAAGCCAAGCGTTTCTCACTCGAGCTTGACGTGACGACCTGGGTCTTTGATATGCAACGACTCAATCTAATCGCCGCCGTGAACGTGGCATCAGTCATTGCAACGATGGCCAATTCACGCACCGCCAATTAACCGACAGGGAACACGCACACAGTGAACACGCACACAGTGAACACATACACGGGGAACACATACACGGGGAACACAC
>JAKMEW010000054.1 GCA_022425745.1 Rubripirellula sp.
ACATATATATCCGCCACAGAATTTTCACCCAAGGGCAGGCACTCAATTCGTTCGTAAAGAGTGCATAAATATTGGCTGCGAGGGTGATTTTTCCGAATTGGCAGCGAATCATCGGGGTAATCGGGCCGGACTTCTTTGTTGGATCATTTGCCTGCGTTTGTGATTGCATTGCTACCGCTAGTAAGCGGCCTTGGCGAAGCCAGCGTGGAGGAGCCATCGCCTTCGATCAGGCTAAAGATTTGATTTGCTAGCAATTAAACCTCGTAAAAAACGATGTTTTTTTGTTTTGGGACACTTTTTTGTCTCTGCTGAGTCACTTAGGATTCGTTGTACCCAGTCAGGGACAGTCGCTCGGGTTTTTCGTATTGGATGAGCCAGTGCAGCCGAGCGAGCGGACTGAGTGAATAGGAAGTCAAAGGAGAGGGGTTTGCGATGACACGAATTCCACTGATTCGCGCAGAAGAAGAAGCTCGATTGCGAAGAGAGCGATTGGATTTGAGTATTGCGGAAATGGGGCTCTCTGTTCGGACAACGAACTGCCTTGAGGAGACTGGGATTCTCACCGTTCGAGATCTGCTTAATGCGACCCCTCGCCGACTGCTTTCCATCAGCAACTTCGGTGAGAAGACTCTCGAGGAAGTCTATGCCGCCCTGGAAAAGCTTGGCTTCTATCGTCCGAGTCGCGAGCCGGTATCGGTATAGAGAGAGCGTTTGAAAGAGAGTATGAGACCACTTTGTTTGGCGGCGGTTCTGAGGCGATGACGCGCAGATGGAACCGCTGACCGATCCTTGGTTTGGGGACAGCCAACTTTGACGCGAATGCCTCGCCTACCGATGCCATGGAGCAAGAAACGCGGGCAACGCACGTTGGGCAGCCCTTCTGCGGGAATCGCCGGTGAAGTCGCTTTTTCCGCAGCGGCGTTCCTCTCGGGGGTTTTTGGCGTTTCTCTCGTACTCATTAGCCACTTTGCCCCTCAGCAGGTGCCTGAGCAGGTATCCGCCGAGGCGTTGTCGAGCAGCCTGAGCAGTTGGGTCATGGGGACTGTTTCGATTGCAGCGATTGTGATCGGTGCTACTCGGCTGGTTTTCAGAGTGATGCATCTTAGTGCAAGTGATGAGATGCGTTCGGTAATCGCCACCAAGGCAGCAGCTTTGGAGCGACTTGCTCCAGGGCAAGGCAGTGATACAGGTTTACCGAATGTTCCCCGTGGACGCGCGATCACCGATAGTCCTGGTGAACACCTCACCTACCGGTTGCCAATCGTTGCGGGACAGGATGGGATTCTGGGGCCTGCATTGTTGGCTTGGTTCTGGAACACCGCCTGGATTATCTTGCTGGCGGTGGTTGTATCCGGATTCTGGATCGGTAGGCCCCGATGGATTCTCACGGGGCTCTTGGTGCCGTTTGCGTTGATTGGCCGCTGGTCATTTCTCTATTTTGTCACCCAGTTGAAGCAGCGATTGGGCGTGGGCCCGACGGTGGTGGAAATTAGTGAGCATCCGTTAAAACCGGGTGGAACCTATGATCTTTTTGTTTCCCAAGCGGGTCGACTCAAGCTAAAACGACTCTCGGTGGAGTTAGTGTGTGAGGAGGAGACCTTTTACCGGCAGGGAACCGATGTTCGCGTTGAACGACATCAGGCGTTCGGTAAAGTTTTATCGCGGGAACGCGATGTTGAAGTTGACCCGCAAGTTCCTTGGGAGCAACAATTCAGGGTCGAAATCCCGCAGAATGTGATGCACTCCTTTGCGGGGACACATAACGCGATCCGCTGGAAATTTGTCGTAAAAGGAGAGTCAACATGGCCATCGTTCTGCCGAAGCTATCCCGTCGTCGTCCATCCACCGGGGGCAACTCAGAATCTCAGCCAGCCCTGAGGCTGTCACTTTGTAATCCGGAAGGCATTTATCGCGCCGGTGGAGAGTTGACGGCCACTTGGCGAATCTCTCGCGTTCCTTTGGAGGAGCTTCAGGGGCTTGAAGTATCCGTTTTGTGGCACACTGAGGGCAAGGGTGACGAGGATTTGCATGTCCACCATTTTCAGCGGATCAATGAAACGGGTTTGAAAGAGATTGGTGTCGAAAACCAGCAGACGATCCGGTGTGTGCTGCCTGCGACACCGCTGAGTTATCACGGTCAATTGATACGACTGTCCTGGTGTGTCCGCATGAGGTTGTTTTTAGAGGACGGTCGAGAGATTCTGAGTGAAACGCCTTTCTATCTGGTTGCCGACGCTCAGCGTTCTCCTTGCGTGGCCACGCCTCCACAGGGAGAAGAATCTACGACACCCACGCAGGGCAAGCCATCAATGGACCGTGAGTCGCGAGCCGCACAGACTCGCTCAGCCTTGGCGTCACTGCGTCGTGATTGAGATGGCTGACACGGATTGGGTGGCTGAATAGGTGGGTCTCATGGTCTCGGTTTCGAATCCCTTTGCAACGCGATACACAAAGCCTGGCGCACTAACTTATAAGTTTCCTGATCGGAAGTGTGTTGATGCAGGGAGTGATCCGCGAGGGTCTGATCACAGTGATGCAGTCGGAGGCAAACTAGGCGGTGGCAGTGGGTTTGATGCTGCACAAGTGGATCATCGACTTGCGATTGAAGAGCTACTCGGGCAGCTTGAAGCCGGTAAAGGCAACTTAATCGTCGGGCCTCACGGTACCGGTAAAACCACGTTGTTGCATTCGTTGATGGAGTTGGCGGGTGATCCGTTCACCGAACGCTCTTTTCTTAAACTTGATGGTGTTCAGCATGTTTGGCGTCGCTGGTTAACCGTGTCCTTTGGTCGATTTCGCCGTGTTTTTTTGGCGGCGCAAAATCTTCCGGCAGGATCTTTATTGATTCTTGATGGTGTTGAGCAGTTGGGGCTTTTTGCACGGCAAATCATTCTCATCAGTGCACGTCTTCGTCATGTAACCGTTCTTGCTACGAGTCATCGCAACCTGTTTGGGATGCGAGTGGTTCACCAGACCTCGCTCGATGCCCAACTGATTCATGAATTGGTGGGTCAGCTCTTGGAGGGTGGTTCAACGGAGATCCAAACTAAGGTGGACCAGTGGGTACAAGATTATGATCTCGATCAGGTCGCTAATCTTCGCGAGTTTTGGTTTGAGATTTACGATTTTTTGCAGCCTGATTTGATACGAGAAGCAGTGCCATCTACGGCGCAATATTTTGAGGATACACCAGCTGAGGTCTGATCAGCCGAGCAAATCGCAATTGCTATGGTGGCTCCACGTTAGTCAAAGCCGTTGATGATGGGGGGATGCTTTGACAGGGAATCGGATTTAGAGTGGGGAAGATGGATCGGCTGGTTTTAAAACACAAGAAACACTCTGAGTCGAGCTTTTGATTATGGCTATCCGCTTGCCTGTTATTCTCATTCAGACTCGTCCTCCCGACGCGGCGGGTGAGCGAATGGTTGATCAAGTCGTTGGGGAATTGATCGGCTCTCCCGGTTTTGATCTCGTTTTGGTCGAGCCACTCGCCAGTTTGTCTGATGTGGCTTCGGATCGATTGACCCTTGAGTCACTGCAGGGAGATACCGTGATTCTTGATTGGAATGCGGTCGAAGACGTTCTGGCGTGTTGGAGTGATTTAGGGCTTTCTGGGTCTCGTTCGCCTCATCAATTGGATCTTGTCCCGGCTAAGGTGCCTGCGGGTCAACGAAGGGTCTATCTGTTCGACCTGCGTGATGCAGGGTCAGCGTCAGACGTTTTATCGGTTCTCGGTCAGATTCAAGTCGGGCAGCAGGTTAAAACGGTTCAACTTGGAGGACTTGGGGGGGAATCTTTAATTCGTCCATCCTCGGCAACCGACGACGCTCGCCAAGGTTCGGCTTTGGTGGGGCGTGAGGCGGAAACTCAGAGGAGATCCGTTGGGGATGATCTGAAAAGTAAGTCTTTGCCGGTTTCACAAGCGTCCGAGATTGAAGCGAGGAGCGGAATTCCCGGTATTCCGTCACGCAAGGACTCTAAAAATAAGCTAGATTTGGATTCGTTGATGGATGAACTAGATCGTTCGGATCTCTAGCAGGCAACGCTGGGGTTAATGCGGAATCATATACTTTTAGGAATGTTCGGTGTTTGCCAGCGGCAGGGTCGGCATGAATTGCTTTCCATGAGCAACCCTGATAACCTGAAGCGGTCGCGATGAAAGCCACGCGCCGCTTTGCTTCTCTTTATTGAACTTGGAACTGAATTTTATGGCTGCGATTACAACTCAATTTAGTGGTGAAGTTCTTGTTGCTGGTTTTACGGACAGCAAAATTCTCGACACGCAGCGGATTGAGCAGGTCGGTAAGGAATTACTCGAGGCGGTTTCGACGGCAGCTAATCAAAAAATGTTGCTGAATTTTTCGGGCGTTCAGTTCATGTCTTCGGCCATGATCACGAAGCTCGTCACACTCAATAAGACCTGCGCGGCCAAAAAGGTCAAGCTGAAGTTCTGTGATGTGGAGAAGAATGTTCTCGAAGTCTTCAAAATCACCAAGTTGAACAAGCTTTTTGACATCCAAGGCACCGAAGAGAAAGCGATTGCCAGCTTCGATAAGAAGGGGTGGCTAGGTTAATCACTTTTGGGTTGCCCGCGTTCTTTCGGGGTGTTCCACAGTACTTGCATCCGGGATTCAGTGCTTGCATTCGGGATTCAGCGCCCTTTCCTGAATGCGGGTGGATTCATCTGAATTTCTATTCCGGTCAGCGGCTTCCGCATCTCCTTCCGCTCATCGATTTAGCTTGGTTGTCCAGATTGATCTGGACTCCACTCTTGATCGCGTTCTACAAGCGGATTTAGGATCTTATGTTATCACGCGTCTTGTCGTGATTAGAAGCTAAGAACCCGAAGGTCCATCGCTTTGAGTGTTTTCATCAACTTCCGCTGAATGATCGTGAGCTTGGTGAAAGATGCGTTGGGGCCGCGATTGCATAAAAACTGGGTTTCTATGATGAATGTGAATTTCTTCGAGTGGGTTCGAGATGGTGTTCGGCAATCCGTGTTGCTGGGATTCAGTGATGCGATGGAGCAGATCGGTTCACCGCCCGAGTCTGAGGAAATGAATGAGAAGATGGCTTCTCTGCTGGGGCAGCAGGCAAAGGGCAAGGCGAAGCGAAGCAATGGAACGGTGGCCCGCAAGCGGTTGGGG
>JAKMEW010000055.1 GCA_022425745.1 Rubripirellula sp.
TTGCCGTGAGTGATGATCGTACTGACGAAAACTACCCAGGCCTCGAAGAGAACTTTCGAATTCTTGAACACTGGGGACGTCAGAGTTCCTCGGGAACGCAAGTCCATCGACTGCCAATACCGCCAGCAAGATTGATTGATGGCACTAGGGTACCGGAGAGTTATTGCAATTTCTTGAGGCTAGGTCCGGATCGACTTCTGGTTCCTTCTTTCGGAGCGGCAACGGATGAAAGGGCCGCTGGGATCCTTGGAGACTTGACCGGTCTCGTTGTCGAAATGATTGATTGCCGCGACATGGTTTGGGGTCTTGGGGCTCTCCATTGCGGCAGTCGTGAGCAACCCCTTCTACCGCGTTAGCGTTTCTTTCGCGTCTTCGTTGGTGCTTACACTATTCCGTGTAAGCGTCCCAATCGTGCCGGTCTTGCGGATCTATTTTCGTCTGCTCGGTCGTCGGATACGAGTCCGACTTGTCGAAGAACAATACTCTTACGTTGTCGGTGGCTATAAACCCGCTGGAGACTGAGCATCCGATGAGGGGCGAGTTGTAGCGGTAGGTTTACCCAGAGCGATGCGGTAAGCATTCTGCCCTTAGGATCTCATAGTGCCACCGAGGGGCATGTCAGGGAAATTCCTGAAAATAGTTCGGAACTGACTACGATAAGATCGGTTCATAATCAGGCAGTCAGCTTTTGGTCCCGGCTGCTTCTAATTGGATTGGAGCAAATGCAATGAATAAAAACACATCCAAGATGACGTGTAGTTGTCCTAACGGGCATCGAGTGCGGGGGGATGTCAAATTGCAGGGGGCACGAGTTCGATGCCCCAAATGCAGGGAGGCTTTCGTATTCCCCAGTGCGCTGAACCCGACCTCGGCTGCAGCATCAAGTAACGACGGATTCAGCGATACGAGCATCATGCGAATTCTCGGTGACCCGAGCAAAGTCGGGATTCCAGTCGTCAATCGTGGTTCTAGCTCAGGTGGACAGGCAGATCGGTTTCGCACATGCAGTCGCTGCGGCAGTTCCACTCCTAAAACCCTAGCGATCTGCAACAACTGCAGTTGCTACCTAGGGGTTGTGGCCGTTGACATTGATTCAACAGACACATCTTCATCGAAGATTTCTTGATGACAGTGCGAAAGTCACTAGCTAATCGTCGCCCTTGATCTCGTCTAGCTGCTTTCGTAAGCGGTTCACGATCTCTGGATGTCTCTCGGCAAGGTTCTTTGTTTCAGATGGGTCGAGCTCCAGGTTAACAAGCATCCAAGGCTCACCAAAAGGTGTGCCTTTGGGGTGTTCACGGCCTCCGCTACCGTTACCGGCAATCAGTTTCCATTGGCCTTCGCGAATTGCGAACATCCCTCCCGCCGAATGGCAGACCAACGCTGGGCGGGCAAAGGTGCTGCTCGGTTCATTCAAGAGTTTTGCAAAGCTATATGAGTCCGGAGCTGAGGTAGCTGGCAGTTCGATCGCCAAATGTTCTGCGAGTGTTGCCATGATGTCGACCAATCCAATCACTTGGGTCACTCGCTTGCCGGCATTTTTTGCGTTGGGGAGTCTCACGAAAAAAGGAACGCGGTGCCCTGCTTCCCAGATATCTGCTTTGGTGCCTCGCCAGTTCGCATTGGCTTGATGATGACTGATGTGGAATCCTTGTACTGTTTCGTCGCTAATATGGTCTTTGTTAGACGGATCGATTCGCTTCATGAATGAACCGTTATCACTCGTAACAATCAATAGTGTGTTCTCGAGGTGTTCATTCGCCTCGAGTGCGTCGATCACGCGGCCAACGGTGTGATCCACTTGCCGAAGGAAATCGCCATAGGGTCCGTAGGCTGTAGAGCCAGCGAAGAGCTGATTTGGGAGGACGGGTTTGTGAGGAGCGGTCAGCGGGAAATAAAGGAAGGTTGGTTTGCCATTCGTTTTCATTTCTCGGATGACCGAGATGGTTTCATCGGTTAGGTGGTCGAGGCAATCGCGAAGTTTGAAATCTTCTGCGCGTTGGCCTTGTCTCGTAAAGCCAGGGAACCTGATTGCTTTTTGTTCAACCCAGCGGTCAGTGGTTGGTTCACCGTTTTTAAAGTACACGTAAGGTGGAAAGTCGAGTGAAGCGGGAATCACCAGCGAATGATCAAAGCCGTGGTTCCCTGGGTGAAAGGTTAAGCTCTGATTGAGATCGAGATTGTTTGCATCGCCCTGAATTCCCAGACCAAGATGCCATTTGCCGATGACTGCGGTTTGATAACCCGCTTCTTTAAACATTGATGCAAGAGTTGCACGGTCAGATTCGATTAACGGTTGGCTGTAGCCGTTTAATACGCCGCGTTTGAGTTCGGTCCGCCAACAATACCTGCCTGTCAGTAATCCGTATCGTGTAGGAGTGCATACCGATGATGGTGTGTGGGCGTCGGTAAAAGTAATGCCTTCTTTTGCGAGGCGGTTGAAATTCGGGGTTGGGATAGCGGAGCGTGGATTCAAAGCTTGTACATCGCCGTAACCAAGGTCGTCAGCAAGAATCAAAACGACGTTTGGTGGCGTGGTATCGCTTTCATTAGAACTCTGCGAATGCGCCACCGTGGTAGACAAGCAGAGGTGGGCGAGTGCAAATAGAAATATAGCTTGAAAAACGCTAGTGACCCGAGCGTTCAATCGCCTTTGATCGACACCTGAGGGGCCGAGAGTCTTTGGAGATAGGGTGGTTGCCAATCGATAGCGATTCATGACTTATGGTGCCGTTGAGGATGAAGAAAAGTGTCTCGAAGGGTTTTTCGGAAATCTTTCCGGCCGGCTTCGTGATGAGCGGCAACCGACAAAAGTTTCCAAATCAAATACCAGGAAAAGCGGTCAATACTTCGGGAAGATAGCTGGCGTTGGGAAACGTTCTTCGGAGGTCGAAGATCCATCGTTGAGGTATTCTTCCCGAGGAAGATTAACCAGAGGCCAAGAAGCGGGACGCACGCGGACAACGTTCCCCGGTCGGATCCCTTCGATGATCAGGTCGGTTTTGAAGCGAATTTGGATACCGCTGCTGCCAAGGGGCGGTTTTGAATCACTGCGGATGACTTCGATGATCGGTCCCCGGCATGCCATGTGTGCCGGTCCGTAGGCGCCGTGGGTGTGCTTTAGTGTGGCTTCAACTGGGTTCATCATTGCACCATCCTCTGGTTTGAAGTCGCTGTAGAGGCTTGGGTG
>JAKMEW010000093.1 GCA_022425745.1 Rubripirellula sp.
TAGATTAGTCTAATCATCCTCTACATCAGTCTCATCATCCTCTACAGCAGGCTCATCATCCTCTACAGCAGGCTCAGCATCCTCTACAGCAGGCTCAGCGGTCTCTTCGGCTGGAGCAACTTCGCCACCTTCGGCTTCACCCTCCGGGGCATCTGAAACGCTCTCCGCCTCGGCAATTCCAGCCTCTTCAGCTTCTCGCTGAATTTGCTCACGCTCCTTGCGAACTCGACGCTCCTCAGCGGCAGCCTCTTCCGCCTCTTCAGCCATTTGTTCGGCCGCCTCGACAATGGCATCCACCTGCTCCTCAGTCAGCCCGCTCATTTCCATGAACAAGTCTGGCTCGATGACCGACAAGTCATCGTAGGACAAGTAGCCCTGCTCAACGAGCGACTGCGAGATTTCATCGGTCATTCCTTCGATTTGACTGAACGCGGTAACCGCTCTTTCGATCTGCTCTTCCAACTCTCGGCCGGTCATGATCTCGATATCCCAACCGCACAATTTACTGGCGAGCCGAACATTCTGACCACGACGACCAATCGCGAGGGACAACTGATCTTCTTGCACCAGAACAATGGCACGACCAATCATGTCACATAGCAAGACCTGCTCAACCGTTGCAGGCTGGAGAGCATTGGGAATCAACACCTCAGGATCTTCGCTATATCGAACGACATCAATATGCTCGCCGGCCAGCTCTTCGCGAACCGCTTTAATGCGGCCACCTCGGTAACCAACACAAACGGCGATTGGATCCACCTGAGAATCAACGCTGCTAACGGCGACTTTACTGCGGTATCCCGGCTCACGACTGATCGACTCAATCGAGATGATTTCCTCACCCAGCTCAGGGATCTCCTGCTCGAACAAGCGCTGAACCAATTGAGGACGAGTCCTGCTGAGAACAACTCGAACGCGATTGCCCGTCGCACGCACCTCGAAAACGACTGCCCGAACTCGCTCACTCGCATGTAACGATTCACCAGGAATCTGCTCGCTGCGAGGCAAAATCGCTTCCACGTTACCCAGATTAACCGTGGCGACGCCCCCATCTGCTCGCCCAATGATACCACTCACGATTTCACCGATCTGATCGCGATACTCGTCCATCAAGGAGTCACGTTCGGCTTCTTTCACCTTCTGAATGATCACCTGCTTGGCGGTCTGTGCCCCAATTCGGCCGATCAGGTCAGACAATGGCTCTCCATCGAGAATCGCATTGATCCTGCCACTATCACGCTCCAAAGTGACCTGTATATCGGCTTCTTCACCGTATTGACGCTTGGCGGCCGTTTGGAACGCGGACTCAATCGCAATAAACACTAGCTCCTTGTCGATATTTTTCTCACGATGAAGAGAATCGACGTAACTGAGAATGTCTTTTGGGTTCATGATGGATCGCGGGGTGGGGCAGATCGGCTAGGATAAATGCAAAAAAACTGCCCGAACCTTGTGGGCCCGGGCATTCGTCGGAGCAGCGATACCAAAACGATATCGACGCTAGGCCGGAATGTCAACCAAGCCCCGGTCACAGACCCACACGGATTCTGCCATCCGATAACATAGAGTCGGCGCGCACGTGCGGGCTCCGGAACAAAAGGCAGCTCAACGCGGACAACCTCTCGCCCCCAAATCAACAGAAACAAACGTGAAAAATGAATCACCGAGATTCCGCCGTAAATCGCTTCGGATCCCTATCCACACCGTTGCTCTGGCTCTACTGCACCTTGCGTTGCCGCTGTTCATTGTGTTTTGGGGGCAAACGCCGTCCCACGCCCAGCCGCCAACAAGTGTGGTTTCGTCGGACAAAACCGAATTCTTCGAGAAGAAGATTCGTCCGGTGCTCGCTGAACACTGCTATTCCTGCCACAACTCTCAAGGCAACGCCGAATCCGGTGTGATCGTGGACCACCGTGATGCCATCCGATCTGATGGTTTGATCGTGCCTGGAAAACCTTCAGAAAGTCACCTTCTAGCAGTTATCAAACACCAAGAAACTGGGCTAGAGATGCCACAGGACGGGCCCAAGCTGAACGATGCCGTCATTCGTGACTTCGAACACTGGATCGCAACAGGCGCGACCGACCCAAGAGACCAACCACCAACACATGAAGAACTTGCCCACTCAACTTCTTGGCAGACAACGCTTCAACGACGCAAGACTTGGTGGAGCTTTCTCCCAATTCAAGAAGTAGCTCTCCCCGCTAACCCGCATCCCCAAAAACGGGCCGACTCGCTACCGAGCACAACGCCGAACGTCTCTGAGCACATCATCTCCAAGCACCCGGTCGATCGCTTCATTGATAAGAAACTCCAGCAACATGGGCTGACTCGCTCCAAACCAGCCTCCGTTGATTCTCTGATTCGCCGCGCCTACCTCACCCTTCTCGGTTTACCCCCCACCCACGATGAACTCCAGCTCTGGTCCACTCGCTTCCGAGCCAGCAAACATCGTTCGGATACGGTGGAGGCCTTGATCGATGATCTATTGGCAAACCCACACTTTGGTGAACGCTGGGCCCGTCATTGGATGGATTGGATTCGATATGCAGAGACACACGGCAGTGAAGGCGACCCCGTAATCAACAATGCGTGGCTCTACCGAGATTACTTAATCCGCGCCTTGAATGATGACATCCCGTATGACCAATTGATTCTTGAACACATCGCCGGTGACATCCTTGAGCAACCTCGCATTAACGAAAAACTATCGATTAACGAATCACTTATTGGGACCGCTCACTGGCGAATGGTCTTTCACGGCTTTGCTCCCACTGATGCACTGGATGAAAAGGTTCGCTTCGTTGACGATCAAGTCAATGCGTTCAGCAAAGCATTTCTCGGCATGACGATTTCATGCGCAAGGTGTCACAACCACAAATTTGACGCTATCAGCCAAGAGGACTACTACGCGATCTTCGGCATCCTAGCATCTTGTCGACCAGGAAGACGAGAGATTGACGTACCTGATCTGCAACGACAGCAATCCTCAGACCTTAGCCAACTCAAACAACGGATTCGAAGTCAAATTGCCAGCGAGTGGCTTTCATCCATTGATCAGGTCAAACAACGACTTACAAAAGCTGAATTCTCATGGCCAGAAAACAATGCCGATGCCAAACTTCTGCTCGCGCCCTTCATCCAAAGCGCACCAACAACTACCAGCCCCTCTCAAACAACGCCCCAGGGTCGTCAATGGAACGAAACCCTCCAAACATTGACGCAAATCTGCGATGCGAATCAACGAAGCACTGCAGATCAAGCCACCGCGGATCACCAAAATTCACCAACGAAGTCATCAAGAAAACATTGGGACTTCTCCAACCCTGAAGATGTCCAAGAGTGGTACCAAACCGGTATTGGATTAGAAAACCAAAAGAATGACCCAAATCATGCGGGACAGTTCATCGTCTCACTCGATGGCGAAACTGCAATTCGGGAAATCCTTCCTCATGGACTCTACTCTCATCTGATCAGTGACAAGCACGCAGCAAGATTCACCTCACCTGACTTTACTGCGAAACCGAATCAAGAAGTCTGGCTAAGAGTTCGCGGTGGCGGTGAATCCACCACTCGCTACGTGGTTCAAGACTACCCAAGAAACGGAACGGTCTATCCGGTATCCAACTTAACCGAGCAGTGGAAGTGGCAACGGTTCGACCTATCTTACTGGCAAGGTGATAGCATGCACCTTGAACTGACCACTGCCCGAGATGCACCGCTGCTGGTACGAAATTCCGAGCGATCGTGGTTCGGCATCACAGACGTCGTCCTGCAACCGACTGGCTCACCACCACCAAAATCTCCTCGTCTCACGGCAGCAAAACGAATCATCGAAGCGGCACAAGAACGCCCCACACCGAATACGATCGAAAAAATCAGTGATCTGTATGTCGAGGCGCTCACCGAATCCATCCGCCGCTGGAGCACTTCATCACAGTGCGTTGACGCTGACTCTGATTTGATCGAGACCTTTATTCAATGCGGCCTTCTTACCAACCAACTCAACCTACTCCCAAGCACCAAGATACTCGTTGACCAGTATCGCGAAATACATAACCAAATCAAAACAGCGACACGCATACCAACGCTTGAAGAAACCAAAGGTCGAACGCAACCACTGTTTATCCGTGGTGATCATCGTAAACAAGGAGACATCATTCCAGCGCGATTTCTAGAAGCCATTGATGACAACGAATACATTCCCGAGATCCCAGCGAGACTTCAACTTGCCGAGGATTTAATTAGAGACGACAACCCACTCACACGACGCGTGATCGTCAATCGACTCTGGCATCATCTCTTTGGAAAAGGGATTGTCTCGACGCCCGACAACTTCGGGAGAATGGGAACGCAACCCACGCACCCCGAATTACTTGATTGGCTAGCGAATCAGTTGAAGAAGGAACAATGGTCGCTCAAATCGATCATCAAAATGATCGTCACCTCTGAGACCTGGCAGCAAGACTCTACACCATCCGAAAGATCCAAACTCTCAGACCCCGCCAACCAGTGGCTGTCTCATTGTAATCTTAGACGACTTGAGGCAGAAGCGATTCGAGACAGCCTTCTTGCAACTTCAGGCAGACTGAATCTTGACCTGTATGGCCCACCGATTGGTAGCGAAGCGAACCGACGCAGCATTTACGTTCGCGTGATACGGAATTCACTTGATCCTTTCTTGCGTGCGTTTGACTTTCCTGAGCCATTCTCTGCAACTGGTCGCAGGGATGTGACCAATGTCCCCGCTCAGTCGCTCACTCTCCTCAATGACCCTCTTGTTATCACCTCCGCTGAATCACTCGCTTCAAGACTGTCCATGATCGATGAAAGTCGCATCACCCAGGACCCAAAAGAATTGCAAGTTCAACTCGGCTTCCATCTCCTTCTGGGAAGAGAACCCAACGAAACAGAAACCAAGCAATCCCTTGACTACATCCAAGAACTCATACGCTCCTACCGATCCGAAGAAGAACGACGCGAGCAATTGGAGGATGAACGGGAACGAAACCAGCAAGACATCAAGAAGATTTACAACGCTGCCAAACAACGCATCGAAGTAGATTCCGAGAAAACGACAACCATTACGCCTCAGCCAATCGCAAGCTGGGACTTCGCTGAAAACCTCGACGATCAAATTGGCTCGCTGCACGGCCAAGCACATGGAGATGCAAAAGTTGCAAACGGAAAACTAATCCTAAGCAATGGCGGCTATGTGACCACGCCACCGATCAATCGCGAGATCAAGGCAAAAACTCTTGAGGCATGGTTGCAACTGGACAACCTCAGCCAAAAAGGAGGAGGAGCCATTAGCATTCAAACGCTCGATGGCGGAATCTTTGATTCGATTGTCTTTGCAGAGCTTCAAAACAAGAAATGGATCTCGGGAAGCAACTTCCATCAACGAACTCAAAGTGTCTCTGGCGTCGAGGAAACCGAGGCAGATCGCCGCTTTGTCCACCTTGCAATTACCTACGCAGAAGATGGAACAATCACACTCTTTCGCGAAGGCGAAGCTTACGGCGAAAGCTACCGACGAAACGACCTAATTTCTTTTCAAGCCAATCAGTCAATCATCAGCTTTGGTGTCCGCCACCTACCGGCCGGAGGCAACCGACTTCTGTCAGCAAAAATCGATCGAGCAGCAATCTACGACTACGCATTATCCGCGCAAGAAATCAACGATACGTTCATCGCTGCCGGTGGTGGCGTGAATACGCGGCAATTAAAAGCAATCATGTCGGAGACCGAACTGCACCGCATCACCCAACTGGAAAGTGCCCAGCAGAACATATTGGCGAGTCTCAATAACTTGGGACCCAAACCTTCGAATCCGAATCAAGCAGCAATGAAAGACTTCTGCCAAGCGTTGTACCTACTGAAAGAGTTCATCTTTATCCCTTGAACGCGACGGAAAGACCTGGCACCACAAAACACCGAGAAGAAAGCGTGAACGACGTGAACCATCAACTTAATCGCCCATCAAGGCATTCGCGACGCGAAGCTCTTCGACAAACGAGCAATGGATTCGGCGCGGTAGCTCTCGCATCAGCGTTACAGGAACCAACGCTCGCTGAATCAAAGAAGTCTTTACCTGTCAAAGCGAAGCATGTGGTGTTCTGCTACATGTCGGGTGGCGTCTCACACGTTGATTCTTTCGACCCCAAAATGAAACTCGCTGAACTCGATGGAAAATCCATGCCGGTTACCGTTGAACGCACTCAGTTCAATAACAACGGCAATATCATGCGCAGCCCATTTCAGTTCAAAAACTTTGGCGAGAGCGGCATTCCCGTCAGCGACATGTTTCCCAAAATTGGCCAATACGCCGATGAGATGGCAGTCATCCGCTCGATGACTTCACCCGTGAACGAACATGCTCAGGGAAACTTCTTGATGCATACCGGCTTTCCCATCATGGGATACCCCACTGCCGGTGCATGGTGCAGCTACGGCTTAGGTTCGGCTAATGAGGACCTTCCAAGCTACGTTGTTCTACAGAGTGGAGACGCTGTACCGCCACACGGCGGCGTTTCCCTATACAGCAATGGATTCCTTCCCGCTCAACACCAAGGCTCGATTCTGAAAGCAGATCAAAAGGAAGCGATACGCAATTTATTTGGCCGGGACACAAAAGCAGCCCAACGACGCCGCCTGAATTTTACGCGCGCTCTTGATTCAGAGTTTTCCAACAGCCACGGGGAACAAGATCAAATTGAAGCTGCGATCAGTAATCTTGAAACAGCATTCCGAATGCAAACAGCAGTGCCGGACGTGTGTGATATTTCTGGTGAAACCCAGGAGACTCGAGACCTTTACGGCGTGGACTCTCAAGACCGATCCATGGCAGCCTACGGAAGGCAGTGCCTTCTCGCTCGTCGTCTGATCGAGAAAGGGGTTCGATTCATCGAGCTCAGTTGCCTTACACGTGGAATTGGCGCGGGCGGCGCCCCAAACCCATGGGACCAACACAGCCAACTAGAGCAGGGTCACCGTGAAATGGCGAAACAAGTAGATCAGCCAATCGCAGCCCTGATGAGTGATCTGAAAAGACGCGGACTCCTTGAGGAAACGCTTGTCATATGGGCGGGCGAATTTGGCAGGACACCATTTTCACAGGGCAGTAACGGCAGGGACCACAACCCATTTGGGTTTAGCATCTGGATGGCTGGAGGCGGTATCAAGGGAGGCACGACTTACGGTGAAACCGATGAACTCGGATATCATGCAGTCGAAAATCCCTGTGAAGTTTATGACATGTGGGCAACCACGCTGCACCTCATGGGACTGGACCATCATGACCTCACTTACCGTCATGCTGGACGAGACTTCCGACTAACTGATGTCCACGGAAATGTCCTGAACTCCATCCTTTCTTGAACGACTTTACCGCTCCCGCGACCGTCTCCAACCATTCGCAAATATGACGCAGCGAACACTCCGCTTCCGCACATTACCAACAAAACATCGCCCTAAGATGACCAAGTCAAACACTCACACAACAAACCTCTTCGACTTGAAAAAAAAGGGAACGCATCCAAGCTTCTGGCGAACGCTAAAACGCTGCACTCTCATCGTACTGGTGCTCATCAACACTTGGTCGGTTGCTCACGCACAGGGCAAACCGGATATCTCCAAAGCAGGGAATGAGCAAGTCGCTGAAATCATGCGAACCTTTGGTGGCCGAGGAGTTATGGCGGATGGTTCTTCCCCAACATCAGCCGACCAAGCGATCAAGCAATTCGAGTTGCGCGAGGGCACGAAAATCGAACTGATGGCGTCAGAACCAAAGGTGGAGCAACCTCTGTTTATCAGCTGGGACTCGCGAGGTCGCATGTGGGTTGTGCAATATCGACAATACCAGTTTCCTGCGGGCCTCAAAGTCGTTCGCTACGACCAACACCTACGGGCGGTATTCGACACGGTCCCTGACCCACCGCCTCGCGGAACTCCGGGCCTCGACAAGATATCCGTGCACGAAGACACCGATGGTGATGGCTTTTTTGATACGAACAAAGACGTGATCACCGGACTGAACATTGCCACGGCTGTTCAAGTGGGTAATGGCTCCATCTGGGTTCTCAATCCTCCCTACTTGCTACGCTACACAGATCTCGATGGTGACGACATTCCAGATGGTGAACCCGAAGTACATCTCAGCGGGTTCGGTCTACAAGACACGCACTCGGTTGCAAACAGCCTGCTTTGGGGCCCCGATGGATGGCTCTACGGTGCCAATGGCAGCACCACGGTTGGAGATGTCAGCTCCAAAGTGACCAAGGGGGTTCGCTTCCAGGGACAATGTATTTGGCGATACCATCCCGAGAGCAACGAGTTCGAAATCTATGCTGAAGGTGGTGGTAACACATTCAGCCTAGAAATCGATTCCAAAGGTCGAGTCTTTAGCGGAACCAATGGTGGAAACACGCGAGGCTGGTATTACCCGCAAGGGAGCTACTCCGCAAAAAACTGGGGCAAACATGGACCACTCACCAACCCCTACGCGTTAGGTTTCTTTGGCCCGATGGATTTTGAGGGCGATGGTCGGCGCTTTGCTCAAGCCTTCTGCATTTACGAAGGTGGTCTTTTCCCAGAGTCTTTCAATGGCTCAATTGTGGCCCCGAATTCACTCCACAACGTGGTCTGGAATAGCCAGCGCATTCCAGTGGGTTCAACCTATCGAACCGTCGACGAAATGAACCTCGTAGAAACAGACGACCGTTGGTTCAGGCCCGTCTATGGCGGCGTTGGTCCGGATGGTGGAATCTACCTCGCTGACTGGTATGACAGTCGCTTGAGCCATGTGAGCCCAAGTGATGATTGGCACAAAGAGAGTGGACGGATCTATCGCGTCAGCCCATCAAATAGCACGCCAACGTACAGTGAGGGAGACTTAGAAAAGCTGTCCAGTGAAAGTTTGATCCAACGATTCCGCCACCCCAATAAGTGGGTACGACAACGAGCCGCGATGGTTCTGGGCTGGCGAAAAGACAACCGGGTGGTGAATGAACTTCGCGACCTAGTGGATAACGGATCACTCGAAGCACTTTGGTCTCTTAATCTAATGGGTCAATTTAACGAAGCGGATGCCGCTCGATGGTTGGTACACCCAAACCCACACCTACGACGCTGGGTTGTGCGTTTAGCCGGCGATCACCACCTGCCGATCGATGGCCTGTATCAGTTGGCCTGCACGGAAACGGACCCACAAGTGCGAAGCCAACTTGCTTCGACGTCAAAGAGACTCGATGCATCGCTAGGACTGTCCATCATTGAAGGACTCCTACAACGTGAACAAGACATCAACGACCCCCATCTACCGTTGATGATTTGGTGGGGCATCGAATCACACTGCGAGAAATGGAATGAAATCAGATCATTCCTAGAGCAACATAGTGTTTGGGAATCAAAGCTATTTGTCTCCGCGATTGCGAGTCGCTTGATGCAACGGTACGCATCTTCGGGCACTGCTAATGACTTTGCTCAATGCGAATGGATCCTGAGTCAATCGTACAACTCAGAACAACGAAAACAACTAACCCTTGGAATGAGTCGAGCGTTCGAAGGCAGGAGCATTCCAACTTTACCGGCATCCCTGACCAAGTCACTACAAGAGTACGCAGACCAACTTGGAAATTCGGCTGTCATCATTGGCATTCGCCAAGGCAATGATGAATCCATCAATGAGGCCATCAAAATACTAGGAAATCAAAAAGCAGATTTGGCTCTCCGGATCGAAATCGCTAAAACACTCGGCGAATCCCCCGCTAACACTACGCTATCAATTCTTCAATCTCTGGGAACCGGGAGAAGCACCAAAGAACCTGCGCTACAACGGGTATCGCTGCAATCATTAGCCAGCTACAACAGCGACGGCATCGCTAAAACATTGCTGTCCGCATTTGGCAGCAGTATTTCAGCGGAACATGGACTACGAGCCACCGCTTGCCGAACCCTCGCCAGTCGCCCCCAGTGGGCGAACCAATTAATTGGTGAACTTACACAATGGAGAATTCGTCCCGAAGATATTCCAGCCGATGTCATTCAACAACTCAGGTCCCATCCGTCCGAAGAAACTCAAAAGAAAGTTGATCAAATTTTCGGCAAGGCACTACCTGCCGATTCAACCAATGAAAACGAATTCAAGAGACTTAAGGCTTTACTCACCAAGGGCAGCGGCGAAGCTCAAAATGGTCACCTCATCTTTTCGAAACACTGCGGCAACTGCCACCAATTATTCGGTGAAGGAAAAAAGATAGGACCACCACTCGATGGTTACGATCGGGGCAATGCAACATTCTGGCTAAACGCAATCCTCGCCCCGAGCATGGAGATCAGAGAGGGTTTTCAGTCCTACCTAGTGCTGACTGAAGATGGACGATCAGTAACGGGTATGATCGCCGATCAAAATGCACAAACGATCACCTTGAGAAACGCGGAAAACGAGATCACGTTACTTGATCGTGAACGCATTGAATCCCTCCAGGCGATCCCCACTTCACTCATGCCAACCAACCTCCTGTCAGAACTCAGTGACCAAGACATCCGCGACCTGTTCTCCTATCTCTCGCAAGGAACTCAACGGTGAAGCATCAAGTAATCAGAGGTCTAAATAGGCGATCTTTTTTAACCGCCTGCCTTGGCGGGGTTTCAGGTGCGATTGCGACAAAAGCCAAAGCGCAGGATTCATCATCCGACAATGAACTGTGTGTCTTCACAAAGCCGTTCAACTCACTTTCGTTTGCAGACCTTGCAAAACAGATTTCCAAACTCGGTTTTGATGGAATCGAAGCACCGATACGGCGTGGCGGTCACGTTGAGCCCGACACCGTTCAAGAAAAACTACCGGAACTGCACGAAGCTCTAGCAGAGCATGGCCTCAACATCACGGTCATGACTTCAGACATTAATGACCCTGATGACCCACTTACGGAGAAGACACTTCGAACAGCGGCCACCTTGGGGATCAAACGATACCGGATGAAATACTTTCGTTACGATCCGTCACAAAACATCCAGAAACAATTAATGAATTTTCGCAGCAGAGCGATGGCTCTGGCCAAGATGAATCATCAATTCGGAATCCAAGGCCTCTATCAAAACCACGCGGGAAAAGACTACTGCGGAGCAGCAATTTGGGATCTGGAAACCTTACTTGACGGGATTGATCCAAGCGATATCGGCGTGGCGTATGACATCCGGCACGCAAGCGTCGAAGGCGGGACGAGCTGGCCGACGACTTGGCGAATGATCGAGCCGAAAGTCCAAACTGTTTATGTCAAAGATTTTCAATGGGAAGAGGGACCGCGGCCTGTCAATGTGCCGCTGGGCCAGGGACGAATCTCTGAAAACTTTTTCAAACTTTTAAAGGAATCAAATTTTACGGGCCCAATTTCACTGCACGAAGAGTATCTCGACCATCGAGACCCAAGCCTCGTCGAAAACCACTTGAAAGCGATCGAGAACGACCTCGCGGTTCTTCAATCTTGGCTCGGCTAAATTCGCCGGAACGACAGCGTGAATACCGTGCACGGCTCGATTGGCTCTACAACGATTAGCTTGCTTGCCTGATAAGCTCTGGCTTACCTGATCGAATCGATGCTTCAGCCGCTAAACACATTGCAACGGACCAGCGACCATCCTTACCGGTGCAATGTAATTCCTTACCATTTCGGAATGCATCAACCATTCTCGCGATCTGATCCTCAAGTTCAAAGAGTTCGCCAGTTGGCTTGTCAATGGGAACCGTCTGAACCGTCTCACCGTCGAAGGCTCGAAGAGAAAACGTGGGATGCCGCGTTCGATCCATGGCTCCACTCCATGAAGCCCAAAGCGCACCTTTGGTCCCGGTCACCTTAATGGTTTGATGATGCTCAAACGCAGCGAGGGTTTGCGAAACAACCGCGTACGCACCCCCGTCAAAATGCATGATTGCGCTAAAATTATCCTGCAGTTCAGGATGCCCCGGCTGACGTGAATTGGCTGACGCATAGACGCTTGACGGATTACCGTTTGACTGCAAGTACCAACGCGCAAGATCAAAAAAGTGAATCGGCTCCTCCAAAACCCAACTCCCAACTCGATCAATGTCATAACGCCAGCCATTCGCACCTTGGCGGTATGGATTTCTTGACAGCTCGACCAACGCGTAGAGCGGATCACCAATGAATCCATCGTCGATCATTTCTTTCGCTTTTCCCCACATCGACGACAATCGCAACTCATGGCCCACCGCGAGCATTAATTCTCGATCATTGGCAAGCTGTATCATTTCGTCGCACTCTTGCAGCGAAACCCCCATTGGCTTCTCAAGCAACAAATGTTTGTCTGCCCGCAATACAGCAGATGCCACTTCGTGATGCAGGTAACTCGGCACCACGACATCGATCACATCCAAGTCAGAACGCTGAACCATTTCACGATAGTCGGTATAAACATCAACCGCTTCATAGGTCTTTTTTGCCGAATCAGCGGAAGCCTGACTGCTAGCCGACACCGCTACCAATTCAGCCCCGTCGGTTACCTGGATCGCATTGGCATGATGCTGCCCCCAAGCTCCAAACCCAACCAGACCAAAACGCACCGGACGATCGTTCATTTTTTTCTAAACCAATCAATGCTGAATGTGATTGCGAGATGTCTGCTGCCTCTAGCAGACCGCATGCCGTTTTGAGTTGTATCAGATTGCCACGAAAAAATCTCACCAAAGCGGCCAAGAGCAAGCTGCATCCCAAAATATAGGCTACATTAGCCTCCCCGCATCAACTCATGTTAAGACAACGCGACACAGAGAACGATCAGGATGGAAACGATCCAGTTAAAGAGTGGAAGGCAGCTAGATTCGATAGGCCTTGGCCTGTGGAAAATCGAGAACGATCAGACAGCGTCGATTGTTAAATCCGCAGTAGAACTCGGATATCGGCACTTCGATAGTGCATGCGACTATGGCAATGAAGTTGAAACGGGGCAGGGCATTGCTGAAGCAATTGCAACAGGCAGTGTGACGAGGGATGATCTATGGATTACATCAAAGCTATGGAACACCTACCATCGCCCCGAACATGTAAAGTCCGCACTTCTCAAGAGCCTGCAGGATTTGCAGCTCGATTATCTCGACCTGTACCTCATTCATTTCCCGATTTCGTCTCAGTTCGTACCCTTTGAAGAACGCTACCCTCCCGGTTGGTTTAGCGACCCAGCGAGCGATCACCCAACAGTGATTGAAGACCCCGTTCCAATTATCGAAACGTGGCGTGCGATGGAAGAACTAGTACGCGAAGGTTTGGTCAAGGAAATTGGCGTTTGCAATTTTGGAACGTCGCTCATTCGAGACCTAATGAGCCAAGCCGCGATACCGCCTGCCGTGCTCCAAGTTGAAATGCACCCCTATTTGTCACAGCAAAAACTGCTCAGGTTCTGCAAGGAGCAAGACATCGCCGTCACTGCCTTCTCGCCACTGGGAGCGCAGTCCTATTTCCAATTGCAAATGGCGGAATCCTCTGAGTCACTTTTACAGCACGAAGCAATTCAAGACATCGCTTCAAGCCACCGCAAAACGCCCGCTCAGGTTCTACTGCGATGGGGCGTCCAACGAGGAACCTCGGTGGTACCAAAGTCTTCGAACTTGGATCGATTACGCGAAAATCTTGAGGTTTTTGACTTTGAATTGACGGACTCAGAGATGGAATCGATCTCACACCTTAATCGAAACCGCCGATTCAATGACCCTGGTGATTTTTGTGAATCTGCATTCAACACATTCTTCCCGATTTATGAATGAGCAGCTCCCCAGAGAGGCTTTTAACCCTTGCCTTGAAATGTTTCGCAACCAATCCTCCAACAGGCTTCTCGCATGACATCCCTCTCGGTTGATCAAATTCGCATTGAAAAACAACAGGACTACAATGAATCGGTATTCCCGCATGTGCTTCGGTGCAACGATCAGGGAGCAAACCTTGCGATGGCAACCGATTGGGTAAAACGTCACGCAAGCGATCTACTGGCTAATGCAACTCGGGACGGAGCGGTTTTACTGAGGGATTTTCCTGTTTCGTCCGCGGAAGATTTCGATGCGATCGTCGACTCGCTCGACCTACCGAACTTCCCTTACGAAAAGTCTCTTTCCAACGCAGTGCGCATCACTCGGACGCCTCGCGTCTTTTCAGCAAACGAAGCACCTCCAGAAGTGCAAATTTTTTTTCACCACGAGATGGCTCAAACGCCCCTTTATCCGCGATGGATCTTTTTTAGTTGTGAGATCGCAGCTGAAAAGGGTGGAGCGACACCAATCTGCCGATCGGATGTACTCCTGGAAAAGCTACGAGCATCCTGCTCTGAATTCGTGACAACCTGCATCCAGAAAGGCCTTCGCTACACCAATGTCATGCCAAGTGACAACGACGCCAATTCAGGAATGGGGCGATCTTGGAAAAGCACGCTGGGTGTTGCAAGCCGCGAAGAAGCCGAATCGCGTCTTGGTAAACTTGGATACAGTTGGAAATGGGTTGATAACGATTGCCTCAAAGCAACAACGCCTGCCCTGCCGGCCGTCATTGAACTCGCGGACGGCCGCAGCGTCTTCTTCAACCAACTCATCGCAGCCTTTTGTGGCTGGAAGGACAGTCGAAACGCCCCCTCCAAATCGATCTGCCACGGTGATGGCACACCGCTGGACACCGACGCGGTTCGCGTTGCGATCGAACTATCGGAGCAACTCGCATTCGATTTGCAATGGCAGGCGGGGGACGTGGTAATTGTAGATAACATGGTGGCCATGCACGCACGTCGTTCGTTCTCGGGAACCCGTAAGGTGCTTGCCTCCCTAGCTTCAATGGAAATCAACGAATTCACCCCAGTCCAAGCTGAGTAATCCGCGGGATCACCTGGTAACTTTTTTCGTCGTTCACCAGACAGGATCAAATTCCTACCCTTCATCAACGCAGCCGGAACAATCCATGAGTGACCTACAAGACCGATCCAATCTCAAATGGTACGAAGGCATCAGCTCCTACCAATGGTTGGTTCTTCTGATCGCCTCACTTGGATGGGTCTTTGATGTCTTCGAAGGTCAAGTTTTTGTGGCAAGCATGAATGATGCGATGCCGCAACTCTTGGATGTAAGCTCAATGACGATGGATGCTGAAGCCAAAGCAGCAATCGCATCTTGGAACAACTGGGCGCTCGCGTCATTCCTGCTCGGTGGAGCATTTGGTGGCATCCTTTTTGGAATGCTGAGTGACAAAATCGGTCGCTCCAAAACGATGATCGTCACTATTTTATTTTACTCTGTCTTCACCTGCGTCACGGCATTAGCCTCGGAACCTTGGCACATGGTCGCCCTGAGATTTCTAGTAGCGATGGGGGTAGGAGGTGAGTGGGCCGTTGCTAGCGCCCTGGTGGCGGAGGTGATGCCCAAGAGATCAAGGCCGGTCATGGGTTCGATCTTCCACGCCTCGAGTGTATTTGGAACCCTGATGGCCGTCGCGGTCGGCTACTTCATCATCAGCGCCCAGGTTCTCGGCGAGAACACTTGGCGGCTTGGCTTTGTCATCGGCGTGATACCCGCGCTGTTGACGGTCTTCATTCGCTGGAAAATGAAAGAGCCGGAACAATGGGTTCAAGCAAAGGAACGAGAACACGCAGATGCAAAACAAGCAACGGGGTCACTGAAAGACTTGTTTTGCAATCGCTATCTACGCGGCACACTCGTCGGAACGACACTGGCAACGATCGGCTTGACCACATTCTGGGGCTGTCACATCTATGGCAAGAACACCTTGAAGCGTCGAGCAGAATCAAGTGTCATTGCTGCGGCAGGCCTCAACGAAATCGACTGGTCAACAGCTACCGATGAACAAAAAAAGGCTCGAGAAGAAGCACTGAACAGTGGCAAAAGCGAGATAAAACGCGAAGAGATGACCGGAATGTTCCTCGTCATGGTCTTTGGAGGTGGCTTGGGACTGGTGCTGTTTGGATCCATCTCCAATATGATCGGGCGAAAGGGAGCATTTATCTTTTATCACCTGGGTGGATTCATCGCTGCCGTTGTACTGTTCTATGTCCTCGGTCCCGGCGATTATTCTCGCACGACCCTGCTAATCTTCTTACCCGTTTTTGGCTTCCTTACCCTCGGCATGCATGCCGGATATGCGGTTTACTTTCCGGAACTATTCCCCACGAGGCTTCGAGGAACGGGAACTGGTTTTTGCTTCAACGCGGGGAGAATAGGATCAGCCATCGCGATCGCTGCATCGGCTGGGCTCGAGTGGACACCCTCTCAATCATCCCAGTACATGGTTCCTCTGTTCGCAGTCGGAATTGTGATCACACTACTTGCCAAAGAGACGCGGGGCGAAGAATTGCCTGATTAATGAATCGGCATAAATCACTACAACAACGCAGTCCATTACGACATCGCAGTGAGCTGCACTGCATTCTGAAAGCGGGATAACATTTGGAAAACATCTCAATCCTGATTGCTGTGATGATCGTTTCGCTTACCGCTGGAGTGATACACAGCGCGATCGGGTTCGGGTTTGGCATCGTTGCAATCAGCCTGCTTCCACTTGCGATTGATGCAAAATCATCTCACATCATTGTCTCGGTCTGCAGCGTCCCTATGCTTTTGATGGCTGCTTGGACGTACCGCAAAGGAGCGCAGCGTGTTCCCCTGGTGGTGACATCCGCGGGTGCCATCTTGGCGATCCCCATAGGACTCTTGCTATTTGAAGCGGCTTCAATGGATTTATTGGTGAGACTCACCGGGCTTGGTGTCCTACTAATGGTCGCGTCATCCCTACGCCCTCAAAAAAAAGAGATTCGCCATCACCCAGCTACGACCAGTCACCTACCCAGTCTCGTTGCCGGAGTGATTTCGGGATTCCTTGCCGGCGCTGTGAGTATCGCTGGGCCACCGATTGCCGCTTACGCAATTCGGCAAAACTGGAAAACCAATCAATACAAAGCGTTTGTCACACAATTCTTACTTGTGGTTGCAACCGCCAAGGCAATCTTGCTTGGCTTCAGAGATCACATCGATACCGAACTGGGAATCGAAATTGGAGTCGCTTCGATTCTTTCCGTAGTGGGTGTCGCAATTGGCGAAAGGCTCTGCCGTAATCTTCAGGCTGAGAAACTAAAGCTCATTGTCGCGGCAGCATTGATCACCGTCGCATTCCTGATGCTACTTGGCGGTAGCAACTGAGTGACAAGCAGCTACAAATGTTGCAAAACAGGTTGATCATTGGGCAAAAGTACTCTGGATCAGGACATACATCTTACCTTCGTTATCGGTCGGATCGACATCAAACATTCGCAGGTAGAGACGCCCCGTCTTCTTCGCATTAAAAGACATTCCACTTGTGACTACGAACGGTTGTCCTTCGGCTAACTCAGTGGGGGTATTTGCAACGATTCCTATCAACGTTCCCAACTTGATACGGTTGTCCTTGGGACGAAATTCATTTGGGATTTCCAAGCCAGCAGGACCCGTTTCAAAAACCACCTTCCAGCTACCTTTGACCTCAATCTGTACCGGCATTCCTTCGAGAAGAGTGACACCCGAATCTTGCCAACCCTGAGTCGCCAAGACATCGGTGAGCTTTCGATCTTGAGCTCTTTGGTTCGCGAGAATCCGATTCAACCCAGCCTCCGCAGCTCCATACTTTGGCACCAGTCGCACCAAAGATTCATAAACTTCGCGAGCTTTATCAAAATCCTTCTTTCGTTCATATTCAACGGCCAGCTTTTCCGCTTTAGCAATGAATTCCTTGTGCAAATTGAGCAATACTGGATCCGAAGGAAGCTGAGGTTGATTCTCTGCAGCGGCTTTCATCTGCTCCTGCAATCGTTTCTGAGTCTGCCGAGGGTCGGGTCGCTGAGCATTCAATACGCTCGCAAGAAAAGAAACCACCAGAATAAATGCAGCGGAAAATCGCATCGAAGAGATCATCAAGGCTCAAACCTTCGAATCAGGGAGACACGGAATTGTGATGCAACATTGTAAACCACGGCATGCCGCAAACGCCAACCACAAATATCAACGACGTTTCTCAACGGAGTAGAAACCGTTTTCCCACAATCCCACGAAGCCAATCACCGCAGCAATGCAGCACGCCTATAATAGAACTCAGTCCCTTACACTCTGTACTTATCTTTGGCATACAAGACCAAGCATCGCTTTTGAATCCGCCATCCACCAAGTCCTTGCCTGAAATGACACGAATCAAAACGCCACTAATCATCATTTTTGTCGCATTGCTCGGGAATCTCGATGCGGCAGCCCAAGGTCCTGCTCTTGACCAGACTCTCTTGGCCGAAAAGATTGACTCACTAATCCAGGACTCGGAACAAAAAGGGGATGCAAAAAGAGGATCACTTCTGTTCCATTCACCGGCTTTGGGTTGCTCGAAATGCCACCGTCTCGAAGCAAAATCGAATGCATTGGCTCCAAATCTGAGCCAATGGGAGAAATTTCCCAGCACCGCACACTTGATTGAATCCGTTCTGGATCCATCAAAAGAAATCGCAAAACGCTACCAAGCTAAGCAAGTTCTTACTGTTGATGGCCAAACTTATGTAGGCATCCCTGGAACGATTGAAAATGGAATGCTGTCTTTGCAGACAGGCCCCGCATCGAATGACCGGCGGAAGATCGAACTGGATTCAATCGAAGCGGAAAAAACAATGACCAACTCGATCATGCCCAACGGACAAGTCAACGTCTTGAAATCTCGCCAAGATTTTCTTGATCTGGTGAGTTATCTGATCGAAATTTCAAGCGGTGGAGAATCGGCTGCAAATCGCCTGGCGCCGACGGAACAAGAGCGACTCGCGATGTCGCCCACTCAAGAGCTAGACCTTGATCACGCTGGTCTGATCGCTGACTGGAATAAGCAGTCGATGAAACGCGGTCAAGCGATTTATGAACGTGTCTGCCAAAACTGCCATGGAACCCTCGATGCCCCTGGATCTCTTCCCACCTCTCTACGGTTCGCAGAGGGAAAATTTAAATTTGGTTCCGATCCCTATTCGATGTACCAAACCCTCACCCACGGCGGTGGGATGATGCTTCCTCAAACATGGATGGTTCCGCAGCAGAAATACGATGTGATTCACTTTATACGCGAGCATTTCCTTCGCTCACGTAACCCGAGCCAATACGTTTCCATCGAGCAAGATTACCTAGCAGCATTACCATCTGGTAACTCGCGCGGCCCAGAGCCAAAGGTAATCGAACCGTGGGTCACGATGGACTATGGATCCATGCTCATCACCACGATTCAATTTGGTGAAAACCCTGACGGTATCGCTCAAAAAGCAATTGCCATCCGACTTGATGATGGTCCCGGTGGGGTTGCCCGCGGTAACGCTTGGATGGCATTCGAGCACGACACGCTCCGTATGGCAGCCGCATGGACGGGCGACTTTGTCGACTGGAATGGCATTCAGTTCAACGGGCGACATGGCGTTCATTTACGATCATCCGGAGAAATCGTTGCATCGAATCCCAATTCACCGGGATGGTCAGATCCACGAAACACCTCGGCCCACACTGAGCCGCCTCGGGTCATCGGGCGTGACAACAGGCAGTACGGGCCGCTCCCAAATGACTGGGCCAAATTCAGAGGGATCCACCGTTTCCAAAACCGAGTCGTTCTCGATTACACCGTTGGTCAAACGGAAGTGTTGGAGCATCCGAATCTAATCACCCTTGAAGATGCACCAGTATTTGTCCGTACGCTCCAGCTTGAGTCAACCAACAAAGCTCTCGAAGCCGTCATTTTGACCATGCAAGATGGAGACGCTGCGGAACATCACGCTGATGGAATTGATGGCGATCGCATTAGCATCATGAAACCTTCAGGCGAACTTGTTTCGATCTCCCTATCAGGTTTTACGCGGGGGAGCTCCCTACTGGTGAGTGATCGACAGGTCATCGCGGTCCTGAGCCCTGATGCGACCAGATCACGAGGATCCATCGTGATCACAACGGCTAAATGGAATCAGGAAAATCGGTCTCGAATTCGAACTCAACTCCAACGACTACCGAACGATTTAGCGGAGTGGACACGTGGCGGCCCCGCCCAGTACACGACCAAGCTTGAAGTCCCCGCCAAGAGATGGTTTGAATCAGAAACTTGGGAGGTCGAAGAATTGGCCCGACCTGAGAACAACCCATGGCTTGCAAGAACACGTATCACGGGGATGGACTTCAGTCCAAACGGCAACTCACTCGTTGCCTGTACCTGGGATGGTGATGTTTGGCGTGTCGAACAACTCGACAGCCTCGGCAACGAAAATAGCAAGTTGACATGGACACGTATTGCGAGTGGTTTATTCCAACCACTCGGTATTCTTTGGGAGCACGATCGGTTCTTGGTCACCTGCCGAGATCAGATCGTTGCCTTGCGTGACAAAAACAATGATGGAGAGATGGATCACTATGAATGTTTTAACAGTGATCACCAGGTCACCGAGCACTTCCATGAATTTGCCATGGGACTTCAACGCAATGCCGACGGCGATTACTTCTATGCGAAATCCGCTCGACACGCACTCAAGGCGGTTGTCCCGCACCACGGCACGCTTCTTCGGGTGTCCGGTGATGGCAAGCACACCGACATCATTGCCACCGGATTTCGCGCTGCAAACGGCGTTTGCCTAAATGATGATGGCACCTATATCGTCACCGACCAAGAGGGGCACTGGAATCCCAAGAATCGAATCAACTGGGTGCGTGAAGGTGGCTTCTACGGCAACATGTTCGGATACCACGATGTGACTGACCCGAGTGATGAAGCAATGTCTTCACCACTGTGTTGGATCACTAATGCTTTTGACCGATCACCGGCCGAACTGCTTTGGGCAAAAACCGATCAGTGGGGTGAACTAAATGGGAAGTTATTGAACCTGTCTTACGGGTACGGGAGAATCTACGTTGTGCCCCATGAATTCCTTCCTACTGATGGTTCAAAAACGGGAAACTCGAATCCAGAAACAGCACAACCGCAGGGCGGCATGTGTCCGTTACCTATCCCGGACCTACCGACTGGAATGATCCGCGGGCGATTTTCACCTGTGGACGGCCAACTCTACGTTGGTGGTATGTTTTCTTGGGCCGGTAGCCGTCAAGAACAAGAGGGCGGACTATTCCGTATTCGATACCGCGGGGGGGCACACCAACTACCCATCGAAATCCATGCGGTCAATCAGGGAATTGAGATCACGTTTAGCGAACCGCTAGACCGCGCGGCAGCCGAAGACCCAAAGAACTATTTGATAAAAACTTGGGATCTTCTCCGCACGAAGAACTACGGTTCTCCCCACTTAAACGAAACAGTGCGATTGATAACCAGTGCGAAGCTACTGAATGACCAACGTACCATCCGCCTGACAATTCCCGAACTAAAACCGACTCGAGGAATGGAGATCACCTGCAATCTCATGGATGAAAAAGGAACAAAATTCAGTCGCGTTATCCACAACACGATCTACGGTTTCCAAAGCGAGAAAGGTAAGCCATAGCACGCGATCCATCGCAAATCACTGACTTGCTCCCACACAACTTAACTTCGGAAGTGCAACAAGCAGTGACTCAACGTACACTTACCATATCCCTAACGATTGGCAGCGACCGCAAATCATTGCGGTGAGCCACTGCCGCAAACGAACGAAAGTAACTGGAATGCGACTCAACCGACGACAAGCCATCTCTTCGGCAGCTGCACTTTCTGCATCCGCCTCCATCGCAACGCAATCATTGCTCGCCGCTGAAACGCCAGATTTCAAATTCAAGTACGTACTCGCGTCTTGCATGTATGGATACAACAATGTCTGGGAAATCGTTCCCGAAGTCGCGAGAACCGGTGCGGCTGCAATCGATCTATGGCCAAAAATCCACGGCTCACAAAGAGAGCAGGTCGATGAGATTGGAGTAGAAACTTTTTCCAACTTCATCAAGCGTTGGCAAGTTGAACTCGGTTGCATCACCCAGTACAAACTCGGGCCGTTTGCTCTAGAAGATGAAATGCGACTAGCAAGAAAGCTGGGATGCAAACTGATTGTGACGGGCGCTCGAGGCCCACGAGGCCTGAAAGGCGGAGAGTTGAAATCAGCAGTAACTGAGTTCATCGAAAAAATGAAACCCCACGTTGCGCTTGCTGAGGAAACGGGGGTGACTATTGCAATTGAGAATCACGACAGCAACCTGATGGAATCCGTTGATTCAATTAAGTGGTTCCATGAGCTAAGCCAATCAAACAATCTTAAAATTGCGTTTGCGCCTTACCATCTTCCACAGGACAGCATGCTGCTTGCGCAGCTAATCAGAGATACCGGTTCTTCAATCGCCATGTTCTATGCCTGGCAACATGGAAAAGGAGCATTGGACTCACTGAGCAGCGAGGATCAGCACCTGCAGATGCCGGGACGCGGTGAACTTGACTTCAAACCGATCGTCGAAGCGTTAAAAGAGATAAGCTACGACGGTTGGACTGAAATCTTTATGCATCCAGGAAAAAGAGGCACTCCAATCCAAGAATCAATCCAAGGCGTCACGTACGAGATCAATCGATCCCGTGATTATCTTGAAAGCTGTCTCAAAGCAACGGAAAAAACATCACCCAAACAGCTCGCTTCAGGCGAAGGAAAACCCAACATGAGTGACACCAACCAAGAAAAGCAAGCGATCGTAAGGGGCGACTTCAATCAACTCAACCCGCGAGAAGCATACGTCATCCTGAACCAAGGAACCGAGCCTCCGGGGCCCGGTGGATACACCATGACCAAGGATCCCGGAACCTACATCTGTCGCCAATGCAACGCAGCGCTTTATCAATCGGACGACAAGTTTGAAAGCCACTGTGGGTGGCCCAGTTTTGATGATGAAATTGAAAATGCAGTCACTCGTCGTCCCGACCCAGATGGACTGAGAGTGGAAATCATTTGCAGCAATTGCGACGGCCACCTTGGTCATGTCTTTCAGGGAGAAGGTTTCACCCAGAAAAATACGCGGCACTGCGTCAACTCTATTTCGATGCGATTCATTAAAAAGGGTGACGACATTCCCCCGATGATCGTCAAAATCGAGAAATAAACCTCGCATGTCCGACTTTTAACGGTCGTTATTGGAGAAGCGAATCACACGCAAAGTATCCTTGAACCGGCATCCAAATATGCCGCCTGATTTTCTATGTACTCAGTCAAGTTGAAATCGTGACGCGAATCCTAGTAACTGCATTTGAACCGTACGACCACTGGAAACAGAATGCCAGCTGGCTCACCTTGTGCGACCTGACACGATGGTACAACGGCGAGATCGAACTTGTTACTCGTCGCTATCCAGCACAAGTGGGCCGCATGGCAGAGATGTTGCGTAAGGACCTGCAAGGCGATTTCCCCTTGGTGATTCACTTGGGGCAAGCCCCCGACGCGAAAGCCATTGAACTTCAGGCGATAGGAGTCAATGTTGGCGAGGATGGCGGCAAGCTCGTCCATGACGGACCGGAGGCTTATCGCACGTCGTTGCCACTCCGGCCCTGCGTCAACCAGCTTTGCGAGGCAGGAATTCCCTGCAAGATTTCTTATCGCGGGGGCGATTGCCGATGCAACGCTGCATTTTACCTGAGCCAGCATTACTCGCGAACCTTTGGCATGAACACTCAGAGTGTCTTTATCAACCTTCCGCTTGCTCCCGCCCAAGCTGCGCAGGAGACCGAACTTCCCGCAAGCATGAGCACTCCGATGACTAGTGCAGCGGTAGCCATGATCATGCAATCGCTTCTGTCGACGCGTCCATAGAACGCCCGTCGGACGGAGACAATCTATCCAAGTCGATTGATATCGCCTGTTGCAATAAAAAACGCCGGCGGAAAAATCCGCCGGCGTTCAAACTCTTTGACAAAGATTTTCGCGAGGAGTTAGTTGCGAGCGGGATTGAATCCCGTCTGCGACTCTTCCTCTTCTTCCTGAATAATAATTCGTGGAGTCACCATCAACATCAGGCTACTGGAATCTCGACCAGCAGAAACGTTTCTAAAGAGTCGGCTGACGTAAGGGATCTTGCTGAGAACTGGAATACCGCGTTCCACTCGACCTTCCGCCTGACGCTTAATACCACCCAAAAGAATCGTACCTCCGTCAGGAACGCTGACCGTTGTGCTCACCGAGGTGAATGCAAAGGTTGGCAACTGAACCGTTGTACCTTCAACAATATCCTGAGTGTTATTCTCGTTCACAGCATCGTCTTCGTTGACAACTCCGTCACCATTGGTGTCTTCCTCGTCACGACTGCTGGTTCGGGTTGATCGCCGACCTTCGTAGGTGAAGGTGTCAACCGCACCGATCTGACTGAAGAATGGTACGAGGGTGAGGCGAACGAATCGCTTATCGTCGCTGACAATCCCCTGGACATTCAACTGAGTACCTTCATTGAGAACAACAATCACAGGTTGCTGTGCAACCGCGAAGTCACCAACAACCGGTGTGATACTGATCACGAATGGTCTTTGTGTTTGGTCACTAATGGTTGCAAACTGGCCATCGAACAACGTCACCTTCGGTGCCTGCATCACATTACTTCGATTGTCAGACTGTGCAGCCTGCAGGAAGAAGAAAGCTTCGATGTCGCTGAGAATCGCGAAACCGATCGTCGATGGAGTTCCCAAACCGCCGGAACCAAAAGGTGGAGCCAGACCGAAACTTCCGTTATCGAGGCGAATATCCAAGTCCGGGGTTGGCAAACCATCAACGCCGTTCCAACCGATTGCCACGCTGGGACCTTCGTCATCACTTGGCAAACCCGAAACGTTGTCGTCGAAAGATGCCTGAAAGTCGACACCAATCTGTTCCGCAAAACTATCAGCTAGGGTGATGAAGCGAACTTCGATGGTGATCTGAAGATTCTGGAGCCTTCTCAACGATTCAAGGAGGTCGGTAATCTGATCATGAACATCGCTTGTCGTGCTAATCACCAAGCTCAGGTTCTGTGGGTATGGAGCCATTGTGCTCGGTCCACCCAATGCTTCCCAAGTGTCGGGAACAACCGTCGTCTGAATCAAATCAATGAGTGATTGGAAGTCAGCAAAACTGCCCCCACCACCTGCACCACCGGACATTGGTGGATTATTCAGCCCAAATCCACCCTGAGCACCCATCGAGTGATACTGACCAAGGACATTGGGGTTCATGCTCGCGGGCGTGTTGCCCCTTGCGAGTCCCGTTCCTAGATCTGTCATCGAAACAGGCACCACTTGAACATCAGCCTGTGGATTTGACATCTGGTAGGCAGCACGCAGAGCACCCGCCAGACCATCTTCGTAGCCACTGGTGAAGTTAGGGATTGGAGTCACAAGATCAGTCACGCGGTAAGTTTTTGGGTAAACCTTGCTGCGTTTTGCATCCATACTAGTGATCGACAACACGTCATTCTCAATCACGTAGGTGAGTTCCATCTTATTCAACATCAAGTTCAAAGCACTCTTCAGCTTGATGCTATTTGGCAACTGAAGCGTCACGGGCGTTTCCGCTGTCACGCGAATTGCACTCAGGGCTCGCTCATCGATCACCATTGGAACACCCGTCACGGTCGACAGCTCGTTGAGCACGTCGGACAGAGCTCGGTTGTCGTACTGAACGCTAACTTCAGTTCCCAGTTTCTGCTGAATGATTTGCTCTGCAGCACTCAACCTTGAGTCACCGTCGGTCATCGGACGTAGTCTTCGTCTCGATAGGGCTTCCCAGTCTTGAGCATCAGGGAGAGTCATTGGTAGGTTGGGATCGATCGCGATCATGCTTCGATCAACATCGATCAGGGTATCCAAGAAAGCCAGTTCTTTGGCTTCTCGTACTTCCTGGTCCATCAAGAGCCGTGTACCCATGCGGCTAGTCTGAAACATGCTAACTGCGATCGGGTCACCTGGCTTGAGTTCCTGAACCTGCTTTGCAATCACTTCGGCTTCTTGGAAGCGTCGATCCTTGATCAGCTGGTTGAAGCTATTGACTAAGGCGGATACCTCTTCGTCAATACTTGATTCCCGAGCTTGCTCGGTCGCCATTTCCAAACGAACTGCATCGTTCTGAAGGTCCAAGTTGATCTTGGCACGGTTCGCATCGATGTACTGTTTTTGATCCGCAATCGCACGGTCAACCATCACTGCGATGGAACGTTTTGACTGTTCATCAACATCGGCACCGTCAATGCGACGACGAAGGCTTTCCAAATCGTCTAGTGCATCAAGAGGTACGGTTAATTTGATTTGCTCGGTCTTTGCCAACTCTGCAGTCACCTCTCGGAACAAACGTCTTGCCCTTTCTTGTGACTCAAGCTCAGCACGCTGAATCGGTGTCATCAGCGCCGGATCAACAGCATTGTTCTCAGGAAGTCTCTTTGGCTGAAGGAGAGTCAGCTTATCTTTGAGTTGATTCCGAGTTGCTGGATCGAGGTCCGACTCATTTGCCCAAGCTTCCCTGAACATTTCGCGAGCCGTATTCGTGTCACCCTCGCTGAGTGCCTTGAGGCCTTGCTGGTAAACCTTTGCGGCATAACCAGGTCCCTGAGCGGGTAGGGCAGTGACGGCTTGAACCTGAGCAACGCTCGCTCCTGCACCCTCAGTTCCCTCAGGGTTGAAGAGCATTTGAGCGACAGCGCCTTGATCCTCGGCAACCGCAGCAGCGGTCTGCACTGCAGATGGGCTAACGGAGATCCCGCTGCGTCGAGCAGCTGACTCCGCATCAAGAAGCAATTGCCAGACACGAGGCTCTCCAACTGCGTAGTCCGATTCAGGAACCTTCAGTGCCTCGGCATCGCGAGCTGCCTGAAGTGCTGCCTTGACATCGCCTCGGTCCAGAGCCGCTCTTCCGATTGCAGTGAGCCGCAGGGCTTCTCGCTTCTTCGCGTCCGCACTCATCTCTGAGGCGGGTCGAGCAAGAAGAGCTGGATCGATCCCGATCTGCTCAAGTTGCGACTTCAACGACTGAATCTCAGCCGACTGCCGAGGCGTGCTGCCCGACCGCTGCGAAGCGGCTCGAAATGCTTGCACAGCAGCATGGTAGTCGTTTGCGTTAATCGCTCCGCGGACGCGTGCGATCATCAGATCCGTCTGGTTGGACGGACTTACCGTCGAGACATCCGCAGCTGTTCCTGCAGTTGTTGTCGAGGGTGTGGTGGTTTGGCCAGAGACGCCTGTCACTGCTAGCATCCATGCTAGACCGACGCAGACGGCACGGTAACCTTGTGCGGGTACGAGGCAAATCAACGCGACTCTCCTTCTTCGCGGTGAGACTACTTAAATGACGAAAAGCAGACGAG
>JAKMEW010000097.1 GCA_022425745.1 Rubripirellula sp.
CATCAGATTCTTCGCGACCCCCATGACACGTCTGGTCACGCATCGAAACTGTTTTTCAGAACAACCTCACAAATCGCCACTTCATCCGGAAAAACCGCCACTCAAACCGATCCCCAAAACATCGACAAAAGAATTGAAAACATTTGAATTTCGTGCACGCTCAGGCGTTTCGACATGACTTCAGAGACGATAATTGCCGGTGTGCCTATCATTGGTGGAACCCGCTTTGGCCGATATCATGGCGCCCAAACGTTTCGCCGCACTCATGACGCGAGGGCAAAGAGAGGCTGGTTAATCAGCACGCGAAGCGGCCTCCGTCTAAGAGTCATTGTTTCATCCACAGAGAAAGCCTAGGGCCGCCCTTGAGTTTTCTCCTCCCAAGGTACCGCCAGACCGTGCGAGAACCCAAAACCGTCATCGACGATTCCCCTGAACGCAGCATCCTCGCGAGACTGATTCTTCCTCAACAAGACGTTGACGATGACCCCTTAGAAGAACTTCACGGCTTAGCGAAAACGGCTGGAACCGAAGTCGTGGATGAAATCATCCAGAAGAGAGAAAATCCGGATCACTCCACCTACCTTGGTAAAGGCAAGGTTGAAGAACTGAGGCTTATCGTGGAGCAGCACAATGCGGACGTCGTGATCTTTGACAACGACCTCACACCAGCTCAGGTGCGAAATCTAGAAAAAGCGACGAAGGCCAAAGTGCTCGATCGCACCGAACTGATTTTGGATATTTTCGCCGCTGGTGCTCGCACTCATGAATCTCGTTTGGCGATCGAACTCGCTCAGCTCGAATACTCTCTCCCGCGTCTCAAACGCATGTGGACTCACCTCTCTCGCCAAGCGATGGGTGTGGGGATGCGAGGTCCCGGTGAAAAACAATTGGAAGTTGACCGGCGTCTAGCACAAAAACGAATACACGATCTGAAAGAAGAACTCTCCAAAGTAGAACGACGTCGTGAACGTGAAGTCGAAGCACGGCACGACATTCCGACCATCTCCCTGGTTGGTTACACCAACGCCGGCAAAAGCACACTGATGAACGCTTTGACTCACGCGGAAGTGCTTGCCAAGGACAAACTGTTTGCCACACTTGATACTCGTACTAGACGTTGGTCGATCCCCGACTGGGGAACGGTTCTCCTGAGTGACACCGTTGGATTCATTCGAGACCTACCTCACAGCCTTGTCGCTAGTTTCAAATCGACACTCGAGGAAACCAGGCAGGCCGACCTTCTCATCCATGTAGCTGATGCCAGCAGCCCATCGGTCTTTCAACAAATCCACTCAGTCTACCTGGTACTCAAAGAATTAGGGATCGAAGCCAAAGACACGCTACTCGTTTTAAACAAAGTGGATGCGATCTACGGCTCACAATCACTCAACAGAATCCTAGATCGATATCCTCATGCCATCCCTGTCAGTGCCAAGACCGAGGAAGGATTCGAAACATTCATCGATCGAGTCGGTCAGGCTCTGAGTCGAGAGTTCCTAGATATCGAAGTGGACCTCGAACATTCCGACGGAAAACTCCTGTCGTACCTGTCAGAAAAAAGCGAGGTCATCTCAAGACATTTCGCAGAGGACTTCGTGACGCTCTGCGTACGCATCCCCGCAGGTGCGATGGGCCCAGTGCAACGCTCAGCAATCGCCATTCGAAATCACGAACGAAATGATGCATCAGACGAATCGTAACTCATCATGGACGGAACTAAGCGGTTCAAACTGCTTGTCGCTCACCACCTCATCGATTAGGCACACCCACTCGCTCTCCTCAGCACCTCCGTTTTGCCATTTCAATTAGGACCTAGGATCACACCATGACAAGATGGAACCCCGCAGGAGCCATCGCGGTTTTAACCGGTGCAAGCAGCGGGATCGGCCGTTGCATAGCTCACCGATTGGCTGATCGCGGAACCACGGTTTTGGCTGTGGCGAGACGAGAAACACAACTCAACGACACCGTCAGCAGTTGGCAAGCAAACGGGAATGGCCGAATCGTTCCGCTGGTCGGCGACGTTACCGATCTGGCGACTCACGTCGATATCAAAAATCAGTTACATCACTTGAGTAAGGATAACCGTCTCGACCTCTTGATCAACAACGCCGGAGTTGGTGCGATCGGTCCCTTTGCCGAAGCTACCCCGCAACGATTGCGAAAAGTAATGGAGGTCAACTTTTTCTCAGCCGCGGAATTGACTCGATCTCTCCTTCCCTCGCTTCGACAAAGTGAGTCGGCTGTGATTTGCAACATCGGCAGTGTTCTGGGCCATTGTGCCGTCCCAGACAAAAGTGAGTACTGTGCATCCAAGTTTGCGCTTCATGGATGGAGCGATTCTCTGCGTTGCGAACTTGCATGCGAAGGCATTCAAGTGACACTCGTGAGCCCCAGCACAACCCGAAGTGAATTTTTCCACTCACTAATCGAAACCGACTCGAGTACAAAATCAAAAAGCCTCGGTAGTTGGCCTGCCGATCGCGTTGCCGCAGCGACACTTGATGCGATCATCCGGAGAAAAAGAGAGGTGCTATTGAGCACCGGCGGCAAATTACTTGTGTACGCGGATCGACTTTTCCCCGGATTAATGAATAAGGTACTGAAGCGACCTCGCTACGCCGTCAAAGCAAATGCAAATTGATTGAAACAAACCCAACAACCCAACACATCAAACAAAGCCACACCATCACCACGACCAAACCCGCCGCCTGCCCAAATGGGCTAACCGCTACACTTTGATTCATGACCCCACTTCAAGTCCTCTTCGAAGACAATCACCTGTTGGTGATCAATAAACCATCGGGCCTCGCCACCATGGGTTCCGAGTCAGGTCCCACGCTGCACTCACTCGGTTGCTCCCACCTTAAGAAGAAGTACCACAAACCCGGAAATGTCTACCTCGGCGTCGTCAGCCGACTCGATGCAATGACCAGTGGCGTGATCGTCTTTGCCCGAACCAGCTAGGCTGCCTCGAGAGTGAATCAGCAATTTTCAGGAACCCAGAAAAAGGTGGCAAACAAGGTTTACCTTGCTCTAGTGAATGGAAATCTACCGGTTGGTACATCAGCACACTGGAATGACCACGTCTACAAAGACGATGCAGCCCACCGAATGAAGGCGTCCCCGCAGCGTCACGCTGGGACCAAAGAAGCATCCCTGTCATGGACGTCCTTACATTCCCAGGGTGATTGGTCATTGGTTGCGGTAAAAATACACACTGGACGAAAACATCAAATTCGTCTGCAATTTTCACTGCGAGACCATGCGGTGCTGGGAGATCGAAAATATGACTCAACGAAACCATTCAGCCAAGGAATTGCGTTGCACAGTTGGAGCCTCACGATTGACCACCCGACCCAAAAAGACTCCATGACTTTCCATGCACCGCCGCCTGATAACTGGCGACCTTATCTCGATCAGGTCTCGGCGCAGAACCACCCGGTGTCCGACGCGTCGTTGCCCAGTCGAGTGCAATCGATACTTGATCAATAGCACCCAATCTCACTCAATCTATTCTCGAAGTTGCACCGGTCCCTTCTCTTAGTTGCCCCAGTAGGCGCGTCATCCGTCGATCTTGCTTTGCTGTCCCCCCACCACCGGAGATCGACAGCGAAACAACTGCTCGATTGGATCAGCCGTCACAACCTGCACGCGCACCTTGAATCATTGAATCTTTGGTCATCCAAAGAGCAAGCCCTATCGTTCAACCGGACGATAGCTGCACTGTTCCACTAATCGGATAAGTCGCCTCCACTTACCCGACTCCCACCGACCAAGAGATCTGAGGCGTGAAGATCTCTCGCATCGGCACTTCACGGACTTCCATTCGCTTGGCATCCACCAACCTTGCGGCATGCAACACCTTGCGGAATCCCCTGCCATTGGGACTTGATCCTCCCGATGCATCTCCGCAACGGCATCCGCGAATCAGAGATTCCAACATCTAGGCTAAGGAGCTCTTTAGAAATATGAATGTGTTCACCTCAACACAAAAGTCATCTTTCGTTCAATTCTGTCTCTCTTTTTTCATTATCACATTACTCACCTTCAGCATTGCAACTCAACACGCTTGCGACGCCGAGGAAACTCGACGCAGCACCACCACCACCATTCCTCCGCTACCCTCATCGGAGGAACACTTACGCCTCGCAGCTCTACTCGGACCACATGCCTATCTACCTTCTAGGGCAGAGTCTTTCGAAGACGCATCGGCACGCGAACGCTACCAGAAAAGCCCTTTTCAGAAAGCCCCTGACAACTCAGATGAGAGTCTTACCGTCGAGCAGCACAGCATCCTTTCCACTCAAGCTTTGACACATCAACAAACGCACGCACCAACCCAAAAACTCCCTGGTGGGGACATCACCACGCACGTAGCCTTCGGCTTTCGCTTGCTCCGGGAATCCCAAATCTGGTGGGTAATTAACACTGAACCGTCCGAATTAATGGAGGCCTCACCGTCTGACCAATTGGTTGCCCCCGGTCAGCAACCTAATCATTCCGCGATAGTACGCCATCCCGCTCATAATGATCCAAGCCTGGATCCTGACATCCAGACACTCTCACCCCTGCCGATCCAACTTATCGTCGGAGAAGCAAGCAAAAAACACGCCGACGCAAAAGACAAAGTGCGAATGGTTACAAAAACCAAAGCACCTGTTCACAATCGCATGGTCGGCAGTGGACCCATCATTGTTTTCATTGAAGAGACATACCACGCCTATGACCTCAGTGCAAAAGATCGCGTCTCATACAGCGAGCGATCCAAAGGCGATTGCCAGCCCGAAGCGGAAACCGCCCTTGCGGTGAATTCGATTCGCCTGCACGCACCACAACCCGCGACACCGGACTTCGTCATGGCCGATCAGCTGGGTATCACCGAGCCGCTGATTCCAAACATTAAAACATCTCCGCCCGAATTTTTAGAACCAGCATTGAGTGTGAAAGGTACCGTGAGCGTGAAAGGTACAGTTCCAGAAACCGCATTCACAGCGGTGGACACCACAGAAACGCTTCAACCAAAGCCTGAATCCCTCACGCCATCCGTTGCTCAACGCAATAAACCTAGGCAATCACGCAACCGTGACACGGTCAACACAAATCAAGTTTGGGATGATTTCGATCGAATTCTGGTACCCAAACCCGCAATCGCCATTGCAGAAATGAGAACGAACGACGATTCCGACATGGATACTCACGAATTCATCACGCAGCCCCAAGACAACTCTCTGTCGTTTACCTCTCGCCAAATTGGGCGAGCCCTAATCACGCTTGGAAAAATTGAATCGTTCGCTCAACAGGAAATACGGGGAGAGATGACCAATCAGCTGGTTGCGTTTCAAAAACGTTGGAAAGAGCGAAAGAACGAGAACATTGAAGTGCAAAAAGCTTGGACACGTCCGAGTGAAGCGGGCCTAGCATTATTAATGCGTGCGGGTGCCATCGACCCCAACCTCGCTCAAACATGCCACGGTGTTGCGAGTCGGAAAAAGGCAGTCACAGATGGGGAAATTCTTTCGAATAAGAATTATCACTCCGTCGCCTCTCAGCCTCCGAGACCGCAAGCGAATGAAATGGAAACTCGTTGACATTTCACCATGACCAAGGCAGACGAG
>JAKMEW010000134.1 GCA_022425745.1 Rubripirellula sp.
TTATGTGAATGACGGCTTTTCTGGCGGTGAAATGAAGCGAGCTGAGATCCTACAACTCGCGATGCTTCAGCCCAAGTTCGCAATCCTCGACGAGACGGACAGCGGGTTGGACGCCGACGCAGTTCGCCTCGCCAGCGAATCCATTGCGGAAATCGGCCACCAAAAGATGGGTCTTTTGATCATCACGCACCACGACAAGCTGCTCGAACACAACCCGCCGCAGTTCACTCACGTGATGCTCGGTGGACGAATTGTTGAAACCGGTGGCCCAGAACTCGCAGATGAGTTACACGAGAATGGGTACGACCGAATTCGCAAAACCTATCCCGAAGCTGAAGCGGCCAATCAAGAAATGCTCGCGGAAGAAGCAACCGCCTAATCTCGACATTTCGCGAAAACCAAACTTAATGCAATCTCGTTCCAAGCGGATTGCTAATCAATCAACATCGAGTCACACGAGATAGCCAACAGGATTTACCATGGCAACCGATCTTCAAACATCCCAAGAAAACGAAGACATCGGCGAGATCAACAAGTACAACTTTCGAACTGAAACGAAAGGTGTTTTTAAAGCGGAGAAAGGTCTCACCCGCGATACGGTCAACCAGATCTCGGATATCAAGAGCGAGCCGGACTGGATGCGAGAGTTCCGCCTCAAGTCACTGGAGATCTTTGAATCCAGACCGATGCCGAAATGGGGCGGTAGCATCGATATTGATTTCCAAGACATCTACTACTATCTCAAGCCAACCAATGGCCAAGGCAAAAGCTGGGATGATGTCCCGCAGGAAATCAAGGACACCTTTGACAAACTTGGAATCCCTGAAGCGGAAAAGAAGTTCTTGGCGGGCGTCAAAGCCCAGTTTGAAAGTGAAGTCGTTTATGGATCACTTGAATCGGATCTCGCCGATCAAGGAGTTATCTTCACCGTTACCGACACTGCAGTTCGTGAGCATCCCGAACTGCTGAAGGAGTACTTTGGGAAAATCATCCCGCCCGAGGACAACAAATTCGCAGCTCTCAATAGCGCGGTATGGTCTGGTGGCTCGTTCATCTACGTGCCTAAAGGCGTCCACATCAAGTTCCCACTCCAAGCTTACTTTCGGATCAACGCGGAAAGTATGGGGCAGTTCGAACGAACTCTCATCATCGTGGATGAGGGAGCGAGCATCCATTACGTCGAAGGCTGCACCGCACCGATGTACTCCACTGAAAGCCTTCACAGTGCAGTTGTTGAAGTCGTGGTGAAGAAAGATGCACGTTGCCGTTACACGACCATCCAAAACTGGGCCAACAACATCTACAACCTCGTGACCAAGCGTGCACATGCCTACGCGGACGCAACGATGGAATGGGTAGATGGGAACCTTGGAAGTAAACTCACCATGAAATACCCAGCGGTTCATATGAAGGAACCTGGGGCTCGCGGTGAGATCCTATCGATCGCGTTCGCAAGCGGCGGGCAGCATCAGGATGCGGGAGCCAAATTGGTTCACGAAGCCCCCAACACAACTGGCCAAATCATTAGCAAGAGCATCAGCAAGAACGGCGGCCGAAGCAGCTACCGAGGCCTCGTGAAAGTCGACCCCGGCGCGCACAACAGCAAGAACAATGTCGTTTGCGATGCCCTGATCCTTGATCCGGAAAGCCGAAGCGACACCTATCCGTACATCGAGATTGCAGAGCAAGACGTGCAAATTGGGCACGAAGCGAGCGTTTCGCGTATCGGTGAAGAACAGATGTTCTACCTGCTGAGCCGCGGCCTCTCCGAGCAGGAGGCGAGCACCATGATTGTGAACGGGTTCATCGAGCCACTGGTGAAAGAACTACCGATGGAGTACGCCATCGAAATGAATCGACTGATTCAACTGCAGATGGAAGGGAGTGTTGGCTAGTCCTAGCCAGTCGTCGACAACGACAAGGACACTGCCCATTGACCGGACTCGCACGAGGCGGCCGATCACCTACTCAATCATTCTTATTTGAAACGCAAAAAACCCAAGATGACAACGACGACTCTATCCACTTTTGATGCCGCGGGATTTGAGAGCTTCCTGCAGGAACGCGACGAACCGCAATGGCTTAAAGAGATGAGACAGGAAGCGTGGAATCAAGCAGAATCCATGCAGTGGCCAGAACGGAGGCACGAAGAATGGCTGCGCACCGACATCCGGGTGTTTCAAATCGATCGTTTCGCGATCCCGTCAACAACGACTTCCGACGTGGATCTCGACAGCGTCTCCCAAGCACATCAACTCCGAGAAGGAGTCGAGACGGCGGGACAGATTGAAACACTCGACAGCCAGATTCTCAATTCGTCGCTAAAGGACACCTGGCAGGATCGCGGAGTCCTCTTTGGTTCGCTTGAAGAACACTGCGCTTCACATCCGGAACTGATTCGTGAACACCTTTTTAGTGTCACTGATACACGGCACGATAAATTTTCAGCCATCCACGCGGCAGCATGGGCTGGCGGACAAATCCTCTACGTTCCACGAGGAGTGGTAATCGACCAACCGCTTCACATCGGCAGCGTGCTCTCCGCCGGTGGAACCGACACCACACACACCCTCGTGATTCTCGAAGAAGGTGCCGAAGCGACGTTACTGCACGAATGCAATAGTTTGGATCCGTCCGCCAGTGGGTTACACCTCGGTGGAATTGAGATCATTCAAAAACCGAATTCGCATCTACGTTACGTAAACCTTCAGGAATGGGGCCACAAAACGTTCAACTTTGCGATGCAGAGAGCAACGGTCGATCGCGACGCAACACTGCAGTGGACCCTCGCTGCGATGGGATCTCAATTGACCAAGGTCAACCAGTCCGTGGATCTTGTGGGCACGGGTGCTAACAGCCAAGTCAACGGGGTGATGTTTACGGAAGCTCGTCAACACATCGCCTACCACACTCTCCAGCATCACAAGGCTCCAAATTGCAGAAGCGACTTCCTCTATAAGTCAGCTCAGCAAGACAGTAGCCGAACCGTATGGCGAGGGATGATCAAGGTCGATCCCGAAGCACAAAAGACTGATGGCTATCAACGGAACGACAACCTTGTGCTGTCGAGCAACGCTCGTGCGGACTCAATTCCAGGATTGGAAATCGAAGCGGACGACGTACGATGCACCCATGGCAGCACGACCGCCAAAGTCGACGAAGAACAGATCTTTTACGCTCGATGCCGCGGGTTCACTCGCAAAGAAGCAACTCGCATGATTGTAAGCGGTTTCTTCCAACAAATTTTTGACCGAATTACGATCGATAGCGTTCGGGATGCACTAGGCGATGCAATTGCGCGACAAGTGCGTGAATACGAT
>JAKMEW010000187.1 GCA_022425745.1 Rubripirellula sp.
TGAATATTCCTGAAGATCATCCCGCGAGGGATCCTTTGGACAACTTTTATCTTGCAACTGCGGCAAAAGGAGGCGATGCCGGTGGTGAGGGCTCGCAATTGCTCAGAAGCCAGACCAGCACCGTTCAGATTCGCGTCATGGAGGAGAATCAGCCTCCGATTCGCGTTATTTCTCTCGGCCGAGTCTACCGACCCGATGCGCCGGATGCGACTCACTTTCCGATGTTCCACCAGATGGAAGGCTTACTGGTGGATCGCAATGTGACAATGGCGAACCTCAAAACCGTCCTGCGAGTGTTTGCAGAAAACTATTTGGGGACGGATGTCGAGATCCGCTTCCGACCCTCCTTCTTTCCGTTCACCGAACCGAGTGTAGAAGTCGACTTTTTCTGGAACGGAACTTGGGTCGAATTTGGGGGTGCTGGAATGGTTGACCCGAACGTCTTTGAGGCGGTGGGTTACGACCCAGATGAGGTCAGCGGATTTGCATTCGGCCTCGGTGTAGAGCGTCTGTGCATGCGACGACACGGGATCACAGATATTCGTGATCTGTATAGTGGCGACTTGCGTTTCCTTAGGCAGTTCTAGGTGACTGCTTCACGCAGAAGCACGTGCTGATTCAAACACGAAGAGTCGTTCTAAGCGTGTCAAAGCGAGAATGTCACGGACAGTCTGAGTGACATTCCCAAGCACAATTTGAATGTCTCTCCGCTTTGCCTCTGAGTTGATTCGAATCAACTCGTTTAGCCCGATGCTCGTGATTTTCTCGATCCACTGAAAATCGAGTAGAACTTGGAGTTCTCGAGATTCGTTTTGATTGTCTTCAAGCAGGTCATCCAATCGACCGGTCACATCAACGCATGAACCCACCTGATTGAGGTGGTCCTGTTCCAAGGTGATGATATTATCTGACGGATCGGAAGTTTGTCGGTGAACCATTACAGCGAAGATTTGCTCGTCAGTTGAGTCACATAACGTGGGACTCGCAATTCCTTCGCGTCGAATCCCCGAACACCCAAGAGCCTATCGCTGCTGCGTGGCAGTTGCAACGAGATAGGTAAGGATTCGATGGTCGCGTTGCTCTTTGCTGAAATTCACACCCTTGTAGGTCGGTAAGGGGAACCTTGCCGCGCAGCTAACTTAATTGCCCCGTAGCAACTGAGAAAAGTGCGCAAGGACGAGGGGGCGGACGTTGGGTGGTCCAGACGAGTCTCGGCAAAGCAGCGAGAACGGCAGATGCCTTTGAGTCAGCATCACAGATTTGATCAAGCAATCTGTGCTAATCAAGCCGCAGCAATGCCATGCACGGATCGTGATCGAAATTCTCGGGGTACCTAGTGCGCCGCTTTTCTAATTCGGCAAATTAGATACACAATATTTGCGACGATGAATGAAATCAGCATGATCAGCGGACGCGCATTTGAGTGTTTTTGGGGAATCGGTTGAGCGGATAGATTGATGGCTGATGCCCAGTTCCCTCCGCAATGAAACGATCGGCAAGCTGGGACGCGGAGTTTGACTCGATTCCGAGCCTCACGCCACGGAGTGTGCTCTGTGGGACGCATCGTTGAACCAATGCGAATAATCGGACTAGGCCGCGATAGACTGGTTCGCCTGACGGAACGGTCACTCGCTTCTTGGGAGGGGGAAGGTTGCGAGTGACCGTTTCGTCAAACAGTGTCAGGCACTGAATGAAGTCAAACTTTCAGGACTCTTACCGTTTCGTTCACTGCGAAAGCAGAGACACGCCGGTCGACCCGAGGGAAAAGGAGGGGCGATCAGTTGGGAAGATAGATAAGACTTCTTTGGAGTTGGGCCTGACAATCATAGGTGGAGGCGTTTGGAATGACCGAGTTTACTCTTTAGCGACGGCGGATCGCGATTGAATGTCCGCACATCACGACACCGGAAGTCATCAGAGCGAGTCCGAGCCAGCCGGGGGGATCGATTCGTTTCTTTGGTTCCGGATGAACGGTCATCAACAGCGAGGTGACGCTGGCGCGTGACGCGACCTGATCTGACTTGGAGAATCTCGCCAAGGCTCGGGTCGTTCCTTCGCTGAGGACAAATGAATCAATCAGTTGGAGCTGAACACCAACCAACAGAACAAGTAATCCAGCGAGAAAATAGTTTTTAGCGTTGAAAAACATTCTCGGTTCCATCTAGTTTTCAGACGACGACAGGTCTTACACGAGGGTGAATAAGCCTCCCGTGCGTTCTCGAGCGTGGGACGCTGTGTCTCGTTAGACAGGTGCATCGACGCAAATCGCTGCAAATTTTCACCGGTTCTGAAAAGAAGCGTATCACGCTTGATGTACCGATGATGCCAGCGGAACCGGTCATGTCGTCTGGTTTTGCAATGCACTTGAGCCATGCATTTGATCGACCCCAACCATGAATATCGCGTGCTTTGATTAAAGCTTGTCGCCGCGAGATTTTTTAGCGACGTGGTACGAGATTGCTAAAGATGCTCTGAACAGATTCTTGCAGAGGGTTCAGTGTTGATTCGCCGAGAAGGTGAGTTTGATTGCTTTGCAGGACGGCTGCAGCAACGTTCTGGTGTTCGAGCCAATCATCGGGATCGAAATCTCTCGTGTCGACGTAGATCTCTTGCAGGTTGTAGGTCAGCTTTGGCACAAGGTAGAAGCCATCCTTCCCCCTCACCACGTGGTAGTGAGAAGCAACGTACATCATGATGACGCCGGTGATGACACCAAACAGAAAGCGAGACACAACTATCCCCGTTTCAGTCGAAATCCAAGACAACTTGATCTACTCAACTATACGACTTAAGCCGCATTGCGGGCAATAGAAACCCATTTTTGGCGTTTTTCTTAAGGTTTCGGATGCAGACATTCCCGCGTCGTCAAAGCTATACTTCGGTCATGAAAGCAAATCGAAAGAATCCGAAAACCAGTGGTCGACCTCGAAAAAACCGTCAAACCACAACAGGGGGCGCGAAGTCGTCGAAAAAAAATCGAGACCAGCAGAGTCAGGCAACACCTACCAAGCTGCGGATTATCGGTGGGCACCATCGTGGACGACTGATCGACTACCACGGTGCGGATTTCACGCGTCCGATGAAGGACAACATTCGCGAGAACCTGTTCAATATTCTTGGGCCTTCGATTCGTGGGCGACTCGCATTTGACTTGTTTGCGGGAACCGGTGCTCTTGCGTTCGAGGCATTGAGTCGTGGGGCTCAGTCGGCTGTGATGGTGGAACAAAATCGTCAGGCGGTGCAATTTCTTAAGCGGACCAGCGAGACGCTCGATTTGCTGGAACGCTCCACCGTCATCCACGGCGATGCATTTTTAGCCGGTGCAGCACAGCTTTCTGCACCTGACGACGACACTCCCTGGGTGGTTTTTCTCTGCCCGCCCTACGCGTTATGGGAATCAATGTTGTCAG
>JAKMEW010000327.1 GCA_022425745.1 Rubripirellula sp.
GGCGATAATCGGAACGTGACCGCCTGTTGTCAGTTCCTCGATGCGTATTTTCTTGGTTGCCTCGATACCATCAAGATGTGGCATGTGCTTGTCCATCAAAATGACATCGACGCCCCCCTCACGCCACTTCTCGATTGCTTGGTGTCCATCGGCAGCGAGGATGGTTTTGTGACCAGCCGCTTTCAGCAAACCCAAAGCGACCTGCTGATTTGCGAACCCATCTTCAGCAACCAGCACCGTGAGCGACCGATTTTGAAGTCCTTTGCCCGATGACTTATCTAGATCCTCTCCGTGAGCGATCACCTGCAGCATGATTTCAAGAAACTCGGATCTAACTAAGGGCTTGGTAACGGTGCGAGCGATGCCAATCTGCTTTAACAATTCTGAATCGAGTTGCTGATTCGAAGAAGACAATATGACCATGTTTGGCGTAGCCGATCCCGCGAGGTCATGAATCTGACGCCCCAACTCCAGACCATCCATCTCCGGCATCATGTAATCGAGCAAGATCAAATCAAAGGGATCTTCAAGTTCAATCGCTTGCTTTACCAATTGAATTGCAGCTTTTCCACCGTTAGCCGTCTGAGCAATCGCCCCCCAGTGGTCTAGCAATTCCTCGAGAATTTGAAGGTTCACCGGATGATCATCAACCGCTAAGACATGAAAGCCGTTCAGAGGCTTCAAATTCACCGGAACATCGTGCGACTCTGCCAGCAACGACTTCATATCGATCGAGAAATAAAATTCAGTCCCGCGATCAACCTCACTCTCCAAGGCCAACTTACCACCCATCAGCTCGACCAGTTGCGCCGAGATCGCTAGTCCCAAACCTGTCCCACCGAACCGTCGAGTGGTTGAAGCATCGGCCTGAGTGAAAGCATCGAGAACGGCCTCCTGCTTATCTTGGGAGATACCGATCCCCGTATCGATCACCCGAAACTTCAATAGCTCATGATTCGTCGCAGCGTCACACTCGGGGGAAATCCCATCGGCCGACGAAACACTTCGCCCTTCCACAGACTCTTTCTCGGAGTCGCTTGCTGCGGTTTCTCCTTTTGGAGATTCCATGGACAGTTGGACTGAGACTTGACCTTGGTCGGTAAACTTAATGGCATTTCCAACAAGATTGATAAGAACTTGCCGCAGCCTGCTCGGGTCGCCGACCATCATTTCAGGAACGTCCGGAGCGATATAACAAAGCAGTTCGAGTTCTTTCTCGGCGGCACGCACGGCTAACGTGCGGACCGACCTTTCAACGAGATCACGCACTGGGAAAGGAATCGACTCGAGGTCCAGACGCCTCGCCTCGATCTTGGAAAAATCAAGAATGTCGTTAAGCAAAACAAGTAATGAATCGGCTGAATCCTTGAGGATGTCCAGATACTCACTCTGTTCATGCTGCAGCGTTGTCAGGGACAGCAATTCAGACATACCGATGATGGCATTCATCGGAGTGCGGATCTCGTGGCTCATGTTCGCCAAGAATTCACTCTTTGCCTGATTCGCATCATCCGCAGCGATCCGAGCAGATTTGAGTTCGTTCTCATATCGGATGATATCGGTCACATCCCGAGAAATCCCGAAAGTGCCAACAACGTTACCCTTGTGATCGAGAAGTGGCATTTTTGTGGAGCGACACCAAGTATCTGGACGATCTCGCCACGTTTCTTTCTCGAGACGATCCACCAAAGGCTCTCCGGTCTCCATCACCCTGAGTTCATCCTCGCGAGCACCCCTAGCGTGTTCAGGGCTAAAGATATCAGCATCCGTTTTGCCTTCGGCAGCAGCGGCATTGGGAAGACCAAATTTTCGTGCCATCGCCTCGCTAACCCGAAGGAAGCGACTGTCCTGATCTTTAAAGTAGATGCAATCTGGCACGTGGCTCATCAAATGATTCAGGAGATGTCGTTCATGATGCAAGTGTTCCTCAGCCTTCACTCGATTGCTGACATCCCAGAACATCACCTGCACTCCAATGACTTCCCCGTTGGGATCAATCACTGGACTCTTCACGCGTTCAATCCACCTCTCCTCTCCATTACCCTTTCGAGTCCGCTCCACACTATGCAGAGGCGTTCGCGCCCCTAATACCTGCTGATCATCCGCTGTGAACTTGGCAGCAATGGCAGGCGGAAACAGCTCATCGTCTCGCTTACCCACCAACTGATCTAGATCCACCCCTCTCCACTTCAAGTAGGCGGTGTTGGCAAACAGGCGACGCCCTTGGGGGTCTTTGATCAGCACACAAAGCGGGAGACTATCGACCAAGGAGACGTAGGCGTCGCGAGAACTCAGGATCTCCAGCCCTAGTCCCCCTTGAGAATCTCCCGACGGACTATCAGCTTGCTGACAAGATCGATCTTGTTGATTCTCCATGGACATATAAAAGACCCCGCTAACAGATAAGGCGATTTCGGTGAACGCTTAAGTCGCTCTTAATATGACAGCTCGAAGGCTGGGATTTTCTGGATATCGACAACCCCAGTTTCTCCTCAATATGATAGCGAAGGCTTGTGGCACAGAACCTACGTGTTTTGCGTGAACGCTCCGCATCTGCATTCTCACATCGCAGTCTTCCGAATCAACCCCGCCGCTTGGGCTTGATCAGACGAATGGTCCTGTTCAAACCTTCTTCACACGTGGCGTGAAATCGTCGGAGGCGGAGAGTGCTTGAGCAAATTTGGAAAGCAGCTCAGCGGCCACATCTAAGTCCTCCGTTGAGATCACTTCCACCGCTGAATGCATGTAGCGATTTGGAATCGCAACTAGGCCCGTCGCCACGCCTCCTCCATGCAATTGCATCACATTGGCGTCGTTCGGGGTCGCTCGACCAATGGCTGCAAGTTGATATGGCAGATTATTTTCCTCAGCGAGGACGATCAAGCGATCTGCGACCACGGGATTGATGTTTGGTCCGCGAAAGATCACCGGGCCTCCCCCAACGCGAAGATCTCCTTGAGTTTGCTTGCTAATTGTTGGGCAATCCGATGCATGAGTCACATCAACGGCGATTGCAACCTGAGGATCGATACTACCCGAGGCCGTCTTGGCTCCACGCAGCCCAATCTCTTCCTGCACCGTCGAGACACTATGTAAATGGCATTGAAGCGGTGAAGCCACCGCACGCTTTAACGCTTCCACCACGGTCCACATTCCCGATTTATTGTCCATGCCGGGACCGGAGACCAAACTTCCCAACAGCCGTCGCATCCTCAGATCAAGCGTAATGGGGTCCCCGATTCGAATCTTCTCCCTTGCCGCCTCACCGTTGACGGCTCCGATATCGAGCCAAAGCTCGTCGAGGCGAACCACTCTTCCTCGCTCCTCAGTTGTCAACAGATGGATCGGCTTACGGCTAATCGCAGCGGGTAGCGGACCGTTGTCGGTCCAAATGGTCATGGACTGACCTATCAACTGCTGGGGATCCCAACCTCCGATGGTCTGAGCGTAGACAAAGCCTTCATCGTCAATGTGCGAAACGAGCATTCCAATCTGGTCACAATGACCGGCGAGCATCAGACGTGGGCCGCCTACATCGCCAGCGGTCGCGATGTAATTACCATGTACATCGACTCTGGATGATTCCGCATAGCCCTCGAGGTACTCGGCAACGAGTACCTGGATCTGCTGCTCGTAGCCCGAGGGACTCGGCGTTTGGATTGCCTGCAGAAAAAATTGGTAGCCAGAATCATCCATGAAGCTTTTCCAAAAGAGATTAAAGATCTGCTGTTATGCAAACCTACCTAT
>JAKMEW010000214.1 GCA_022425745.1 Rubripirellula sp.
AATTTGTCGAAGGTCGTCTTGAAAAGTTGCGGGGGAGACTGCCGTATTGAACGCAAGCGTTGACGTGAGGAGAACGGATTTTGGTACTGAAGTTTCCCGCTGTGATTCCACCTTGGGAGGTTCAAATCGAAACCTCTCAGTTGTTAAGACGGATGGTTTTGTTGTTTGACTGGAAACGACCACCGTCGGAAATGCAGTGTCGCGAGGGTCTGTGAAGGTCACAAATGCGAAGATTGATAAGAGTATTAGGTGGCCCAGCATGCTCAGCCACCAGCTGTGTTTCATGCCCGGTTTTTTCGATAAGTGGCGTTGTGTTTTGATTCCCGTGATCTCGTTTGCAAGTAATCGCTAATCGTGATGTACCTACTATCGATAACGTGAGTTGCGCAGAGGGCAAGTGTTTCAGGGTCACTCGTTGCGTGTCACTGATACTTGCTTGAAACCAGTAAGACTTCTCGAAGACCTATCAATCAGTGTTTGTCGATGCGTTGAGCTTTGATTGTTTCGATCAAAGCGAACGGCTCCGCAGCCATAGCCAAGATAGGCCCGCGCACGATGCTTCGACCGAAAGGTGAACGAGTCGAACAAGGATTGCAGCGAGCAGGCCGTGTGCGGGGCTGAGCATAATACCAAGAACTGTGGCTAGGACGAGTTCGCGGACGCCCGCACCACCGGGTAAAAGTGAAGCGAAACCTGTTACAACCGCCAAACTGATAGCGGCGGTCGAGATCGCATAGAGTTGGACCGGACTGGGGAGTGGGGCGCTGGTGGGAATCGAGACGATCACCAATGTGAACGATAAACCGATCAGAACCCAAGTGGAAAGCTGAAGAATCCACCCCGTGAAGAATAAACGCCAACGAGAACTTTCTCGCTCATCAACCATCGTCTTTTGGTTTTGGGATGGTTGCAATTCATCGTTGGAGTGAATTGCTTGTTTGAACGTAGCCGGCTGTTTTCCTTTCACTACCTTTTTGCTTAACCAATTCATGATAGGTGGAAACGTGGGTACGCTTGAAGCGATTGCAGCGAGCAGGGACAAGCCGATGATCCAGCTCGGTAGAGGAAGCCAGATGACCACGAGAGTGGAGATTGCTCCGCCGACCGCCATCATCATTAAAGTCTCCATGAAAATACTCACGGTAGCGTCTCGTGGGGGGACACCGGAACGTGCGAGGGTGCCCGCTCGTAAAATCACCACGAGTGCCTTGCCGGGAACATACTTGCCAACATGCCCCAGTAATTGTGCCGCGATCGAAAGGGAGAGGTTCGGACGATGCCCCAAGCTAGTCACTGCAAGGTGAAGAAGAACCCCAGCGGGTAAAAGCCCAAAAGCATAGGTGACGGCAGCGAGTACGAGGTTTTTCCAGTTTAAATTCACCAAGGTGGGAAGGTTCTGCTGCAACTCTCGCCGTCTGCTCTCCAATTGCTCACGTTCACGATTCTCTGTGGCGTTGCTAATCGCTTGGTCAATTTCGTCAAGCGAAGTTTGGATAACCCGGGTTTGGGTTTCCCACTGCACCGAAGCTTTTTGCAGCGAATAGAGAAGTCCAACGACCACCGCCACAAAAATCGTCGTCTTGATGATGCGTTTTAGAGTGGATTTCATTCGGTTAGTAGCTCGAGCGTTTTACGAGACGCATCAAACAGGCGAGAGTACGGTGAACATCTTCAATCGGAGTTTGGGTCATTCATTCGAATGGTTATACTGCGAAGCGAACCATACTGGAAAACCCGCCGACTTGCACGGCTAAAGTGATGGTTATCGAATCCACGTGTTGTGATGACGTGGCCCGTTTTGTTGATGTCTGGGTGAGGCGATGTGACCATTGTGGTTAAAGACCGCAGTGTTTGAACCTGTCATACTCGCTATTTCCTGGACACCATACGATGCGGTCTGGACTTCGATTCTTCTCTTATCGGGAAACGGTCTGTAGTGAGCGAGCAATCAGGGGAAGCGGAAAACTCTCAATCGCCCGAGCCCACCAATGGCGACTCGGGTGCAGCGGTGACAGGAGTGTCGGCGACGACAGACGATTGTTCCGAAAAGCGATCTGCTGGCGATCCGAACGCGGCGGTCTCCGGCGAGAAGCCCGGTTTGATGCAGTCCATACCCACAATGGCTCGATTGCTATCAATCACAATGTTGATCCTGGGAATTGTCGCGGTCGGGGTCCTTTTTTACCGCGTGATGGCTGGTTTTTTTGTGCCGCTTTTTTTGGCGGTTCTGTTAGTTGTTCTCTTTCGACCCGTTCATCAGTGGATTCTCCATCGACTCGGCAATCGTAGTCGACTTGCTTGTCTTGCGACGAGCAGCCTGATTCTCTCGGTCGTCCTAATGCCGATCATCGCGGTTCTTTCGGTTGCAGCCGGCCAATTCACCTCGATGGTCAGCCACGTGAACTTCGAGGATTTAACCGGCGCATTGCAGAGAGGACGAGAACAGCTCGGGGTGTCACTATTGCATCCGGAGCAATTCCGCAGATTGGATCAATTAGCAGATCAGCTTGGTGAACTCGATGATCGCGATTTGGGCAGCGAGCAAAATGCTGCTGAGGGACAGGTTCGTGAGGCGCTGATGTTGATGCAATTCCTGCGTCTGGAAGAAAAGGGTGAGGTGAGTGCTGAACCGGCGGCAGTTAATGCGGAAAATCGGCTGAACGACCTTCTCGCAGCGGTTAAGTCGCAAGCGATCCCAACGGCACAAGACAACTCTGAGCCTTTGGGTGAGCGACAGCAGGCAGTTCATGCCGAGACAGCGGACAACAAAAAACTTTCGGAAGGTTTAGGGGTGGTATCCGCAACCGATGATGAGCAAGTTGCGATAGAGGCTGACAATGCTGCCAGTGCAGCGTTACGTTCCACCGAGGAGATACTAAGTGAAGAAGAGGTGATGGCGTTAGCAGAACACACGCTTCTGGTTGAACGCATTCGTGGTGAGGAAGCGTTTCATCGTAAGAGTGTGATTGCGTCAGCAGCTATCCGAGCTTGGATGCGAGAATTCCTTGGAGGGACGTTTTTGAGTCAGGTTAGGCTGTTTGCCAACCCCAGTGCCGAAGATTTTAAGAGCGTGTTAACGCGAGCAAGGCAATCGTTGCAACCTCGCTTCGTGACGTTCACCAGCGCGACGGGTAGTTTTCTAGTGGAAGCGGTGCTGGGATTAATGGTGTTAGTGATTGCGATCTACTTTTTTTTGCATGATGGAGCGTCAATGATTCGCACCTTAATGCGTCTCAGTCCGCTCGATGACCGGTATGAAGAGCGGTTGTTGTTGGAGTTTGAAAAGACAAGTCGAGCGGTCGTGCTGGCGAGTATCGCGAGTGCGCTGGGACAAGGCGTTTTGGCGTCGATCGCATTTTATTTTCTAGGCTTCAACTCGGTGATTTTCCTGTTTCTCATTACCAGCTTGATGGCGTTGGTTCCGTTTCTTGGCGCCGCTGCAGTTTGGGTGCCGTGTGCTACCTATCTCGGTGCTATTGACCAGAAGTGGGGAGGTGCAATTTTTCTTGCGGTCTATGGAGCCACGATCGTTTCTTCGATCGATAATGTGATCAAGATGTACGTTCTTCATGGCCGTTCGACGATGCATCCACTCTTTGCACTGCTTAGCGTGCTGGGGGGAGTAAAGGTGTTTGGCCCGATAGGGATCTTGGTTGGCCCGATGGTTGTGGTCTTCCTGCAAACGCTTCTCGAGATCCTCAATCATGAGTTAGGTGAGAGGGAACAGCGAATGATTCAGCCTGCCGCAGTTGCATCCGGTAGCGATGTGAAACAAACGCTCAAGGATACGATCCAAACATCCGCGGAGACGGAATCTAAGTAGGCTCGGAGGGTCGCTCAATGCTCCTCTAGCCGGATCGCGGTGCGATCTGTTCGTTAGCGTGCTATAGTATTACGTTGGTGTGGCAGTCGGAAAACGACTGACTGTAACACGCGTTAAACGAGTTTTTCCCAAGGATTTTATCGATGCCCATTGGTCACTTTGTAAAGAAAAGGCTGCCGTTTTTGGTGGTTGCGATTTTGGTGGCCGGTTGGGGCGTGGCGGATGAAAGACGGGCGCCCCGACCGCAGTTTAAGGCCGGCGAGGGTGCCGGGGTCTTCTTTGATAAGCTCGAGGATGCGTTCCGCAGTGGGCCCCCTGATCTCGCAAAGATGCGAGCAAGGGAAAAACAGGCAGCCTCGCAGCAGATGGCCGCATCGACGGATAACGGTAGCGGTGATTCCGGTGGAGGCGGCAGTTGGGACAAATTGATCACTCCAGCATCGATCGAGGACGAGGTGAAGAGAATTCGTCTTCACTACGACACGGTTGTCAGTACTCCCGCCTCCTTCAACGGCGGTGGCTACCTCGAGGCACGATTGGACTTGTCCGTTCTCGCAACCCTCTTCGCAGTGATCGCAGATTACAGCGGAGAGATTCGCTGGAAGAAAGACGCTCCAGCCGCCCGCGATCTTATTGCGAGGACTGCCTACAACTGTAAGGCCGGTTCGACGCAGGTTTATAACGAAGCAAAGCTGCGAAAAGTCGACCTCGAAGATCTTGTCTCGGGTGGGGGAATTAGCGGCCGTGATGCTGAGGCTGCCAACGATTGGTCCTCAATCGTCGATCGCTCTCCCCTGATGGAATACTTAGAACTTCTCGTTGAGAAGCTCGAAGATAGTGTGCGTGATGAGAAAACGTATAAAGACGAAGGCGATAGCATCAAAAGGAATGCGGAACTGTTGTCAGTGGTCGGTGAAGTGCTCGTTCAGGAAGGAATGGATGAGGCCGACGATGAAGATTACACCGGTCTGAGTGACGCGATGACAGAACAGTCCACCTCGGTTGTCAAAGCATTGGGACGCGATGACTATGATGCGGTGCGTCAGGGCGTCGCTAAGATCAGGCAGCGATGTGACTCCTGCCACGAACAGTATCGATAGGGGTTTCTACCGAAAACTTCTTGGGCACAGTTGTGGATCCGGAGGTTGGGATGGCGTTTCTCACCAACCGGCGTTTTTCACCAACCGGCGTTTTTCACCAATCGGCCAGTGGGCCACTCGCCAGACTCGTGATCTGTTGGAATTGACGGTCGCAAAAATTGTCGGTCATGCCCGCGAGGTATTCTCCTGTTGCGATCGCCGGTGAAAAATGATCGGCGCGTTGCCGAAAACGCATCGGTAATCTTTCGGGATTTGCGACTAACTTTTCAAAGAGAACTAAGAGTCGTTTGCCGGCTGCCTCCCGGACCGGGATCAGACGCTCGTGCCGGTAAACGGCATCGAAAAGAAACCGTTCTAGCTCGTTTCGTTCCGCTTCGAGAACGGGACTGTGATGAAGACGTAGACCTGCTTCGGAGAGATCCTCGCTTGAGCGGCCTTGGAGCGGTAACAGCAACTCGCCATTCTGGTTGATCAGATCGCTGACTTGCAGATCAATCAGTTCATGAACGAGGAGTTGCCTGACCTGCTGCTTGGGGACTGAGCCATTCGCATGGTTAATCGCATCGAGTGCGCGTCGAATGATCGATAGATCCGCCAATTGCTCGATAGAGAGAAGTCCGAGTTGTAGAGCATCGTCTACATCATGCGCGTCATAGGCGATGGAGTCTGCTGCATCGACGACTTGTATTTCTAATCCAGGTGAGCGTCCGACTGACGCTGCCTTCTTGTTCGCGCGGATGTCCTGCCCTCCGAGGGTCTCTCGGCAAAGGTTGAGTCCGTCGAATGCTTGGTATCTTTTTTCAAGTTGCTGCACAATCACTAGGGCGAACTGGTTATGCGAAAAGCCTCCGACATCCGCAAGGCATTCATCAAGTACATCTTCACCGCAGTGCCCATAGGGCGGGTGTCCGATGTCGTGCATCAACGCCAATGCTTCTGTTAAATCTTCGTTAAGTCGGAGTACTCGAGAAATTGTGCGTGCAACTGACGAGACTTCGAATGTGTGAGTTAAACGCGTGCGGTGATAAATACCCATTTCGCCAGTGAATACCTGCATCTTTCCACTCAACCGACGAAAGGCACTGCTGTGTAGAATCCGGTCACGGTCCCGTGCGTATGGGCCGCGATAGGAGTGATCTTGTTCTGGGTGGATGCGGCCAAGAGAATCACGACTGTGCGTTGCGAAACTTGCCAAAAGAAGGTGTTCTCGGTCGTCGTAACGTCTCAAATCAATGATGGGCTCGTCGTTGAATGCGTCCACATTGCTTCCCAAATTGCTTCCCAAATTGCAGTGAATGGCGAAGGCTGATTTTCAAGAGGTTGTCATTCCTTTACCGTGTGTGGAGTTTAGCAGGCATGATCCTGCCCGCCCACACGGATCGTGTTAAAGCCGTCGGAGTCGCGTCTACGCGAGCTAGACAGAGAAATCGGCCGGTTCCTGAAAGCATCAGAGTCCCCAAGCGACAAAGCCGTAAACAACTTGAATGCCTCGAAAAAGCAGAAACAGAAACCAAAGGCCAGCAAACGGCTTTCCTCCGATTCTGGCCACGTACCCACAGGTCCTCAGCAGGCGCCGAGTGAGACGGCTGGTGAAAAAATACGCATCCGAGGTGCCTGCGTCCACAACTTGAAGTCGATCGATCTCGATCTTCCTCGGGACGCATTGACGGTCATTTCGGGTGTCTCCGGTAGCGGGAAGAGTTCACTCGCGTTTGACACGCTCTATGCGGAAGGGCAACGGCAATACATCGATAGCCTCTCAGCCTACGCGAGACAGTTTCTTGACCAAATGCCACGGCCGGATGTTATTTCGATTGATGGGCTAGCGCCCACTTTGGCGATCGATCAGAAACCGGGCAGTAACCATGCGCGGAGCACGGTGGCAACGGTTACGGAAATTTATGACTACCTTCGAGTGCTTTACGCGCGGATTGGCGTTCCGCACTGCGCGAGTTGTGGTTCAACGATAGCCAAGCAGTCGAGCGAGAAGATTGTCGAGCGGTTCACGGTGCTACCTGACGGGGCTCGGGTCGTGCTTCTTGCTCCGATGATACGTGGTCGCCGTGGTTCTCATCGTGAAGTCTTTGAGGAGATTCGGAAAGCCGGACTGATCCGCGTTCGGGTTGATGGGGAAATCTATCTTCTGGAGGACGTTCCGGAATTGGCTCCGAGAAAGTTGCATACCATCGAGGCAGTGGTGGACCGGTTGGTCATCCGTGAAGGCATTGAATCACGCCTGATCGAATCAGTACATCTTGCTCTTCGACTTGGTAAAGGTGTGATGGCGGCATTGCTCGACAGCGGGAGCGGATCTACCGTTTCCGGCAATCAGGCCAGTGGCAGTGTAGCCGAGGAGCATCTCTTCAGTACTCTGATGGCCTGCGTGCATTGCGGGCAGAGCTTTGATGAAATCGAGCCGCGAACGTTCAGCTTTAACAGCCCCTACGGAGCTTGCCCCTCCTGTGATGGACTCGGGCGTGACTCGGAAACAGAAGCGGAGTGTAACGCATGCGGTGGTGGTCGACTCGGTCCAACAGCATTGTCGGTCACCGTGGATGGAATCTCCATCGACAAGCTTGTCGCACATTCACTTGACGATGCGAAGCGGTGGTTTTCGGGGTTGGAGGAACGTCTCGGACAGACTGACAGAGCGGTTGCTGAACCGATAAGCCGCGAGGTACTGCGTCGCCTCGATTATTTGATTCAAGTGGGGGTTCCCTACCTAACGTTGGCAAGATCAGCCGATACGCTCAGCGGCGGGGAGCTACAAAGAGTGCGTCTTGCAACTAGTCTCGGTAGTGGATTGGTTGGTGTGTGCTATGTCCTTGATGAGCCGTCGATCGGTTTGCATCCGAGTGATCATGACCGGCTGATTCGCACAATCCGTTCCTTGCAGGAGAGCGGCAATACGGTGGTGGTGGTGGAACATGATGAAGCGACGATTCGAGAAGCTGATTTTGTCGTTGATATCGGTCCCGGGGCTGGTGAGCATGGCGGACGTTTGATCAGTCAAGGTACGCCACAGGAGGTGGAGAATGATCCGGAGAGCGTAACCGGTTTATATTTGCGTGGTGAGGAAACGGTTGCCAAGCTCCGAGAGAATCCTGGTGCTGCTTCGGCCCCAAGAATCGTTCTCAGCGGTGCGACGCAGCATAACCTCAAGAGTGTTAAAGCAGAATTTCCGCTTGGTTCCATGATTGGGGTGAGTGGGGTTTCGGGCTCCGGAAAAAGTACGTTGATTAATGACACGCTGTACCCTGCCCTTGCTGCATCACTGGGGCTTAAGGGGAAGGTACCGGGGGACTATCAAAAACTCTCGGGTGCAGAGTTGATCGATAAACTAGTGCCGATTGATCAATCCCCAATCGGTCGAAGTCCACGAAGTTGTCCGGCGACCTATTCCGGAGTGCTCGACGAAATTCGCAAGGTGTTTGCCGCCACACGCGAGGCGAAAGCGATGGGGTTTACTGCGGCTAGATTCAGTTTTAATTCAAAGTCGGGGCAGTGTGAGCTTTGCAAGGGGCATGGTGCCGAAAAGATTGAAATGAACTTCCTGTCGGATCTATTCGTTACTTGCACCAGATGCGGTGGCAAGCGGTTCAACCGGCAGACATTGCTTGTTCGCTTCAAGGGCCTGAGCATCGCGGATGTCCTCCATCTTTCGATTGATGATGCTGCCGAAGTGTTCAACAATATCCCGAAGGTGCATCGCTTGCTTTTGGCACTGCAAAAGGTGGGGCTCGGGTACATCAAACTTGGACAATCGAGCACAACGCTCAGCGGCGGTGAGGCTCAAAGAATCAAGTTGGGAACTGAGCTCGCAAAACGTGCGACGGGCAAAACTCTTTATCTTCTTGATGAACCGACGACTGGCCTGCATTTCGCGGATGTTCGTCGATTGATCGAGGTGCTCCATGGGCTGGTTGATGCAGGGAACACGGTAATCGTGATTGAGCATCAATTTGATGTTCTCGCGAGTTGTGATTGGGTGATTGATTTGGGGCCTGTTGGTGGAGTGGGCGGAGGAAATATTCTTGGGATGGGGCCGCCATCGGCGATCGCTGAAAACGAAGATAGCCCTACCGCTCGTTATTTGCGACCGATTCTCCACCGACTTCACTCATCTACTTGATTGCGTTCGCCAGATTGATATTTCGTGTTGATAAACAGAGAGGAGACGGATTGGTTTGAGCAGGGAACTGAGCAGGGAACTGAGCAGGGACCGGACCGCTTAAAGAAACCGGCTTCAAGGCGATCTGCAGTATGCCTGCAACAATTGCTCGGTTATCGTGTCAAATAGTTTGGCAT
>JAKMEW010000277.1 GCA_022425745.1 Rubripirellula sp.
GCTCAGGCACGCACGGGTGCTGGAGCGGTTGGTAGTAGCATCTCTGGGGGGCAGTACCTCGCGGTGATTATCGCGACTGCGGTTCTCATCGTTCCGTTTTTCCTGGGGGGTTACTTCGCCAAAAAGTTGCGAATGCCAACCTACGGAACGCGATTCGGTTGGGTGCTGCTTGCGATCACAGTCAGCTTCGCCGTTCTCGCAAATCGACGCCCCGGCCTTGGCGTTGACCTCAGCGGCGGAACAATCCTGGTTTACGAGGTGGATTCCAGTAAAACGGTTGAAGCTGAGGCAGAGAGTGGAGCGGCAATCACTTCAGAAGACCTACTTGAACCTCTCACTCGTCGTATCAATCCCAGTGGTACGCAAGAAATTCAAATCCGTCCCTACGGACAGTCACAGATCGAAATCATCATTCCTGAGGTGAATCAGCAGGAGATCGATCGAATCAAGAGCTTGATCGAGGAAGCAGGGGTACTGCGATTTGCGATCGTTGCTAACGAGCGACAGCATGGCCCACAGATCAACGCAGCTAGAGAGCAAGCAGCTTCAGCCAACAGTGGTATCCGAACCTCTGAAAACGTTGTTGACGCGAATGGCGACACCATTGCTTTTTGGGCAAATGTTGACCGCGAACTTGTGCTTGCCGAAGACGGGTCGATGATCCCTGGACCAATGCGATTCAATGTCGGGTCTGCATTGACACGTAATCCGAATACGGGCGAAATCATCGCAGTACCACCGGGAATTCGAGACTCGGAATCGCTAACCGCCGAGTGGATTGACCAGCAGGGTCTTGGTGGTATTGAGACGCTGATGATTGTCGAGCCCAATGATGCGGACAACGTCACCGGTGAAGACCTCGCATTCGCGGCAAGCGTTTTTGATCAAAATGGTGCCCCCGCCGTCGCGTTTACCTTGACCGATAGCGGTTCGAGCAACTTTTTGGTGCTCACCACCACCAACGCCCCCAAGGGTAATGCAACTTCACAACTTGGGATCGTTCTTGACGATGACCTCTTATCCGCACCGAACATTCAGTCGCCGATCAAGAAAGAAGGTCGCATCACTGGCCGATTCACCCGTGAAGAGGTCGACCGTTTGGTGCAGATCCTGAAAGCAGGGGCTCTACCAGCAGCTCTGACAAAGCAGCCGATCGCTGAGAATACGATTGACGCAACGCTGGGTGCAGACACCATCCAAAAAGGCGTCACGGCAATCATTGGCTCCCTTGCTTTAGTCCTCGTGTTCATCCTCGTTTATTATCGATTCTCGGGCTTGGTAGCCTGCTTCGCACTACTACTTAACCTTGCAATGATTCTCGCCACCATGGTGCTGATCAATCAGCCATTGACCTTGCCAGGCCTTGCTGGATTGGTACTCACCGTCGGTATGTCGGTTGACGCGAACGTGCTGATCTTTGAAAGAATTCGCGAGGAACTGAAGAAAGGCGCGGCCGACCGGATGGCGATTCGGAATGGTTTCTCCAAAGCCACCATCACGATCGTCGATGCAAACTTAACAACACTCATCACCGCAATCGTCCTCTACGCGATTGGTACGGATCAAATCCGTGGCTTCGCCGTCACGTTGATTCTCGGTATTCTATTTTCGATGTTCACCGCGATCTACGTCTCGCGAACCATCTTTGATGTGTCCGAGCGTTTCCGATGCCTCTCACTGAAAATGACCGACGGAGTGAACGGTATTCGTGCTGCACTTACCCGAGATGGCAATGTCGACTTCATGGGACTTGGCAAGCTGACGCTTACCGCCTCTGCGATACTTATTCTGATCGGCATCGCATCACTCAGCGTCCGAGGACGAGGCATCTTGGATATCGACTTTGCGGGCGGATCATCGGTTCAGTTCCGGCTCGACCGCGCAATGACGACGGATGAAATCCGCAGTATCGTCAAAGCGGAAATGACCAAACCGATCGGTGAGATCTTAGTGGATGAAGGAAAACTCACTGAAGACCAACTCTCGGAAGCAATGAACTCCGCCAAGGTTGAAGGTTCCGACCTCGCAACAGCGCTAATTGCTAATAATTTTGTCAGCCAAGAAGAAGTTGATAAGGCTCGAACCGACGCCGAGGAATTACCTTACACCGTTAATAACGTTGCAATGGAGGGTGCCGAGGATAACACGATCTACAAAGTGGACTCGTCATTCCGACGCGTTGACGATCTCAAAGCCGCCGTGGGTCGAGCATTTGAAAGTTCCGACGCAGTTAGCTTGGTCACTTACGACCTCGCTTTCGGTACAACTGGGGATAAGACGTCCAGTGCTCCATCCCCAAGTGCAGACGGAACCACCGCAGACGAATCAGCAGAAGATAACGCTGAACCTGCAGCAGAAACACAGTCGTCAATCGACAACTCTGACAACGGCGTGCTGTTGGTTTCGGCAATTTCGCAAGACGAAAATGACGCGAACCAAGACGCAGCAGAGTCTCAGGAGGAAGCCGCTGACGAGGATACCGAGGTCAACGCTGCAGCTGAATCCGACTCAGAGCCCGCTGCAGCGGCACTCACCAAAATTGAGGTTCAGGTGGGAGTCGCGGGTCAAGCTGCCGGTGATTCGCAACAGGGTGCAGCCATCAGCGAAGGAACCCTCAAGGACACTCTTGTGCTGGCAGCTGGCGATGCGGGCCAAAGTCTTACCGATCGCGTGATTAACGTGACCCCCGTTCCTCTCACCGAAGACGAAGACGCCCAGTACGGAGAATGGACCTCAGGTTCGCAACTGCGTTTCACAAAGTGGAGTATTGAGCTTCCGCTCGATGAGAACCAAACCCAAGCGGTCATCACTGCGATGCGTAATCGCATGAACCAAGATCCGGTCTGGGTTAGTAGCAGTTCGGTCGGATCCCGTGTTGCGGGTGACATGATCGGTCGTGCATTCGGAGCACTCTTCGCAAGTATCCTCAGCATCATCGGCTACATTTGGTTCCGATTCCAACGAGTGATTTACGGTTTCGCCGCCGTTGCCGCTTTGATTCACGACGTCTTGATCACCCTTGGAGCAATTGCGGTTAGTTACTGGTTAGCCGACGCGCTCGGATTTTTGCTGATCGATCCATTTAAGATCAGCTTGACTGTCGTCGCAGCAATTTTGACCATCATCGGTTACTCCCTCAACGATACGATCGTCGTGTTCGACCGGATCCGAGAAACCAAAGGTAAGGCGACGAAACTCACCGCCGACATGATCAACTCCAGCATCAACCAAACACTCAGCCGAACTTTACTAACATCGATCACGACTTTGATCGTGGTAATCCTACTCTACTGCTTCGGTGGAGAGGGGATTCACGCCTTCGCATTTGCGTTGGTGGTCGGAGTGGTCGTTGGTACGTACAGCTCGATATTTATTGCGAGCCCGATTCTTCTGTGGCTTGTCAAGCGAGGTGAGCAAGCGACCACTTAGATCAGCTCTGCCAAAAGAGAGCACAGAGCAGATTCGGTGCTCACAAACATCCTTCCAAAAGCTCTATACTGCCGGTGACTCAAAACACCTTTTGAGTTTACCGGCTTTTTTTTCATCTGCTGCTTTTTCTATTCGGACACCACCGATGCAATCGCGACCAAGAAGATCCGTTTCCCAGACCCCAACCTGCCGATCCCAATGCGTTGCACCCTACGGTGATCTGAATAGACTCAGCGACACGTCGCACCATCTACCAACGCTATCTTTGCGACTCGGGTTCCTTGCGATTCTTTGCTTGGCTTCGTTAGCTGGCTCAAGCGTTGCGCAAGACAAGCAAAACCTATCAGCCCAGCAAAAACAACTAAAAGCGGATATGGAGTACCTCGCCAGCGATGAACTTCGTGGTCGCGGAGTTGGAGATGAGGGTGTGAATGTCGCTGCGGACTACCTCGTCAAGCGAATGAAAGAGATCGGCTTGAACACGGAGGCATGGGATGGATCGCCCAAGCAACCTTTTGAAGTTCTGCTCGGTGCCCAAGCAACAAACAATGAAAACAATTTCATTGAAGTCAAGAATCAATCCAGCGGCAAAACAGCCAATCGCTGGGATCTGAACAATGGCTTCGGCCCACTCGCGATCGGTGCGTCGATTGCGAAACAGACAGGACCTTTGGTTTTCGCAGGTTACGGTATCACCGCCGAAGACCTTCAGTATGATGATTATGAAGGAATCCAGACTGAGGGAGCGGTGGTCATCGTGCTTCGCAAAGAACCGCAACGCAATGACAGCGACAGTCGCTTCAATGGAACCCAGAACACTCGCCACGCATTATTCAACACCAAAATTAAAAATGCCGTGGACCACGGCGCCGCAGCATTGGTGATCGTCAACGACCCGGACAGCGTCCAAGCATCCATCAAGCAGATCGAAGAGGAAAGACAACGGGAAAAAGATCGTCTCGCCGAAATCAACCGACAACTTGAATCACTACCAATCCTCAGCGGTGGTCGCAGAAAGCAACTCCGAGCCAGCATCGCTGGGATTAACGCTGCGATCGCCTCGCTTATTAAGGAGCAAGCCGAAGCTGAACGGGGAGTCCTTGGCATGTCCGAGGCCGGGAGACGTCGGCCTGACCAAGAAACCATCCCAATTGTGTCCGTGGGTCGCGACGTTGTCGATCAATGGATCCGTGACTCGTCCGATACCTCACTCGTTGAACTGGAAGCGAAAATTGACGAGACAGGTCAGCCTTCAAGTCTCAGCCTCGCTGACACACGGGCATCACTATCGGTCGGTATCGAACCGCTAAACACCGAAACCCACAATGTATTGGGCTATCTCGAAGGCCGTGGGGAACTCGCTGACCAAACGCTCATCATTGGCGCTCATTACGATCACGTTGGAATGGGTGGCAATGGCTCACTGGCTCCCGGAACTATCGCGGTTCACAACGGTGCAGACGACAACGCTAGCGGCACCGTTGCAATGCTTTCCATTGCTGAACAACTAACACCCCGCCTCGCTAGCAAAGAAAACCGCCGCCGCGTGGTGTTCATCGGATTTTCGGCTGAGGAGCGGGGATTACTTGGCAGCAAGCATTATGTAAAGCAACCAAGATTCCCGCTCAAAAGCACGGTAAGCATGATCAACCTCGATATGGTCGGCAGACTCAATGACAACGAACTAACCGTTTATGGGACGGGGTCTGGTAAAGACTTTGATGCGTTGATTGAAAATTTCAATGCGGAGCAGGAAGAGCCTTTTCAGTTATTCAAAATGAGCAGCGGCTATGGACCGAGCGACCACCAATCCTTCAATGAGGTTGGAATCCCAGTCTTGTTTTTCTTTACCGGTATTCACAACGATTACCACCGACCCAGCGATGACTTTGACAAAATCAATTTTGATGGATTGAATCGAATTACGGACATCGTTTCAGATGTCGCTGTGAACCTAGCGACTCGGGAAAAGCGTCCCGAGTTTTCTGAGACCAATCGACGAGTGGAAATTCGTCGCCAGATGACGGCTTTTCTTGGGATCAGCCTGCAGGATTCCGATGGAAAGGTTATCGTTGCGGCGATCAGCGAGGATGGTCCGGCAAAGACCGCGGGAGTGCAGGTTGGAGACCAAATTCGAAAAATCGCAGCACGCGAAGTTTCACAGTCGTCGGATGTGATTGATTGGGTGAGAACACAATCTCCCGGCAAACCGGCCAAGCTATCCGTAGTTCGCAGTGGTGAATCCATGGAGATTTCCGTCGAACTAGGGAAACGCCCCGCCCAGTAAGCCAACAGTCAGCAGTAAGCCAACAGTCAGCAGTAAGCCAACGAAATACCGCTGAACGAACCTCGCAACAACCAACAGTCCCCTGAGTTCAGGTCTTGAACTCAAAGACTTCAGGGTGCACTTGGCAGCCTCGTTCAAAAAAACTGAGAAACTATTACCAAACTTCTGGTTGGTATTCTGACGACCAGCCGCGGAGAAATGGTGTCGTGGCTACTCCACTGATGCGTTTAGCCGCAAAAAAGCGGCAAAAACGCCAACATCGAGAGAGGATCCGAGCCGCTGCGGAGAGCTGACGGTCACAAATTTTTAATCTTTACGCCTTCACGCCGTGGTGACACAATCCCCATCGATGTGATGTCTCGAATTGAATCGAACATCTTGAGTGATAAGGGGAGCTGTGTGTCGACTGCTCCGTTCACTCAGCCCCCAACAGCACATGCATCGGGATTCAACGCGCACCCATAACGCAAGGAGAGCGGACGTGCGACTTTTTGGTAAGAAGGCCCTATTTCTGGCCATTGTATCACTAACCTTTTTGGCCCCAAGCTTCGCGAATGCTCAGGAAGCGGCTCATCGCATCGCGGTGGTCGACGTAGCACACATTTTCAAGAATCACCCGGGCATCAAGGCTCAGGTTGAGAAAGTGGAATCGGACCTAAAGGCATACGACGCTCAGCTTCAAGCGAAGCGAGAAGAACTCAAGCAGGCTGCCGAGCAGCTCAAGGCGTTCAAGGTCGGTTCAGCCGAGTACGCAGCTCAAGAGGAGCTCGTAGCATCGATGGAATCAAAACTACGTCTCGACATGGCTCGCACTCGAAAAGAGTTAGCCGATGCAGAGGCAAAGATTTACTTCCAGAACTACAAGCTGATCGCCGATGGTGTCAAATTCCTCGCGAACCACTACAAGATCAATCTTGTGCTTCGTTACAACAGCGAAGACATGGATCTTGCCAATGGTGAATCCGTCATTCGTGGTGTCATGAAGAACATCGTTTACCATGACGAATCGCTCGACATGACCAAGGGCGTGATGCAGTATCTCGACCAGTCGATGAAGACCGCCAATAGCGGCTCCATTAGCAATAAGTAATCACCCGGCGATCAACTTGATCGCGAGTGAAGGCCCGAGTTGAAGGTAGTTAAGGGGCTGGCATTGAATTGGTAGGCAATCGACGTCCATCGAAGGGCGTTGACTGCGACCAATCCGTCAGCTCCAGGTAAAGCGGAGTCCAACTTCACAGACTCCGCTTAGGCAGGTGGGTTAGACCATCTGGATGCGATTACATCATCGACATGCATGCTTGATAAA
>JAKMEW010000285.1 GCA_022425745.1 Rubripirellula sp.
ATCCTACCGGCCTACACGCATCTTCAACGCGCACAGCCTGTCCTCGCATCGCATTACTGGCTTGCTTACATCGAAAAATTTGCTCGTGATCGTGAGCGAGTTGCGGACTGTAGAAAACGAGTCAATCGATGCAGCCTGGGCGTTGCTGCAGTCGCAGGAACAACCTTACCAATCGATCGCAGCCGAACTGCGGAAAAACTGAATTTTCAGAGTGTGACAGCCAACAGCCTCGACACCAGCTCCGATCGTGATTTCATGATGGAGACGGCATTCGTTCTTTCCGTTATTGCTTCTCACCTGAGCGGATGGGCCGAGGAATGGATTCTTTGGTCGACGGTGGAGTTTAATTTCATCAAACTTCCACAGACATTCTGTACCGGCAGCAGCATCATGCCGCAAAAGGTTAATCCTGATGCTTTGGAACTGAGCCGTGGTAAATCTGCGAGAGTCATGGGTAACCTGCAAACCCTCATGCTGTTGGTCAAAAATCTACCGATGGCTTACAACCGAGACCTGCAAGAAGACAAACCGCCACTGTTTGATTCATTCGACACCATCTTTGCGATGCTCGATATTGCTACCCCAATTGTCGAAGGTAGCCAACTGCAACATGAATCCATCGCCAGCCGACTCGAAGAAGGCTATCTCGATGCAACCACACTGATGGAATGGATGATTAAAAAAGGAATGCCTCAACGTCGAGCCCATCACTTAGTGGGTGCAATTGTGGGCGCTGCGATGGAAAGAAAGGTTCCACTAAAAGATCTCCCCCTTGAAGCCCTCAAAGAACATGCACCGGAACTAGACGAGAGTGTTTATGAGTGCTTGGGAACACAAAATGCCGTTGCGGCCTTTGTCAGCTATGGATCGACCGCTCCTACTCAAGTTCGAAATCAAATTGATCACTGGAAATCAATACTGACAAAGTAGCGTTGATGGGGATAGATCCCAGCAAGGCAAATTAATGACGACAAACAGTCATTAAAAACCTTGAATCTGCCGGATACTCCACCAACAGATCTTGGCGACCACCCAGACAAGGCCAGCGGTATAGAGTGATACAGTCACGGCCCAAAAGATTCGCTCAGCCGTAGTGAACGCCTTGCAAAGCCACAACAGCGGTAAACCGAGAACACCGGTCACCAAAAAGAGTATGGCGAGGACTGCCCAACGATTCTGGATGCCAGTTGCCGCAGCACGCCCTGAATCAAAATTTCTAACGGGACCCGAATTGCTTACGACCAATTCTGCTTCAATTGGTTGATCGCTTGAGCCGTTTAAATTTATGTTCTCAGAATCCACGGACATCATTGGGTACTAGGATGTATTCACCAATCAAACGGTTGACCAGATTCCATCTGGCAATCTTACAAGATTGAGACCCGCCAAAAAACTCATTCACTTGGAGGTGGATACTGACCACCTGCCCGCACCTGATCCGCTAAGTGTGTCAGGTACGCTGACTTCGCGAGCTCGTATTGCTTTCGATCACCACCACTCCGTTTCCAGTGTAGCATCTTCACCTCTTCATACTTCAAGGCATCTTCAGCTGAAGATCGCAGATAATCACGAACAATCATCGCATGCTGCCAAAATGGCGAATCAATCATTGTCAGAAAAACGCGATGAGTCGGCTCTGACTGACCTTCTAATAGTCTCCGCGGTTTGGTCAGAACATAAGACGGATCTACGGATGCCTGCGATTTTAGACCGGAGAAATTAAGTCCCTCAATCCGAGGCCTCACTTCCTCCATTTCTTGGTGGCTACAGACTCCTGCGAGTATGTCGATGGTGGGCTGTGCGATCAAACCGGGAATCGAGGTGCTACCGATATGCTCAACCTCTGAGAGCCATCCCTCGCATGCATGTAGGAGACTACTTCGGGTTTGGGCATATTCCTGTGGCCATGTCGGATCATAGTGCATCAGCCGCACACCGGATGGTTTTTGACTCGTCATATGAATCTCTTTTTACCGTTAAAACGGAGCCTATTCCCTGTTGGTATGATTAATGCCAGTCAACCAGATACGGTCAACCAGATTCAATCAACCAAATACGTTACCGTGCAAAAACAGGTGCGTTATTGAGTACGAATTGACCCACCTCGGGATTCAAGGAGAAATGAAACTCGAATATCAACTTATCAAGCGTGAACAAACGCAAAGTAAATATTTCCGACAGATGTGGAAATCGTTATGATTCACGAACTGCAAAATACGGGAGAATCGACGAAGCAACCTCGGGTTCTTCTCCCAACACCAAACCGTCAGAACAATTTCAATGCTGCGTTTCATACCAAGACTATTCGCGTCGATGAGCTTGGAACGCAAATGCCTCTTGTTCTTTGGGTCCGCACTGATGATCTTGATGTTTGGTGCGTTCCTTGTCGTGGAAAAACTTGGGCGTGAACTCGTCAAGAACACCACTCGCACGCGGGCGCGTGACTTCAGCGCTGCCGAAGTCCTAAGGATTCACTCTGACGCAACGTGGTCAAGCGGTCACGATGATGATCAAGTCGAATCCAAAAGGGAAACACTAAGCGCGCTGCGTGAGGTGCTACTCGACGACAATCTCGACGCTGCGACGGAGTACGAGATTCTGGCTTTGGATAACGGCAAAAGATTCGAGCAATTGCCATCGCAGTTTACTGATGATCCTAGTGAAGTCTCTTTGCTTGAAAAACTTCGACAGGATTACCGATCACGGCTCGCCGACCGCATCAAAGTCGACCGCCCCGATGTAAGCCGACCACTGGACTTGGCTGAAAATGAACCCATGAGCCAAATTGGGCCCAGCCTTGCATCGCCTCTGTATTCCGAAGAAGGGCCGGTAGATGGACGATACATCTACTACACGCCGATTTTTTTCACGCTCGAATGCATGGCATGCCATCACTCGCCTGAATCATTAACAATCGACCCCAATGCTGATCCATTTCAGTTGGCATCACAATTCCCATTCAGGGTCTTTAAAGTCACGATGCCCTATAAGCAGACTCATGACCAGACAACCGCAATTCGCGCAATCGTCGTCGCTCTGGGAATGCTAATTGTCGCGGTCACTTTATTTGTACTTCATGCGATCGTGCGATACCTCGTGCTCTACCCCATGTACCATCTGCGAGACGTCAGTGACGCCATTACACACGGGAATACGAATCTTCGAGCCGCCATCGAAACAGAAGATGAATTCCGCGAATTAGCGGACGCGTTCAATCGAATGCTGCGGCACATGACCGAAACGCAAACAGAGATTGAACATGTCAACACCGAACTCGACGCCCGCGTGGATCAACTCGCACAATTGAATCTCCAGCTCTATGAAGCCAATCGCCTAAAGAGTGATTTTCTAGCCAACATGAGTCACGAACTCAGGACTCCATTGAACAGTATCATTGGCTTTTCTGAGGTTTTACAGGGGATTGATGCGTTAACCGACAAACAACGTCGTTACGCATCGAACATTCAGAAAAGCGGACGCCTTCTGTTGGAAATGATCAATGACATTCTTGACCTTGCAAAGGTGGAAGCGGGCAAGATGGAGGTAAAATGTACTGAGTTCGACTTGAAGCGTCTCATTTCAGCCCAGTGCGACATGCTCCATTCACTCTCTGAAGACAAAAATATTTCAGTCTCCTTTGAGATACCGAGCGACCTCCCTTCAGTGAGGCAAGATCCAAATAAGCTCGGACAGATCGTGAATAACCTGCTGAGCAACGCAATTAAGTTCACTCCGGAAGGTGGAATGATCACCGTCGAAGTCTCAGACCTCAAGGACGGACGTTTCCAACTATTTGTGCGCGATACAGGAGTGGGAATTGCAGAAGAGGACCAGCCCATTATTTTCCAGAAGTTTCGCCAAAGCAGAAAAGTGCTCGACGGCGAAGGCCTCACTCGTGAGTTTGCGGGAACGGGACTGGGACTATCAATCGTCAAAGAAATCGCGGTGCTGTTGGGCGGCACCGTCGACTTTGAAAGTGAACTTGGAACAGGAAGCTCCTTCTGGGTATCACTTCCATGGCGTTACCAACCAAACCTCAGCCAAAGCTCCGCGAACGTTGATGCAATCTAGCGGTGTTGATTCGCTTCCAGATTTGCTAACGCGTGATTTGACGTATTCGTGATGAGCCGAGACAATGCGATAGTCAAGCATAATAAAATTAACCGGTCGCTAACGAATTCTAGATCCCTCTTCCAGAGTTTTTGCCGACCCTGCTTCTGTACCGTCCCCGAACCATCAGCATTATCAATTAAATGATCCTAAAACACTTCATTACGTCGCTAGCCATCGTACTGCTACTATCGAGCGCGGAATTATTGTCCGCTGAACGCCCCCCAAATATCGTCGTTGTCATGGCTGATGACTTGGGCTTTGGAGACTTATCTTGCTATGGCGCGACTTCACTAAAAACACCGAACATTGACCGTCTCGCGCAACAAGGCCAGAGATTTACAAGTGGATATTGCAGTGCTTCCACTTGCACTCCGACTCGCTATTCGTTCTTAACGGGAACTTACGCTTTTCGGAAGAAAGGGACTGGCATAGCTCCACCGAACAGCCCGGCATTGATTCAGGAAGGCACAACAACGATTGCCTCATTACTGCAATCTGTTGGATACAAAACAGCCGTCATCGGGAAATGGCACTTGGGACTCGGCACGGAGGAACCTGACTGGAACGGCTCACTAAAACCCGGACCGCTTGAAATTGGTTTCGATCGCTGCTTCTTACTTCCAACAACCAATGACCGCGTTCCACAAGTGTACGTCGAGAATCATCGTGTTCTAAACCTTGACCCTAAAGATCCTCTCTGGGTAGGAAAAAAGAAACCCAGCGATGATCACCCCACGGGAATAACGCATCGTGAAACACTCAAGATGGATTGGTCTCACGGCCACAACTCCACCATTCATAATGGAATCAGTCGCATCGGCTTTTACACTGGCGGGCACGCCGCTCGTTTTCGCGACGAAGATCTCTCGGATAAGTGGGTCGAACAATCTATTGAATGGATGGAAGCGAACCAAGAGAATCCATTCTTTCTCTTTTTCTCCTCTCACGACTTACATGTGCCACGCGTTGTTCATGAAAGATTCCAGGGCTCAACCACTCTTGGCCCACGAGGTGATGCGATTGCTGAACTTGATTGGTGCGTGGGTGAATTAACCAAAACACTCGAACGACTCAATCTTGCAGAAAATACACTTGTTGTATTTTGCAGTGACAACGGTCCTGTTATGGACGATGGATACAAAGATGATGCCATCGAGAAACAGGGATCGCACCAGCCGGCTGGACCCTACCAGGGCGGAAAGTACAACGTCTATGAAGGTGGCACGAGGACACCCTTTATCACGTACTGGCCAGGGCATATATCACCCGGCGTATCCGATGCGATGGTTTGCACGATTGATCTCGCCGCGAGTTGTGCGGCTCTTGCAGACGCATCAATACCAGACGATGCTTGCCTCGATTGCTTCGTTCTTCTTGATGTTTTGCTCGGAAAGTTTGGTGCCAAGGGTCGTGACCACCTGATCCAACAAGATAATGGGCAGGGAGGAAATTATGGTTTTCGAGTAGGCGATTGGAAACTACTCCGCCATGACTCAAAACGCACCAGAAATACCGGGCTTCGACTGCAAGGTCGTCAAGTCAGTCAGTACCAACTTTACAATCTCAAGACAGATCCATCCGAAAGCAAGAACGTTATCAAGGAAAATCAAGACGTTGCTTCACAGATGCAGCAGCAGCTT
>JAKMEW010000286.1 GCA_022425745.1 Rubripirellula sp.
GGATGCACCCGTTACGCTGGCTCCCGTTTCGACGCTGAAGGGAGCAGCAATCGGATTGGAGCCAATCACTTTTACGTTATCAACGTTGGCATCTTCACGAGAACTGCTGACCGAACTGCGGAACCGAATCTTCAGATCCGTACTTCCAAACCAAGACCCAAGATCTACTTGGGTACTTTCACCCGGCCCATAACCCGGATTCCAAACATTCTCTCGACTCACATTACCCTGTAGGACTCGGACATCTCGAGTCCAACTCAAACCACCGTCGCCCGAAATATCCAACGAAAGGTATTCGCCTCGGTCAAACCCTCGCTCAATGAACCAGTCAAAACTTAGTGTGACGGTGGAATAACCACTGATGTTAATTCCCTCAACAAGCTCCACGTACGCATCACTTGCTCGACCATCTACCTCCAACGAGAAGAACCCATCCGTCGAACGCTGCGTGGAAAGGAACCAATCCCCTTGGCTATCCTGAATCCAAGCATCCGCATTCCCTTCAAAGCTGTCTTCGAATAGCACCTGGTCTGCAGGAGCATCATTCACGATCACCGTCACGGTCGCTGTATTTGACTCTGTCCCATCGTCATCCCGAACGGTATAGGTAAACGTGTCGGTACCAACAAATCCGGGAAGTGGATTGTAGGTTACAGTCCCATCGGCATGATTCGTCACAAAACCGTTAGATGGCTGTCCAATAATGGCCACTGTCGAACCGACCAAAAAACCATCAGCGTCCGAATCGTTGGCGAGCAAGTCGATGGTCGTGGCTGTCCCGACGAAAGTTGATGCGAAATCGTCATTTGCTGACGGAGCAGAATTAGGGTTTCCTACCGTAATACTGACAACTCCTGTGTCTTGGCCTCCATTACCATCGGATACGGTATAGGTGAATGACTCAACACCTGAGAAACCAACTGGTGGGGTGTAGAAGAACGTGCCGTCCCCATTATTGATAAGTGTTCCAGAGAGTGACTGGCTATCAACCGATAGCACGCTCAATGAATCACTTGCATCGGGATCAGTATCATTACCAAGGACGCTCGGTGTGGTGAATGACGTTTCAAAAGCTGTCGTGAAACCGAAGCCGGAATCATTACTAGCAACCGGTGTGTCATTCACCCCGTTCATAAGAATCGTCACGGTTGCGGTATCCGAACGTCCACGTCCGTCGGTGATTGTGTAAGAGAACGAATCCGTTGCGGTTTCACCTACCGCGAGATAATTGAATCGTCCAGCAGGATCGTACTGGAAATCACCGTTCCCGAGATCGTTCAAGTTACCAATCAGCGACGACGAATTCACACCCTGAATCGTGACAACATCTTCCAGATCTGGATCACTGTCGTTAGCCAGAATATTTTCGAGGAAGAATGCGTTGTCCTCGTCGGTGGAAAAACCGGATCCATTATCATCGACTGCAACGGGTGGATTATTCGGGTTGCCGGTACCGGTCGCCCAAAGTCTGACGTTATCAACATTCGCATCCTCCCGCGATCCGCTAACGGTACTGCGGAAACGAACTTTAAGGGAGGTGCTTCCAATCCAGTCGCTCAAATCGGCCTGTGTGCTAACACCCGCCGCGTACCCGGGATTCCAGACATCTTCTTCGGACTCATTACCTCGTAACTGAAGAATATCCAATGTCCAACTCAAACCACCGTCACCGGATACATCGAGAGATAAATATTCGCCGGTATCGAAGCCACGTTCGATCAACCAATCAAACGTCAACAATGCAGATGAGTATCCACTGATATCAATTCCATTCAATAATTCAACCGACGCATCAAACGCTCTCCCGTCAACCTCAAGCGAGAACTGCCCATCGGTAGCACGCTGAGTCGAAAGGAACCAATCCCCTTGGCTATCCTGCACCCAAGCGTCCGCATTCCCTTCAAAGCTATCCGCAAAAATCACCTGACCATCGGTGACCTGAACCATCACGGTAGCAACATTGGAGACCGCACCATCATCATCGCTTACCACATAGGCAAACTGATCCGACCCAATGAAACTAGGCATCGGTGTGTAAACAACCGTTCCATCACCGTTGCTCACCACCTGACCATTTAGCGGGCTAGAAACGATGTTCACACTGGCTCCGTCCAAGAAACCATCGTCATCAATGTCGTTAGCGATGAGATTGATTCCAACTGGCAATCCGGCGAGAGTCGAAACGCTGTCATTGATCGCAATCGGCGGATCATTGGGTTGCTCGTCGTCAATGATCGATACCGTCACACTGCCAGCAACGAAACCTTCATATTCCGCACCAAAAGCTGTATGAGTAATCGTTTCAAAATGGTTACCCTCGTATACAGCATCATCCACCGCAGAAACGATAACTGTCTGGGGTTGGTTCCAATTAGAGGGAGTGAAAACAAGACTATTTGCAGGGTTTGTAGTTACCTGTGGTCCTGCATTAAGTGAAATGGTCACATTTCCTGAAGGTCGAGAATCCAGCACCACGGTGTACCAGTCGTTGGCGCCCCCTTCCACCACTTCGGTGAACCCATCGGTTTCAGAGATCGTCACACCAGGTTCCACGACAACCGTGGAAGCAGTGACCTGCAGTTGATACATCTGTGCGGCTGATTGAGCGCCGGAAATACGTGCGTAATATGTGCCCGCCGATGACAAAGTTAGGTCCGTAACATTCTCACCTAGCCCAATTCCGTTGATATTAGCGGAGGCAAGAATCGTGGCGCCATTTTGATCGTAGATCGACAAAGCGAGATCACTTTGAGCCATCGCATTAAATGGTGCTTGGGAACCGTTCTGGGCTCCTTGGTTGTAAGTCGGCCCCAAAGGATCGAGTGAAACAGTCAAAGACGAACTGCTGGTCACCGTGAACTGGAAAAAGTCCACATCCGATGCATCGTCGATACTGACAAAATTCACGTCAAATGATGACACCACCGTTCCCGTTGCATCAGCGCCGACAACGATCGGCTGATCACTAAGCAACGTGCCAAGATTCGTAGCGGTACTAGGCGTGTCGTTGCCTGCGAGTTCATTGACATCACCGTAGCCGCGATGAATTGCCAAAACATCGTCAAACTGCGGACCGTCGAAACTGGTATTGATGGATGGCTCCATCAAGAACGAAGCGTTATTGGATTCGACGTGATTGATTCCCAATCCATGCCCCGCCTCATGCATCAGCATGTTGCGAAGACGGATCGAGTCGCCACCGGTATTTCCAAAGAAAGGATTCGAACCGACCAGATCAGACGTATCGATCACCATGTCGGAGATGTTCGGAAAGAAGTTGTAGGCGAGCACACGGCCACCACCATCAATGTTATGCCCCGAGATCCTCACATCTCCTCGAACTCCCGTCTGCCCACCAGGAAGTGATGAGCTGGTCCAGGCTGCACCATCGTCGTTGGGTTCGTACACATAATTGATCCCGGACAGCTCACTGATCCGTTCAAATGATCGCTCGAATAGCGGCAGCCAAGTAGAAATATTTCCGTAAATGGCATCCAAACTCGATCTCAGCAAACTTGGAGCGGCAGCCTCGCCGTTGTAGCCATGAATCGATGTTCCATCGGGAACAATGCTCCAGGTGATCGTCGTTCCATCCCCTTGCCCCAAACCGCCACCATCAGTCGTGGTTCCACCCCAACGCTGACTATCATCAAACTGAAATGCGGCAAATTCACCCGGTGCAATTGACCCTTCTTCAGGCATCTGCTGCAAACGCTGCTCCCGATACTCATCAGGCGTTCCAGGTGCAAACAACACATCCATCAAACCGTGGTCGTGGCCGCCGTGACCATCGAGCACAACTCGTTGCTCGAGACTTTCGACCGTTCGAATTCGACGACGCCTAGAAAAGGTGTCCGATTAACGTGCAAAGAGATTCATGAGTTGGCGAGCAAACGATGCCCTTCGAGAATCATCGGGTCGATTTTTGCGGCCGGTAGTGAAAGGAGCTGTATCACGCTGAGAACGAGTAGTCATATCGTCTTGTGGTTGATTCGCGTTATCGATTAGCCACCAATCCGTGAGAGACTCTTCGCGATCCGTGCAAGTCAATAATGAAAAGATGAGTTCGCTTGGGCAACTGAAAGCTGGTGGATCATTAGTCTTGTAAATCCACCAACATCTTTCAAATTTCGCAGCCCGCATAGGTTAACTATTCAGTCGACGTGCGTAATGCCGTTCGAAAAATCGTTTTTTTCGAAGTGCTAAGACACTTGGACTCAGCTCGACCGTCTTGACCGGAAAAACTTACCATGATTGCGTGCACCTATACCGATTTTGCCGGACCTCAACGAGCAGAAATTCGCAAACAGCAGAGCTACCAAGAATCCCCCCGACCGACGGCAGCCCACTCAATCGCCGTGGGCATGGATCCGCATGGAAGGACGTCCATCCATCAGGCAAGCAGCCACCGTTACTGTTACACTGCATGACTCGTTCATTCATTTACACTGCATGACCTATTCATTCATTCAATCCGGAATTCGGAAGGATCCCATGCTCGCCAAGGCTATGCCCCTGCTGCTCGTCCTACTTGCATCCTGTGTCACCGCTGCTGCAGAGCCACCTAACTTCATCATCATTTTTGCTGACGACCAAGGCTACGGTGATCTCGGCAGCTTTGGCTCCGAAACCATCAAAACGCCGAATATTGACCGACTCGCTGAAGAGGGTCGAAAGTTTACCAGCTTCATGGTGGCATCACCGGTATGCACACCCTCACGCGCGGCTTTGCTCACCGGTTGCTACCCGAAACGTGTTGGTATGCATCAGCACGTTCTCTTCCCGACCTCCAAAAAAGGACTTAATCCATCGGAACACACCATCGCGGATCACCTCAAAGGACAAGGTTACTCCACGGCCTGTTTCGGGAAATGGCATCTCGGACATCAACCCGAAGTACTCCCAACGTCCAACGGATTTGACACCTACTTGGGAATCCCCTACTCCAATGACATGAACCACCCCGACAACAAAGGGAAGCCTAAGGGTGGTCCCGACGGAATGGATATCCTGTGGAACGATCCTGAATCGACACTCACCAAATGGACAACACCATTGATTAAGGATGAGAAGATCGTTGAACTGCCAGTCGATCAACGCACGGTCACTCGCCGCTACACCCAAGCAGCAATTGACTTTGTTGAAACGCATCAAGACAAACCGTTCTTCGTCTACCTCCCACACTCAATGCCACACATTCCGCTCTATGTTCCAGACGACGTTCGTGACCCAAATCCGTTGAACGCGTACATCAATGTGATCGAGCACATTGATCACGAAGTGGGGAGATTACTTGACACTCTCGATCGCTTGAAGTTGACCGAAAACACCTACGTCATCTACACCACTGATAACGGCCCGTGGCTCCCATTCAAGCACCACGGAGGATCTGCTGGTGTGCTGCGTGATGGGAAAGGCACCACTTTCGAGGGCGGGCAACGAGTGCCATGCCTGATACGAGGCCCCGGTATCCCCGCCGGAACCGTATGCGAACAACTCACGGGGACCATTGACGTACTGCCTACCATCGCAGCAATCACTCAGGCACCGTTACCGAGTGATCATAAGATCGATGGTCTGGATGTCTCAGATCTTTGGATGGGAAAGACAGCCCAATCTCTTCGAGAGGAGTTCCTTCACTACACCTCTCAAGGACAACTCGAGGGACTACGGCAAGGGGATTGGAAACTACTCGTAAAAAAACCTCGGCAAAACAGGAATGCCAAACAACAAGCGAGCAAACCGCAAACCATGCTCTTCAATCTTAAGTCCGACCTGAGTGAAACAAAAAACGTCGCTGAAGAGCATCCAAAGATCGTGGAAAGACTCAAGCAACGCATGACCGAACTCGATGCAGAAATCACCAAGAATGCTAGAAGCCCTTGGTTGATGAACGAGTAACGGCTGATCAGACAACAATGACGGCTCGGCTAACCTTCGACGAGTGATCAAAAGCGATTGCAGCACGGGACGAACACGAACCAAATCCAATGACTCGATTCACCTGATTGATTACGAGAGGAAACCTGATGATTCAGTTTGAATTTGGAAATCGATTTGCGAACTGTAACGGTTTGTCTCGCCGAACTTTCTTGTCGGCTGGTTCTTCGGCAATTACAGGGATCAATCTGCCATTTTTACTCGCTAACGAAACTCTTGGTGGTGAAGGGATTGGTGACGCGAAACGCGCAAAATCGTTAATCCTGATTCACCTCGATGGTGGCCCGCCACAAATGGATCTCATCGATCCCAAGCCCAATGCTCCGAGTGAAGTAAGAAGCCCTTTCGCCCCGATTCGCACAACCGTCCCCGGCATCGAACTCACTGAGCTTATGCCTCAATGTGCAAAGATCGCGGACCGTTTGGTTTTCATTCGGTCTCTTGTCGGATCAGATGGAAAACACCACGCCTTCCAATGCCAATCCGGTTATCACGAGAAAGCCCTGCAGTCGATTGGCGGTCGTCCTGCGATCGGCTGCGTGGTCAAACACCTTAAATCCAGTCCGCAAGATACCGTTCCCCCCTTCATTGACTTGATGCAGGGGCGGCCACTGGTAAGAAACAGCGCCCGACCCGGATTCTTGGGTATCAAAAGCAAGCCATTTCGTCCTGATATTTCACACCTTTGGCACCGCGAACTGGAACCGGCTATGAAGGGTGAACTCCAGCGACTCGGTGCCGGTCACAAAACCGAACTACGACTGAACCCGAACCTACCCGCAAAACGTGTCAACCAAAGACTTGATCTACTGCAAAGTCTCGATCGCTTCGATCGCTCACTCGATCCATCGGGCTCAATGATTGCCATGGATCAATTTCACGAACAAGCATTTCGGGTTCTAACGTCCGGAAAATTCTCCGAGGCGATGAATCTTCGGAGCGAAGATCCAAAAGTCATTGCCAACTACACGCCACCGGTGAACTACAGCGGCACCCAGACCGTGACCAGCGAAGGTCCTGATGCAATCTTAAAGTTGATGCTTGCACGAAGGCTGATCGAGGCGGGCGTCCGTGTCGTCAGTCTATCCCTCAGCGATTTTGACACACACTCAAACAATAATGAAAGAATGCGAAATCTTGGTCCACTATTTGACTTTGGTTTTCATGCCTTGATCAATGATCTCGATGCGAGGGGTCTGCTAGAAACCACCACGGTCCTAGCGTGGGGTGAATTCGGACGCACTCCGAAGGTGAACGAAAAGGGGGGACGCGACCACTGGCCGAATGCTTCGATGGCGATGATGGCAGGTGGTGGCCTGCCCGAAGGATTGGTCATCGGCGAAACGGATCGAGAAGCGGGTCGTGTCACCGAGCGGCCTATCTCCTTCGCCGATGTTGCCGCGACACTATACCGACAACTTAACATCGACCCGCAAATGATGATTCATGACCAAACAGGCCGCCCCCACATGCTAATGTCCGAGGGCGCTCCGATCGCAGAATTGATCTAACTAGAGATTGCAACCGAACACAGAAGCGGCACACACCGCTACGCCAGGACATCCTCGACAACGTGCCCATGAACATTCGTCAATCTTCGTTCTAAGCCGTTGTGATAGAACGTCAAACGCTCGTGATCCAATCCCATCAGGTGTAGTAAGGTTGCGTTGAAGTCGTAAACCGAGACAGGATCCTCTTCGGCCTTGAAACCAAACTCATCGCTCTTACCGTGGCTCACCCCCTTCTTCACTCCCGCTCCAGTGAGGAAGCAGGTAAACGCATTTGGGTTATGATCTCGCCCAGTACCGTTGGCCTGAAGGAATGGCATTCGACCGAACTCCGTTGCCCAAACGACCAGAGTATGATCCAACAACCCTCTCTGTTTCATGTCAGCGATCAAAGCCGCAGTTGGCTGATCCATAATCTCGGCCTGCATCGCATGAGTGTTGAGCAAGTTAGAGTGGGAATCCCAATTCGTCACCCCATTCCCACCCGATGGATCACTGCCATTAAACAATTGCACCACCCTAACGCCCTTTTCAATCAGTCGCCTCGCGAGAATACAATTCTTGGCATATTCGCCCCGCAATTCTGACCCACCTTCAACACCATAGGATTGAAGGGTCGCTTCTGTCTCATCCGATAGATCCATCACTTCAGGAACGGACATTTGCATTTTCCCAGCGAGCTCGTAGCTGGCAATTCGGCCAGCAAGATTGGCATCTCCGGGATAACTCTCAAGATGCTTTGCATTGAGTCTTTGAAGTAAATCAATGGTGCTCCGGTCATCCATGCTGGTCAGTGAGGAAGGTCTCACAAGATGATTGGGTGGGTTCTTCGCGTTGAAGTCCGTTCCTTGGTAAGCGGCCGGCAAAAACCCATTACCGAAATTATTCTTACCACTTCGCGCAAGACCTCTCGGGTCATTGATTGCGACAAATGCTGGCAGCTCCTGATTTTCGGTACCAAGTGCATAGGTGACCCAAGACCCAAAGGATGGAAATCCTTCCATCGTGAATCCAGTATTCATAAAGTTCTCACCCTGAGGGTGGGCACTGGTATCGGTCGTCATTGAATGAAGGAAACAGAAATCATCGACGTGCTGAGCAAGATTCGGCAAAAGCCCAGAGACCATTTTCCCTGTCTCGCCATGCGGCTTAAAATCCCAGAATGGTTTGGCAATGTTCCCACTGGGTCCCTCGAATGTCACCGCCGGAAGCCCTGGTGGCTTTTTGCCGTGTAAACGAAATAGCTCAGGTTTATAGTCGAACGTGTCCACATGGCTCACCGCTCCGGGCAGGTAGATCACCAAAACCTGCTTGGCAGTTGCAGCAAAGTGGGAAGGGCGACTCTTGTAAGGCTGATTCGGATCGATGATCGGACGAATCGGAGCCTTTCCGCCGACGGTTTGCACTTCCGATGCGAGTAAGCCATCGCGATCAAGGATCGCAGAGAGTCCTAGCCCAGCGGCAGATAGCCCAGCCGTACCGAGGAATCCGCGACGATCGAGCAAGCGTCGCCCGTGCATTGAAAGGTGTTCTGGATTTTTCATGGGATCACCTATGGCAAAAATGCGAATTCGTTTGAATTGATCAAAGCCCTGCAAACGAGTGTCAGGTCTTTCATTTCGGCACACGCCTGTCGCTCACTTTCACTCGGCTGTCGTCCGAGAAGAAGATCAAAGCAGTGATCAAGTGAATCACCACCAGCTTCCTCTGCACGATGAGCTGCTCGCTTTGCAATTTCGGCAGCTTGCTCCATCACAAACTCGCTATTCATTAGATTGAGCGCCTGTAATGGAGTGGTAGAAACGGGTCGGCGCGACCGCACCTGACCGCAGTCAGGGAAATCAAAGGCAGTGAATAACTGATCGTCCACGCGCCGCATTCTCTCCTGATAGATCATCCTGCGCCAGGTTGTGGGACCGTGATTATCGATCACCTGCCACTGAGCGTAGGTTTTCTTCTCGTTGTGAATTCGATAACTTCGCCCTCCGACGGTCTCATCCAAGTTGCCAGAGGCCTGCAAGACTGCATCACGAATCACCTCAGCCTCAACTCGCTTTGGTGGAAACCTCCATAGGTACTGAGACGCCGCATCCACTGCGAGCCCCCTATCGTTGGGCTGACTCGATTGCCGGAAAGCTTGGGAGGTCACCAATAGGCGAATCAAAGATTTCACCGACCAAGGCTTCGCGGGATCTGCTTCCGGATTAAGGAATTCACTTGCCAACCAATCCAACAATTCAGGATGCGTCGGTGGCGCACCAGCGTTTCCAAAATCACTCGCCGTTGTGACAAGCCCCGCTCCAAATACATGATGCCAAATTCGGTTCACCGCGACGCGAGCGGTTAGCGGATTCTCTGGAGACACCACCCACCGAGAGAAAACCTTTCGACGCTCTGGGCCTAAAGTGTCCGAGGTTAAATCCAATTGACCGTTGAGCGCAACGGGTGCCGATGGATAGACTTCATCCCGTGGGCTCTCGGGACTACCTCGTAACAGCACATGGGTCACTGACGGCTCAATCAAACGCCCCACGAATGATGGCCGTGGACCTTGTTCTCCTAATTGTGCAATCAGCTTTTGAACCTCCTGTAAGACTGGCTGCCGATCCGGATGCTTTTCCTTGAGCATGACATTGACCGCCCAGGTTCCCGTCCATGGTTTCCATTGCCCGTCTTCACCACGCACTTCAACATCGAACTCATATCGAGGCAGGTTCGGTTTCCTGTCCAAGTAATCGGTGTCATAAAAATATTCGCGGTTGTTGCTGACACGAATTCGATTGATCACTTGAGCACTCGGCAACTCAAACTGAACCCACGGACGCTGCTCATCCTTGTCCACCTTGGCTCGCCAAATC